>CAYPDA010000037.1:0-23753 GCA_964409375.1 uncultured Hyphomonas sp.
AGACCCGGAGGCGGGGCCCGGGGGCGCCTGGCAACAGAAGCCCCCACCTAATCCTGCTTTATGTGATCTCGCTGCATGGCGCCCAGCCCCGTTTTTCCGATCGTTTTTTGCGACAGCCCTGAGACAATTCTGTCATGCTGGCCGTGTAGGCCGGGGTGTCTGAAAAAGAGGGGAGAGGCGTCATCATGCACAAGAGTTTCACCGCTCTGGCCATGGCCATGATGCTTGGCGCCTGCGCCACCACCGCACCGGCAGAGGCCCAGTCGGAGCCGCGTGTTGCGCGCTTCACAGCCATCGGTGATACAGGCTACATCCCCTATTATGAGCCGCGCGACGAGGAAGACCTGCCGCCGCGCACGCTGAATGACTTCTATGCGCTGGAAGCCGAAGACTGGCTGGAGCGCAATCCGAGCCTTGAAGGGTTCACGCCTGCGCCGCCGGTGTTCGAGACGGCGCTCGGCGGTTTCATGCCGCAGAGCGGGCTCTGGCCCGTCGCGATGGCTGCGGACGAGACCTGCAAGACACAAGGCTGCGACTTCGCGGTGATGCTGGGCGACAATGTCTATCCGGACGGCGCGACGCTGGGCGCGGACGGGGTCAGCGATGCGCGGCGCTTCGAGGACATGCTCGACCGTCCCTATGGCAAGTTGGGCGAAGGGACGGAGAATTTCTCGATCTATACGATGATCGGCAATCATGACTGGCGCATCTCGCGCGAAGCAACGTTTGCGCAGGTCGAATATCTCGACCAGCATCCGAACTTCACCATGCCGAACATCTTCTACAAGGCGACCCCGCCGGGTTTCGAGGGCTTTGTCGACATCTTCGTCATCGACACCGAAGTGCTGCTCGCCAGCACCACCGTGTACGAAGACAATCTTGATGCGGACGGCCGCGAGGCGCGCATCGAGTCTGAGGTCGAGACACGGGCTGATCATTATCTGCCGGCGAATGACGCCGAGCGCGAAATAGTCGGCTGGCTGGAGCGCGAACTGGCCGCCTCCACTGCGCGCTGGAAGATCGTGGTGGGCCATCATGCGCTCTGGTCGGGCGGCGGCACGAAGTTCGAGAAGGCGCATGCCCTGCGCGCGCTGCTGATGCCGGCGCTGTGCGCGCATGCGGACGCCTATATCGCGGGGGATGACCACATTCTTGAGGCGTACACGGATGACTGCTCGGCGGTAATGGGCACAGCGCGTACGCCGCTGCCGATGCTGGTGTCCGGCGCCGGAGCGAAATGGCGGCCGCTGCATCCGCAGTTCATGGCGCACCAGAGTGCCAATAACCCGCAGCTGACGAATCTCTGGTCCAAGGGCCCGGTATGGGGCTTCATGCACCTTGAACTGACCGAGGACATGATGACGACCCAGATCATCTCGACCCCGACCGACATGACCGGCCGACCGATCATCGAGACAACGCTGCACTTCCCGCACCGCCGGGCCGGGCGGGCACCCTCGCGGCGCTGAAGCCGGTTTTGTTTGTCTTCTCCCGCTGAATGCCTATCCTGATCACGCGATAAGCAGACAAGGATACGGATATGGCGAAACGGGGTGTGAACCGCCGGCAGATGCTGGGCGGATCGGCGGCAGTGCTCGGCTCGATGGGCCAGGCGCCGCAGGCGCTGGGCGAGACGAGCGCCCAGATTGATGGCTTGGGGCCGCTGGCGGGCAAGACAATCCTGATCACGGGCGCTTCTTCCGGCTTCGGCCGGATCGGGGCGGAGATCTATGCGCGGCTCGGCGCGAGGGTGTTTGCGAGCATGCGCAACCTGCCGCGGCCGGAAGCCGCTGAACTTACGGCGCTGGCAGAGGCCGAGAACCTCGCCATCGAGGTGGTCGAGATTGATGTGACGTCGGATGACAGCGTCACGGCAGGGGTCGGCGTGGTGCTTGAGCGAACGGGCGGCACGCTGGACGTGCTGATCAACAATGCCGGCATCGGCCTCAGCGGGCCGATAGAGCTGCAGGACATGGAGGCGACGCTGCTTGCCTTCGAGACCAACACGTTCGGTCCGCACCGGATGGCGCTGGCCGTACTGCCGGCGATGCGCGAGACCGGGCAGGGACAGATCTTCCAGATCTCGTCGCAGCTGGGCCGGCTCGTTATTCCTGGTTCGGGCCACTATTCGCCGACCAAGTTTGCGCTGGAAGCGATGAGCGAGGCGATGGCCTATGAACTCGTGCCGCACGGCGTCGAAGTGACGGTGATTCAGCCGGGCGGTTATCCGACCGAGATCTGGCGCAACCGCAATGCGCTCACGGCTGCGCTTCGAGATCGCACGCCGTCAGAGCTGCTGGCGGCCTATCCGGAACTGACGGCCGGCATGGGCGAGGGCGGCGGTGGCGGATCAACCGATCCGGCCGACATTCCGAACAAGATTGCGGAGATCATCGCCATGCCCCGCGGCACGCGGCCTTTGCGTGTGGCGGTCCATCCCGGCAACCGGCCGCAACTTGGCATCAATCAGGCGACTAATGAGGCTCAGCTGGCGATGCTCGGTAATTCGCCCTACGGCCCGTGGGTCAAGGACGTGCTGGAGCATTGAGTCAGGCTGGCCCCGCTCTAGGCCCCCGCCTGCGCGTGGGTGAGCGGGGCTGGCTGTCGGTTCAGTCGAGGCCGAGGACTTCCTTGAGGAACATCGTCTCGGCTTCGCGCTGGGCGGCGCGGTTTGCGAGCTTTCGGAAGCCGTGGCCCTCATCCATCGCCATCAGGAACCAGGACTTCACGCCATTGGCCTTGACGGCTTCGAGGATCTGCTCTGCTTCTGTGTACGGAACACGCGGGTCGTTATAGCCATGGATGATGAAGATCGGCTTGTTGATCCGGTCGGCATTGCGCAGGGGCGAGATCTCGTCGAAGAAGGCGGCAATCTCTGGGTCGCGCTCATCGCCATATTCGGCGCGGCGCAGGTCGCGGCGATAGCCCTCGGTATTCTCCAGGAAGGTCTTGAAGTCCGAGATGCCGACGATGTTGACCCCGCCGGCGAGCCGGTCGCCATAATCGATCATCGAGGCGAGCACCATGTATCCCCCATACGAGCCGCCATAGACGATGACGCGGTCGGCATCGAGGTCAGGCTCGGTGGCAATCCAGTCGAGCAGGGCGCCAATATCCTCGACCGAACGCTTACGCTCGGTCGCATTGTCCAGCGACACATAGGTCTTGCCGTAGCCGGCCGAGCCGCGCACGTTCGGCACGGCGACGGCGAGGCCAAGCTCATTCACCCAGTACTGGAATACGGAGCTGAAGCCCGGGCGCGCCTGCGCTTCCGGGCCGCCATGGATCGAGATGATGACCGGGTGAGGGCCAGGGCCTTCGGGCTTGTAGATGAAGGCCGGAATGTCCATGCCGATATCGTTCGGATAGGTGAAGAGTTCCGGCTCCACGAAGATATCCGGATTGATGCCGCCGGTTTCGGCCTCGGTCCAGCGGGTCAGATTCAGGGTCGCCACATCGAACGACCAGGCGTCTGCAGGGCTGTTGGCCGCATTGAAGGTGAAACCGATATGGCTGCCGGTTGGCGAGAAGACGAGGCCGGAGGCAATGCCCACGGGCAGGGTCGGGCCGGGGCGGACCACGCGGGTTTCGACGTCCACCAGACGGATCGTGCCGAGGCCGCCTTCGTTGATGGTCAGCGCGACCGTGGCGCCATCGGGTGACAGGGTCCAGTCGGAGACGCCCCAGTCGATGTCGGCGGTATAGTTGGTGATCGTGCCGTCCGGCGCGATGCGGACGAGGTTTGTGAACTCGTCATCCTTGTCGGTGGCGGTCAGCACCGAGCCGTCGGCGAGGAGTTCCGCGCCCGAATAGGCGACGGTGTCGCCTGCATTGATCTCAGTGATTTCGCCGGTCGCGACATCTAGCGTGAACAGCTTGCTTTCGGCGATGGAGATGTAGCGCTGCAGGAGCAGCTTCGATCCATCCTGCGACCAGCCGACCGGGCCGATGGCGCCGTCGCCTTCGAGGGCTACGCGGGTGCTCGAACGGTCGGCCGGATTGCCGATGATGATGTCATTGTTCGGGTCGCCCGGATTCGTGCGCGCCCAGGCGGCGACAGAACCGTCCGGCGCCCAGAGGGCGGAGCCATTGCGGGTGCCAGGCTCGGTGAAGGCATTTATCTGGCCTGTGGCGAGATCGAAGCGGTAGCCCTGAAAGTATTCGTCGCCGCCGCGGTCGCGCCCGAACAGGAAGGCGCCGCCCGCGGGGCTTACGCTGGCGGAAGCGACGGGCTCCTCGAAGAAGGTGAGCTGGCGGCGGGCGCCGCCGGGGGTGCGGACTTCATGGATCTGACTGACATTGCCGAAGCGGGTCGAGATCAGGATGCCGCCTTCGCCGGTCCAGTCCTGGAAGCCGTGGCCGCGCACATTCTCATAGGCTGACATGCGTTCGGAGACTTCGGCGGGGATTTCGGGAATGCCTTCCGTCACCAGGTTGCCGCGCGTCATGCGCTCCCTGGTGGCGGGGGCGGCCTCAGGGGCTGCCGTTTCCGGAGCGGGGGCGGGGGTGGTGGCCGGCGCGGTGGCGCAGGCGGCGAGGACAAGAGCAATCGCCGCTGAAGACAGCAGGCGGATGGGAAGGCGGGTCATGAGGATCTCCCGGTCTGGTCATGAAACATGGCGTTCTGTTTAGGGCAGTTTGGCTGCGCGTCATCCCCTTTCGAAATCTTTTCGCCGCATCGCTCTTCACATCACCGATATAATCGGGGTCTAAAGCGCCGCAGGACCGACAAGACAAACTACCCGGCAGAAGGAGAGCGCCATGCAGAGCCTCGCACGCCTCACGGCAATCGTAATCACGGCAGGATGGCTCGTGGCCTGTTCGCACATAGCGCCCGACAGATCAGGTGCGCCACTGGCCGCCATGCCTGCCGCAGAGGAAGCCGAACCCGCACAGAATGTTCTGCTGATCGGGCTCGACGGCCTGCATCCGGACATGGTCGCTCGCTGGGAGACGCCGAACCTCGAGGCGCTGGCCGCGCGCGGTGTCAACGCCGAGGCGATGATCCCGGTGATGCCGAGCGTCACCTTCGTGAACTTCTATTCGATCGCCACCGGCCTTTACCCTGAGAAGCACGGGATGGTGGCGAATGCGCCGTATGACGCCGAAGCGGACGAGATCTTCGACCGCGCGACCGGGCCGACCGAGAGCCGCTGGTGGCAGGGCGAGCCGATCTGGATCACGGCGGAGAAGCAGGGGCTTTCCGCCTCGATCATGTTCTGGCTCGGCTCGGAGACGACGCATCAGGGGATGCGCCCGACGCGCTGGACGCCGTATGATCACGAGAAGCCCTATCAGGACCGCGTCGACGAGGTGCTCGCCTGGTATGACGGCCCGCAAGACATGCGCCCGCGCTTTGCGGCGGTGTATTTCGACCGGGTCGATACGGCGGGGCATTATTTCGGGCCGGATGCACCGGAGACTGAAGCCGCTGTCGCCGAGGTGGACGGCTATGTCGGTCAGCTGGTGGCGGGCCTTGAGGCGCGCGGTTTGCTGGAGACGACCACGATCTTCATCGTGTCGGATCATGGCATGGCTGTGATCGACACCGCGAAGATCCTGGATATCGGCGAGTTAATCGACCACAGCCAGATCAGCTCGCCGCAATTTGCCGGCGCGTTCGGTGGCTCGGCCCAGCCGTCCATTCAGCTTTACGGCGAGGGCCCGGCCCTCGACGAGGCGTACGAGGCGCTTAGCGATTTCCACCCGAATGTGAAGGTCTGGCGGCGCGGCGAGATGCCGGCGCATTTCCGTTTCGACCATCCGACCCGCGGGCCGGACCTGTTCGTGCTGGCTGATCCGCCTTACACACTGCGTGCGGCGAATGTCGGCGGCTGGCGTCCGCCGATCCCAGGCTTCCACGGCTATGACAGCCAGGAGCCGATGATGCAGGCAACCTTCATCGGCGCCGGGCCGATCTTCCCGGAAGGCGAGACACCGGCGGCGTTCGAGAATGTGAACGTCTATCTGATGATCGCCTGCGCGCTCGGGCTGGAGGCCGCTGAGACCGATGGCGACCCGGCTGTTGTGAAGCGGGTGACCGGCGGACGCTGTCCGGCCACGCGCTAGTCGTTCAGCCGGTCCATCTCGTCGCTGATGAACTCCATCAGCTCGGGGTTCTCCGACTGGATCCGGATCATCGCCCCCATCATCCGGGTCTGCGCGGTCATCAGTTCCTGATAGTTGCTGCCGAAGATCTGCATGGCTCGCATGCCGGAAACATCGCCGAGTTCTTCCTGCATGTTCTCGAGCCCGTCGGCGGCCTTGCGGATCTCGGTGGCGGCGCGGCGGGCGGTTGCCTCGTCGTTGACCGTGTCGAGGGCGTCGGCGATCCGGGTCATTTCGTTCACATATGCCGCGCCGATGGCGCCGGACGAAGATTTCGACGTGATGTCCGTGCCGTCGGTGCCGCCCTGGCCGCACGCCGTAAAGACGAATGTGCCGGCGAACGCGGCTGCGAAAAGTACTGATTTCATGATTGTCCCCATTTCTAGTCTACATTTCTGCCGTGCGCGCGGTGCGCAGCGCGAGGCAATGATTGGAACATGTGATCTGCAGGCGGGTCAATGCCGGGCGGCTCAGGAATAGCGCGCTTCGGCTTTCGGGGCGGCGACGCCCGCGCGGACATCGTCGAGGCTCGCCGCGAGGTCTGCGAGATAGGCGTCTGCCACTTCGGCATGTTTGGGCGAGAGCATCAGGTGCAGGCTCGAGGGCTCGGCGGTGATCGAGGTGAACCAGCCGCGCTGGCGCATGGCGCTGTAGAGCGCGAGCGTGTCTGCCTCCGGATGGCGGAAGGCCAATAGGCCGAGGAGGGGCTGGCCGAGCACCTCGAAGCCGAGCGCTCTGACTCCGATCTCCATCCGCGCGCGGGTCTCGCAAACGAGGCCCTGCTTCTCGCGGTAGCCTGCGACGCCCAGCACATTCATCACCGCCCAGGCTGCCGAGATGGCGCCGCCCGGTCTGGTCCCCGCTAAAGTCGGTGTCTTCATCGGCGCGCCGGACCAGTCCCGCATCGAGAAGGGCATGTGCTTGTAAAGTGCCTCGGAGCGAAACAGCACGGTCGAAGCGCCCTTGGCGCAGTAGCCGTATTTGTGCAGGTCTGCACTCATGGATTTCACGGCCGGAACGGCGAAGTCGAAATCCGGCACGGGCACGCCGTTCATCCGTGCGAAGGGCGCGAAATAGCCGCCGACACAGGCATCGACATGCAGCCAGACACCGGCCGCCTGAGCGACTTTGCCAAGCTCCGCGATGGGGTCGATGATGCCGTGGGGAAAGTTGGGCGCTGAGCCGACGATCATCAGCGTTGCAGCATCGATGGCGGCGGCCATGGCCGCAGGGTCTGCCTTGAAGCTTCCATCGTCTTCAAGAGGCACGCGGCGGATCTCAATGTCCATCAGATGCGCCGCCTTGTCGAAGGCGAGATGCGCCGAGCGGGCGAGGACGATGTTCTGGCCTTCACGCGGTTTGCCATTGGCCCGGGCAAAGTCGCGCGCGGCCTTCAGGGCCATGGTGATCGAATCGGTGCCGCCGGATGTCATGGCTCCGGCGGCGGCTTCGGGGGCGTTCAGCAGGTCCAGCGCCATGGCGATGACCTCCTTCTCCATCTGCGCAAGCGAGGGGAAGGCGAGGGGGCCAAGGCCGTTTTCCGCCATGTAGAGGCCGTATGCCTCGTGTTGCAGGGTGTGAATGTCCTCCCCCGCATTGAAGACATAGACCGCCGTCCTGCCATCGCGCCAGGCGACATCGCCCGCGCCGCGCGCGACCATCTCGGCGCGTACATGGTCCCAAACGCGTCCTGTCTCCGGCATCTTCATGGCATGCTCCCCTGTTTTGTCTGTGGAAAGTTTAAGCCTGCCGCGCAGCCTTGGCCAGCCTTGCCCTGTAGCTGCCCGGTGTGTGCGCAAAAGCGCGAGGTGAAATTAAATCCTCGCCCATTGTGCGAAGCCCGTTGCGGCGTTTGCGCCGCGGGCTTAGTTTGAGAGCCGCAACAAGAACGGGGCAAGGCGCAAAGTCATGACGGACTATATCGGCTACGAAGCGCTATCCCAGGCCGCCATGCGCGGCCTCGTGCGCGAGGCGCTGCGCCGCGGCAAATCCAGCGGCGGCCTTCCTGGCGACCATCACTTCTACATCTCCTTCCGCACCCGCGCGCCGGGCGTGAAGATTGCCGATCACCTGATGCAGCGCTTCCCTGAAGAGATGACCATCGTGATCCAGCACCAGTACTGGGACCTGGAAGTGCATGACGCGCACTTCGAGATCGTGCTGAAATTCAACGGCGTGCCGCAGCATCTGTCGATCCCGCTGGCCGCGTTGACGCGGTTCGTTGATCCATCCGTGAATTTCGGCCTCGCCTTCGAGGCGGCGGCTAGGGATGCCGGCGTGATCGAACCGGCTCCGGCTGGGGCTGGCCCGGTGGCCTCCGATACCCCGCCGGGCGAGACGGTCGTCAATCTCGACGCCTACCGGCGCAAGTAAGCGCGGGGCGCTGGCGAGTTGAGCGCAAAACCAGATAAGGCCCGCGTATCCGACGCCGCGATGCTCGCGCGCTTCCAGGATTCGAAAAAACGCCCGCCCTGTTCGGACACGCTCGGAATGCGCCTGACGGCGCTGAACCAGGAAGAGCAATGGGTGCGGATGACGTTCGATGTCTCGCCTGCCTTTGCCAATCCTACCGGCGCGGTGCAGGGCGGCTTCATCACCGCGATGCTGGACGAAGCCATGAGCACGGCGGTGATTATCGCGTCCAATGTCACGATGACAGCGCCGACGCTGGAGATGAAGACAAGCTTCCTGAAACGCCTGATGCCTGGCCCGGCAAGCGTCGAGGCGCGCCTCCTGAAGCTCGGCAAGTCCGCCGCCTTCATGGAGGCGGACTGTTTCGACGCAGACGGCGCGCTGGTCGCCCGCGCGACGGCGACTGCGATCCCGATGGCGTTCCGGCGGCTGTAGATGCCCCAACGATACGGGACGCCAGCCCGTGAAAAATCGGCTATCATCGTGCCAATAGAAAAGCTCCGGGGAGGAGACTATGGCAGACGATCAGGCGCCGCCCGGCGTCATCCATTCCATCATCGAACTTTCGGCCTTCAATCCCGCCGCGCGGGAAAACCCACATCCGCTGCTCAAGGCGGTGCGCGAGACCTGCCCCGTCTTTCGCGATGAGGCGGCGAAAGTCTGGCTGCTGTCGCGCTACGCCGATGTGCGCGAGACGGTGAACGACCGCACGTTTGTTCGCCATCCCTCGAAGGCGGAAGCGGGCTCACTCTCTGCGCGCTTTGCCGAGGAGCGCGAGCGCCGCCCCAGCATCCTCTTCCTTGATGATCCGGACCATGCCCGCATCCGCCAGCCACTGGCCAGGGCCTTCTATGCCCGGATCAACCGGATGCGGCCCGAAATCGAGGCGATGATCGATGCTGTGATTGAGGCGGCGCCCGCCTCCGGCCCGTTCGACCTGATGTCGGAGATTGCCGTGCCGGTGCCGGTGCTGGTGATCGCGCGCATCCTCGGCGTGGACGAGGCGCGGCTGGAAAACTTCCGTCAGTGGTCGGAGGAGGTGATTCTCGGCCTCAATCCTGTGCGCACGCCAGAGGAGGATGCGGCACTCGAACGGGGCGGGGCGGCGCTGGACGCCTATTTCTCGGAGCTGATCGCCGCGCGCCGGGCCGCGCCGCAGGATGATCTCGTCTCCGACATGGTGCAGCTGCAGGCCGCCGGGCAGGCGGACATGGCGGATGAGGAGCTGCGCACGAACCTTCAGGCGCTGCTCGTCGGCGGCAATCTGACGACGACGGACCTCATCGGCAATGGCATCTGGCTGCTGCTGACGCATCCGGATCAACTGGCGGCGCTGAAGCGGAATCCGGGGCTCGCGGGCCAGGCGGTGGAGGAAGTGCTGCGCTATGAGGCGCCGGTGTCGGTGACGTCGCGGATCGTGTCGGAGGACCGGGCGGTGGCGGGCTGCCCCATGAGGACTGCCCAGCCGGTCTGGATGTCGCTCGCCGGGGCAAACCGCGACCCGGACGCCTTCGAGGCGCCGGAAGTGTTCGACATCACCCAGAAGCGCGCGTCCCATATGGCCTTCGGCGGCGGCCCGCATATCTGCATCGGCGCGCCGCTGGCGCGTATCGAGGCGCGGCATGTCTATCTGAAGATTTTCGGGCGCTGGCCTGACCTGAAGCTGGGCCAAGAGCCGCTCGTCTGGCGGACGCTGCCGTTCTTCCGGGGGATCGAGCGGCTGGTGGTGGAGGTTTAGAAGGCCCTCACCTCCCACGCCCTTGCGGGCGCGGGCCCCTCCTCTCCCACTTGACGGGAGAGGGGTTAAGTGGTGCGGTTGATCCCCTCTACCCCTTGCGGGAGCGGAGGGGCCCACTGCGAAGCAATGGGAGGTAAGGACCTACCCCTCCATCGGCTCCGCCAGCATCCAGATGCCGTCCTGCTCCGCGCCGCGCCGCTCGACCAGCAGCCGCGCCACCTGGCGGTCGTCCTCGAAGACATTGCCGCACAGCGAATCGAGCAGGGCCTTTGCCAGATTGTCGAGGTCCATCCACGGCGCCTCGCCCAGATGTTCCATCACTATGTGGACGGAATAGTCGCCATAGCCGGGGCGCAGGCGCGGGAAATCCTTGCGGAAGAATTCCTTGAGCAGGGTCTTGTAGTATTTCGTCTGTGTCGTGAGGCCCGTGCACGTCACTTCGAGTGCCCCACCTGCCGTGATGCGCGCGCGGACTTTGCCGGATTGGATCCAGTCTGAGTTCATGGGATGCGACTAGTCCAACGAAGCGAATTGGGGAAGGCCTCGACGAGCGGATCCTGACCAACCCGGGCATGAACTTGCGCCGCCCTTTAGGAACTTTCGCGGCTTGATGGGGCCGGGATGGGGGGCTAGACCGCGCGGCGATACAGCAGCCGCGCTTCAGGAGCCCCCCATGGCCAAGACCCCCACCCGCACCGAGTCCGATACGTTTGGCCCCATCGAGGTTGAGGCGGACAAGTATTGGGGCGCGCAGGCGCAGCGTTCGCTGGGCAATTTCAAGATCGGCTGGGAGAAACAGCCCAAGCCCATCATCCGCGGGCTCGGCATTGTCAAGAAGGCGGCGGCCGAAGTGAACATGGCGCTGGAGAAGATGGACCGTCTGGTTGGCCGGGCTATCGTGCAGGCCGCGGATGAAGTGATCGAGGGCAAGCTCGACGCGCATTTCCCCCTCGTCGTCTGGCAGACGGGTTCGGGCACCCAGTCGAACATGAATGCCAACGAGGTGATCTCCAACCGCGCCATCGAGATCCTCGGCGGCAAGGTCGGCTCCAAGGCGCCGGTTCATCCGAACGATCATGTCAATATGAGCCAGTCGTCGAACGACACGTTCCCGACTGCCATGCACATCGCCTGCGCCGAGGAAGTCGTCCACCGGCTGATCCCCGCGCTCCAGCAGCTGCACAATGCGCTGAACGACAAGGCGCAGGCCTGGAAGGACATCATCAAGATCGGCCGCACGCACACTCAGGACGCAACGCCCATCACGCTCGGCCAGGAATTCTCCGGCTATGCCAAACAGCTCGAGAACGGCATCCAGCGGATCGAGATGACCCTGCCGATGCTGATGGAACTGGCCCAGGGCGGCACGGCGGTGGGCACAGGCCTCGCTTCGCCGGAAGGCTTTGCCGAGATGGTGGCCGACAAGATCAGCCAGATCACGGGGCTGAAATTCACGTCCGCGCCCAATAAGTTCGAGGCGCTCGCCGCGCATGATGCGATGGTGTTCACGCATGGCGCGATGACGACGGTCGCCATGAGCTGCTTTAAGATCGCCAATGATATCCGCTTCCTCGGATCCGGCCCGCGCTCCGGCCTTGGCGAGTTGGCGCTGCCTGAGAATGAGCCCGGCTCATCGATCATGCCGGGCAAGGTGAACCCGACCCAGTGCGAAGCGCTGACGCAAGTCTGCGCGCATGTTCACGGCAATAATGCTGCGATCAGCTTTGCCGGATCGCAGGGCCATTTCGAACTCAACGTGTTCAACCCGATGATGGCCTACAATTTCCTCCAGTCGGTCCGTCTGCTGGCGGATGCGGCCGTGTCGTTCACCGAGAATTGTGTGGTCGGCATCGTGCCGCGCCTCGACAATATCCAACGCGGCCTAGAAAACTCGCTGATGCTGGTCACCCCGCTGAAGGAGAAATACGGCTACGATCTCGCCGCGAAGGTGGCCAAGACCGCGCACAAGAACGGCACGACACTGAAGGTCGAGGCGCTCGCGCTCGGTATTTCGGAAGAAGACTTCGACGCGATCGTGCGGCCCGAGAAAATGATAGGGCCGGATCCGGCCTGACCGGGCGCTCCGGGCTTTCTGTGTACGTGGAATGCCCATATAGTATGCGTATGAATGCGATGCAGAGGCCGCGATGACCCGAAAGACCCGCGTCAGTGTGACGATCGACGAGGCCCTGGTCGCCAAGGCGAAGGCTGTGGGTGTGAATCTGTCGGCAGTCGCCGAAGAGGCGATCCGCTTCGAGACGCAGGCCGAGGAAATGCGGCGCTGGGCGGATGAGAATAAGGCCGCACTTCAGGCGAAAGCCCGGCAGATCGAGGAAGAAGGGCTGTGGTCTGATGGCGTCCGGCTGTTCTGAAGCATGGACTACCTGGCGGTATTCACCCTGAAGAACCGGCCCGAGCAGTTGGTGCTGGTCCTGAGCCATCCCTTGATCGCGGAAGCGGGCTCCGTTGTCGCGGCGCCCTTGCTGGATACGGAAAGGTTCGCGGTGGCCTCGACGCTGAACCCCGTCTTCGATTTCGGCGGCAGGCAGGTCGCGCTGGCGACCGAGCAGATGGCGGCCATCCCTGTAGGGGAGGTCGGCCTGCAGGTCACTGCGCTCGCGACGCACGAATACCCTGTCGCGAATGCCATCAACCGGCTGTTCCTTGGCATCTGAGGATGCGCAATGCCCGGCTGACGGCGGGGCGGGGCGGGGCTAAAGTGGCGCGAACAGAATCACCTCGCTCCCCAGAAAGGTCCGGCCATGTCCAAATCCCCGATCGGCTCGAAAGCCAATCCCTCACAGTTCGACGTTCTGCCAAAGCTTGCCGATGACGAGCCCTATTTCGTCATCCGGGCGCACGACCCGCTCTCCTCGGCGCTAGTCGAACTGCACGCTTATATTGGGGCCGGCCAGTCCGGCGCGGCGCACAACAAGCTTGCCGAGATCATGGCGATGACGGCGTCGCGTCCGCCGCGCCCGGCCTCCAGTCCCAAATACCGCGAGACTTTCGCCATTTCCCTCGCCATGGAACAATGGCGGGATCAGCACAAGGAATGACACTCGGGCCGCTGACGCTTGAGAGCGCCTTCATCCGCCTCCGGCCATTTGATCCGGAGGCGGATGGGTTGGAGTTGCATGCGCTTGTGGCGCGGGCGCCGGAAATCTTTCGCCTCTGGTCCTTTCGTGGGCCGGGCGCCTGGGTGGGGGACTGGGTCGAAAATATCCGTCAACGGACGAAAATCGGTAACATGATCGCCTTTGCGGTCACGCATGCGGAAAGCGGCGCCTTCCTGGGCATCACCAGCTATCTTGATCCGCACGAGACCAACAAGAGCGTCGAGATCGGCATGACCTGCTATGCGCCGGAGGCGCAGGGCACGGTGGTCAATCCGTCGGCTAAGCGGCTGCTGCTCGGTCAGGCCTTCGAGGTCTGGGGCGCCCGGCGTGTTCAGTTCCAGGTCGATGAGCGCAACCAGCGCTCGCAGGCCGGGGTGCTGAAGCTCGGCGCCCAACGCGAAGGCGTGCTGCGCAACCACCGCACCCTGCCGGACGGGTTCGTGCGCAATACGGTGTTCTTCTCCATTCTGGAAAAGGAGTGGCCAGAGGTGAAGGCCAGGCTGGACGCGCGGCTGGCGGCTTTCGGCGATGGTTCAGCCGGGTAAGAGCCAGGGGGATGGGCATCGCACCAGACTAAAAATTCCGCTGGGGACGGACGGCCGGATAAGTTAATATGCCGGATACTCTGGAGGAGGGACGAGCATGGCACTCAAGAAATTCATCATCGAGCGGGACATACACGCCGTCGGCAGTTTTGAACGCGAGCAACTCAGCGCAGCGGCGAAGCAATCCAATGGCGTCCTGAAGCAGCTTGGTCCCGATATTCAGTGGCAGGAAAGCTATGTGGCCGGCGACAAGACCTTCTGCGTCTATCTGGCTGCGGACGAGGCGCTGATCCACAAGCATGCCGCGATGAGCGGTTTTCCGGCTACGAAGGTTACCGAGATCCGGCGGATGATTGACCCGACGACCGAAGCGGCCTGAAATGGCGGGCATGACCACGCCGATCAATCTCAACAAGGCCCGCAAGGCGAAAGCCAAGGCGGAGAAGGAACAGCGTGCGCAGGAAAACCGCGCGAAGTTCGGACGTGCCAAGTCTGCCAAGCAGCTGGAGGCGGCGCAGGCCGAAAAGCTCGCCCGGCTGACGGATGCGCACAAGCAGGATGATCCGCGGGGGGATGGTTAAAAAAGCATTGACAGGCCCGCAGCTTGCACGGACATGGGGCAGTTGTACCAGTCAGGGATGCCGCCCTCATGTTGAAGCGCGTGATGCACAAAGCCGCTTTTGCCTTTGCCGCCTTCGGCTCAGGCATTTTCTGGGGCATCGCAGCTGAGGCGAGCGCCGCCGGCATTCCATTGCTCGGCCTGTTTCAGGGATGACTGCGCCGCCGCGCTAGAAGCTTGCCGGTGCCTGCGCCCGTCCGATCAGACCTTCCTCATAACGCCCGCGGGAGACGCGCGTCAGCGCCTCGAAGATTGGCCGCGCGTCCCGGTCGCGCAGCATGGGGATGGCCCGCGCAATCTCTGCCGCTTCGGCATAGAGCTGGAGGGCGCCTTCAAGATCGCCGCGCGCCTCGGTGCAGGCGCCCCAATTGTGCAGGACAGCCGGCGCGCGCGGATAGCTGACCGCCAGTTCGCGCCACTCGGCGCAGGCGTTGATGATCTCGCCGCGCCGCGTCGCCTTCACGGCGGCGTCGAAGCGCGGATCATGCGCTTCTTCGGGGATCAGCGGCTTGTCCACGATCGCAGCGCGCATCGTGGTCATGTAGGGGGCAATGTCATAGCGGAAGGCCGGGACCGCGGCGGAGACGGCATCTGCGATCAGCCCGATCGGCGCATCCCGCAGGGCGAGCGTCTCATGCACGATGCCGCCGAACGCGCCGGTCGACTGGCCGGTATCGGGATACTCGGCGACATCGTAACAGTCTTCGCGCTCGGCGGCGGCGCCATGCTGCGACGTGAACACCGGCCGGCCGCTGGCATAGTCAATCAGCGTGGCGGCCACCGCGACGTCCACGATATCCTTCGGGCAGTGCAGCTCCATGACAATATGCTGGTCGCAATTGAACAGGCCGCGATGCTTGATGCAGCGCCGCTCGCGCCGGAAGCTGGTCTCGCGGCGAAAGCCGGTGATCGAGACCTCGCCCTCATAGAGGCCCTTCGGCTGACCCGAGCCTGACGCGGCGAACCAGGGCATACCGCTCAGTTCCGCATTGTAGATCAGCGTCTCGAACGCCTCCTCGGCCACATCGCCGGCAGGCCCGCGAAAGCGGCCGACCGAGACATCGGTATAGTTCAGCGCTTCGGCAAAGGTCGGCGCGGCGCGGGCCATATATTCATAGCCCGGCGTCTGGCAGGCCGCGAGCATGAGTGCGGCGATGGTGATGGCTGGCAGGTGTTTCAAGTTCATCCCCCCATCACGAAACAGTTATGCTTGCCGCCAGCCGCCCCCGACGTCAATGCTTGACGGGGCGGGACGCGCCGCCCACGTCACGCAGCGATTGACTTAAGGACACACCGCCCATGACACGCACCCTGTTCACGCCCTTCCGGCTGAAAAATCTCGAGCTGAAAAACCGGATCGTGATGGCGCCGATGACGCGTTCCAAATCGCCGGGCGGCGTGCCGGGCGAGGATGTGGCGAACTATTACGCCCGCCGCGCCGCCGCTGATGTCGGACTGATCGTCACCGAGGGCACCACCGTGCGCCGCGGCGGCTCGTCCAACGATCCCAATGTTCCTAACTTCTACAAGCCAGACGCGCTCAATGGCTGGGCCAATGTCGTCTCCAAGGTTCATGAGAATGAAGGTAGGATCGCGCCGCAGATCTGGCACCAGGGCATGGTCCGCAAGGCTGGTACGGGCCCGGAGCCGGACGCGCCGACCGACAGCCCCTCGGGCGTCACCCATACTGGCAAGCAGGTGCTGCCAGAGCCGACGACCGCCGAGGTTGATGACATGGTCATCGCCTATGCGGACGCTGCTGCAGATGCCAAGCGGCTCGGCTTCGATACGCTCGAGATTCACGGCGCGCATGGCTATCTGATCGACCAGTTCTTCTGGGACGCGATGAACAAGCGCTCCGACAAGTATGGCGGGACCCTCGCGGAGCGCGCGACGTTCGGCGGAGACATCATCCGCGAAATCCGCAACAAGGTCGGGCCGGACTATCCAATCATCCTGCGCTATTCGCAGTGGAAGCAGCAGGACTATGCCGCGCGCCTCGCCGAAACGCCGGATGCGCTGGAGGCCTTCCTCAAGGTGTTCGTTGATGCCGGCGTGGATTGTCTGCACGTTTCCCAGCGCCGCTACTGGGAGCCGGAATTCCCGGAAATCGACGGCGAGAACGGCCTGAACGGCGCCGGCTGGGCGAAGAAGCTCACAGGGCTGCCGACCATCACCGTCGGTTCGGTTGGCCTCAATGGCGACTTCATCTACGCGTTCGCCGGTCAGGGCGCTCCGCAACGGTCGATGGACGACCTCGAAGCCCGGCTCGACCGGGGCGAGTTCGACCTGGTCGGCGTCGGCCGCGCGCTGCTGCAGGACCCCGAATGGGCCACCAAGGTCAAGGAAGGCCGGGTCTCCGAACTCGCCGACTATGACGCGAAGGCGCTGGCGACCCTTTATTGAGGCGCGGTCCCGATTCAAACGGGCTCCGCAAAAGCGGACCTCTTGCGGTATTGTCCGCAGGATGACCAAGGCAACTGCGGCGCCTCCACCGGATGCGCTGGAACATCCTGGTGTGCAGCACGGCGATGAACTTAGCGTCGAACTTCTCCCAGATGGGCGGATCGCGTTGCGAGTTGCTCGTGAGGGCAATATTCAGGCGGTGTTTGGCCAGCTGAAGTGCGAGGGCAGGGACCCGCTCAGCATCGACGCCATGAATGAGGTCATCCGTAAAGACTGGTCGGGCTCCGACTGATCTGAGCCCAAAAACCAATCCAGACTGTGCCGGACTGCGTAGAGATGAGAACCAGTTTCAACACGGATCCCGCCCATGCGCCATACACGCCTCTTCGCGCCCATTCTCGCCGCCGGATTGGGCACAGCTGCCATGAGTGGCTGCGCCTCCTCCTCGACGCTCGCCCAGTTCCAGGACGCGCCGCGTCAGCTTGTGCTGGAGGACTACTTCCTCGGCGAAATCCGCGCCTACGGCCTGTTCGAGGACCGGTTCGGCAAGGTCCGTCGCCAGTTCACGGTCGACATCACCGGCGAGGTTGAGGGCAACCGCCTGACGCTGACTGAGGATTTCGTCTATGATGACGGCGAGCGCGACACCCGCGTCTGGGAAATCGACATCCTTGGTAACGGCCGCTACCGCGGCACGGCGGGCGATGTGCCGGGCTATGCCGAGGGCCGCGTCGCCGGCAACGCGTTCAACTGGCGCTACAAGGTGGACCTGAAGGTCGGCGACTCCGTCTGGAATGTCGGCTTTAATGACTGGATGTTCCTAATGGAGGATGGCGTCCTTCTGAACCGCGCCTATGTCACCCGCTTCGGCGTAGAAATCGGCCAGGTCACGATCGCGTTCAAGAAGGACTGACCGCGAACGGTCCCGCTGCCTCAGCCCAGCAGGTGCGCCAGGAGGATAGCGGCGAAGGCGGCGACCGGCACGAGCTGGGCGATGGCCATATCGCGGCGCGTCCGGCGTTCGTCTGCCTCGCTCAGCAATCCGGGCTCGCCGCCTTCCGGCCAGGGTGGTCGCTGATTGCCCCAGAGGGTCAGGAAGCCGCTCTTTCTCTTCGCCATCGGCTGCTGCCTGACGGGCACGCTCGCTCTGTTCGCAATCGCGCGCGCAGCTTCGCCGACGAGGCGTGTATAGCCGTCGCTCTGCGGGATCGGCCGGTCCTCTCCGAGGATGATGACCCCGCCGGATTTCAGCCGCAGGGCGTAGACCCGGTTGATCGCGGTGAGCCCTAGGCTGCTGGCCGCCTCTTCGCGCCACTCGATGGCCGCGATGGCAGAATAAGCTAGGGGCCCCGACAGGCTCGGCTCCGGCCCGAACATCACCCGCCAGACCGGCAATTGAAACCAGGCGTTCACCGGCCCGGGCGCGATGCGCCAGCTGTTGCGCATGAAGAAATCGCGCATGACGATCCGGCAGAGGGCGGCAAAGAAGAAGGCCATCAGCAGCAGGAACAGGCCCAGCACGGCGGCGCCGGTGAAGACGAGCTCGGCCGCAAGCCCAGCCATCATCAGCAGGATCAGCCAGAGTAGGCCGAGGACAAAGCCGAGCGCGTAACGCTCGCCGCGTGAATAGCGAAACTCGATTCCCTCATCGGTCGCGGTCTGCATCTTTCGGTTCCCCCAGACCTGAGAGCGCAGAATGGGCTGGAATCGGGTCATCTGGAAAGCGGAAGGGCGCGGTATGGAGGGGGCAGCTTGACGGCCGCCTGCTTACTCCCGGACCGTATCTGCGCGGGCGACAATGGTCGCACATGGTGCATCCTGCGTGTCTCCGAGCTCGAAAAAGGGCAGCGCTACAAGGCCGCCGGTGACGCTGGCGAGCGCCGCGGCGATGCCGAGCTGCAGGACGGTCTCCGCGCCAAGCGCGGATATGTCCGGCGACCGGAACGTGCCGCCGATCCTGACATCGACCAATAGCCGTCCCAAGGACGCGTCCTTTGACTCGGAGCTGACACTGAGATCGAGGGTCTCCTGCTGCAGGCCGATCTGGCCGGTCACCAGCACGAGGCGGCCTTCCGTGTCGATCACAGCCGGGTCAGTCCGCCCCACTCCGTTCTCGAAAGCCAGGGAGATCACGGCGCAGCGGGTCGGCGTGTACGTCTCTTCACCGTCTCGCTCATCGATGAGGGACAAGGTCTGGAAAATGTCCAGGGCAGCCGCCTCTGCCACGATGGCCAGCAGTTCCGCGTTCTCGGACCAAAGCGACAGGCGCCCGTCCAGGCCGGACGCGGCCTCCCGGAACCCATCGCCGCGCGCTTCCAGCTTGAACTCGCCATAGGCCGTGCCCCGCAGATAAGGCTCCGCCGCGAGGTTGCTGAAGGGCACGCCGCTCAACTCGCCCTCTGCCGTGGTCATAGCGGGCGATTGCGACCCATCGATCGTGACATAGGATGACAGCGTCCCTTGCGCGAAGCTGACCTCAACTACCGGCGCGCGCACGACCCGGCCCGCGATCTCGAATTCCAGCTTCAGCCCGCGAATGTCGAAGATGGCGTCGCTGACCTGATCGGCCTCGAGTGTGACAATTCCGTCCACGGCGTCAAGCCGCGCGAAGTCGATGACGGCGTTCGGGATCAGGCGTCCGCTTGCGTCCAATTCGCGTCGGGCGCGCACCTGCTGCTCGCTTGCGGTCTCATTCGAGCCGACGCCGAGGGGCACGCCGAAGACGATTCCGAGATCGTCAAAGTCGAGATTGGCCGAGCGCAGACGGGCATCGATGATGGGCGTTTCTCCGCCAAACTCGATCGACAGCGGGCCGGCGATATCGCTGTCGCCGATCATGGTTTCGGGCTGGAATTCGAAGGTCCAGACTGCGCCGCCGATACTTATGTCGGCGACGGCGTCATAAGGCGGGGTATCGGGGGAGGCGAAACCGGCAAGGCGGGCGAAGTCCGCAAAATTGTCGCCCGTGAGGTTCAGCCGGCCGGCGAGGGTCGACAGGCTGGAGCTCCGGGCGCTGCCGTCAAAGTGCAGCGTCGAGCCGCCGCCGGTAGCATCGATCACGAGCGCGCCGGAGCGCAGGGAGCCCGACGCCGTGCTGATGGCGATCACCGTCGTTCCGCTGCCGCGCGTATAGCGCACATCAATGTCGCGGATCGCGACTTCGTCGATTACGCGGCGCAGTTTGCGCAAGGAGAAGGCTTCGCCATTGTTTCCCTGGTCGGGCGCGAGGGCGACATATCCGTCTTCCATCTCTGCCCGTGAAATCCAGCTCAGTCCCGGCAGGAAGCCCAGCAGGTTCATCCGGACCGTTCCACCGGCGATTTCAGCCGTCTCCGGCGCCTCGAAGTCCCGAAAAGCCAGCCTCGTCAGGCGGGGAAACCCGGTGTGCGCCCGGCTGACCGAAGCCCCCTCCGGCCCCCATACGCCCAGCGCCCAGTTGGTGACCGGCGTGCCGATGCCAGGGCGGGTCATGAACAGCAGGAGGATAAATGTTGCGGCCGCGAGAGAAGCAGTGACCCCGAGGGCAATCTCGAGGCTGCGGGTCAGGCGGGGGTCATCCATTCGCTTGTAACGCGCTAGGGCTGATTTCGTTCATTTGAGATTTGCGCGTCCGCCCGGAAGTCCTGGGCGCGGAAATGCCATCGCGGACTAACGCAGCGCCCAATCCCTGCTATACGTTCCTGATGAGTTCCAATCCGAATCGCCTGTCGATCAGCCAGATGGCGGCCGCTCGTGCGCCCGCCCCCGCTGCGGATGCGGGCTATCTCAGCGGCCTGAACCCCGAGCAGCGCGAAGCCGTGCTGCACACCGAAGGCCCGCTCCTGGTGCTGGCGGGCGCCGGCACCGGCAAGACCCGCGTGCTGACTTCGCGCCTCGCCCATATCATCGGCTCGCGCCTCGCTTACCCGTCGCAGACGCTGACGGTGACCTTCACCAACAAGGCCGCGCGCGAGATGCGCGAACGCGCGCTGAACCTGCTGGGCGATGCCGGGGAGGGGCTGCGCTGGCTTGGTACCTTCCACTCGATCTCGGCGCAGATCCTGCGCAAGCATGCCGAACTGGCCGGGCTCAAATCCAGCTTCACAATCCTCGACACGGATGATCAGGTCCGCCTCTGCAAGCAGATTGTCCAGGCCGAGGGTCTCGACCCCAAACGCTGGGCGCCGCGCTATCTCGCGGGGCTGATCGATGGCTGGAAGAACAAGGCGCTGACGCCGGACAAGGTGCCCGTGGAAGACGCGGCCCTGTTCGGCAATGGCAAGGGCATCCACTGCTACCGGATCTATCAGGCGCGGCTGAAAGTGCTGAACGCCTGCGATTTCGGCGACCTGTTGATGCACAACATCACGATCTTCCAGGAACACCCTGATATCCTGAAAGAATATCACGACCGATTTCGCTATATCCTGGTCGACGAGTATCAGGATACCAACGTTGCCCAATACCTCTGGCTGCGCCTCCTCGCGCAGGGTTCGCGTAATCTCTGCTGCGTTGGCGATGACGACCAGTCGATCTATGGCTGGCGCGGTGCGGAGGTCGACAACATCCTGCGCTTCGACAAGGATTTTCCCGGCGCCAGGGTCGTCCGGCTCGAGCGCAATTATCGCTCCACGCACCATATCCTCGCCGCCGCCTCCAGCGTCATCGCGCACAATCGCGGCCGCCTCGGCAAGACGCTGTTCGTCGGCGATGACAGCGCTGCGGCGAGCGATCCGGACGCCGCAAAGGTCAAGGTCCGCGGCCTCTGGGACGGGGAGGCGGAAAGCCGCCTGATCGCGGACGACATCGAGAGCCATGTCCGTGCTGGCGGACGGCATGATGCCTGCGCCGTGCTGGTGCGCGCGTCCTGGCAGATGCGGGCGTTCGAGGAGCGGTTCATTCTTTTGGGTATCCCCTACCGCGTGATCGGCGGCCCGCGCTTCTTCGAGCGCGCAGAGATCCGCGATGCGATGGCCTATCTGCGCCTGATCCGCTCGCCAGATGACGACCTTGCCTTCGAGCGCGTCGTCAATGAGCCCAAGCGCGGCGTCGGCGATTCGACGCTGGCCAAGCTGCAGGCCTTAGCCCGCGCGGATGGGCGCAGCCTCTTCACGCTCGCGCCAATGGTGCTGCAGACCGACGAGATCAAAGGCCCCGCCAAGCGCGGCCTGACCACCTTTATCGATCAGATCGATCTCTGGCGCGGCAAGCTCGCCGGCGGCATGGCGCATACCGAGCTCGCCGAGATGATCCTTGAAGAGTCCGGCTATACCGACATGCTGCAGAAGGATCGCAGCCCGCAGGCGCAAGGAAGGCTCGACAACCTCAAGGAACTCGTCCGCGCCATGGGCGAATTCGGCACCCTGGCCGGTTTCCTCGAGCATGTGGAGCTGGTGATGGATGTGGCGGCCGGCGGGGCAGGGGAGGACCAGGTCCAGATCCTGACGCTGCATGCTGCGAAGGGTCTCGAATGGCCGGTCGTGTTCCTGCCCGGCTGGGAGGAGGAGGTATTCCCCTCCCGCCGCAGCCTGGACGAGAGCGGCCTCAAGGGCCTCGAGGAAGAACGCCGCCTCGCCTATGTCGGCATCACCCGGGCGCGCGAGCGCTGCTACATCTCCTTCGTCGCCAACCGGCAGATCTATGGCCGCTGGCAGGCCGTGATGCCGAGCCGGTTTATTGACGAGTTGCCGCCCGAACATGTCGATGCCGTCTCAGAGACGGGGTATTCGGGCCTGCCAGCGGGAACGGGCGCGTTCACCGGCACGGTCGAGGATCTCGGCGAGCGCTCCGACTATCAGAGCCCCGGCTGGAAACGGCTGAAGGAGAATGCGGCGCGGCCCACCGGCGCCCCGCCCCGCGATGCGGGCGATCTCACCGCCACCGCCTCGGGCACGTCGGGCTATGCGGTCGGCGCGCGCGTCTTCCATGACAAATTCGGCTATGGCCGCGTCGCCATCACGGAAGGCAACAAGCTGACCGTCGATTTCGAAAAGACCGGCCGCAAGAAAGTCATCGCCACCTTCGTGACGGCGGCCTGAGTTCCGAACGGTGAAGGATGCAGCGCCGGGAGTGAGGCGCCGGCCGGGGGAGGGCCGGTTTGCCGAGGTTCCGCATCAGGGGCTGGGAGGGACTTCACTGCGGGGTCTCCCGGCGCTGCAGGTGAAGATTTGCATAAGCTGGTCTGCCCGAATCCGAACGCCGCGTTCATCACCCGGTCACACAGGCGCCAGAGACCCGGCAGGAGCCTCAAATGAATATTCCGAAGTCTGAAGAAAGTTTCGCCAAGCGTTAATCAGATGGGAACGCATCGTACAGTCAATGTGATGAAGGAACTGGGACAGTCGCAGCACAACCGCCGTAATCGCCCTGAAACAAGCAGATTCGAATACACGGAACGACTCGTACCGATGAACTGAGCCCACTCACTTGCTTTAATGGGGCATTAACGGCACATGATGTATGGGGCTGATATCACACATACGTGCACCTCCGAACGGAACGCTTCGGACCGTATAAGAAAGAGCTTGAGACCAGAATGATCGGTAGCCTCCTCGGCCTGTTGTCCACAGACATGGCCATTGATCTCGGAACCGCAAACACCCTTGTCTATGTCAAGGGTCAGGGCGTCCAGCTCGATGAGCCGTCGGTCGTCGCCTATATGACGCAGGGCGGCCGCAAGATCGTCTATGCCGTCGGCGAGCAGGCCAAGAACATGCTCGGCAAGACGCCTGTGAACATGGAGGCCATCCGCCCCATGCGCGACGGCGTCATTGCGGACTTCGAAGTCGCCGAGGAAATGATCAAGCATTTCATCCGGAAGGTTCACA
>CAYPDA010000038.1:0-22967 GCA_964409375.1 uncultured Hyphomonas sp.
GCCCATTTCAGAGCGTTAACGGCCTTCTCCGGCTCGGTCACCACCGGTGCCAGAAGGTGCGGAATATTATCGTACACGGATAGTTCGAGCTTCTTCGGGTCGATCATGATGAAGCGGCACTGCTCCGGCGTGTGCCGGTAGAGCAGCGACAGGATCATCGCATTGACGCCGACCGACTTGCCCGACCCGGTCGTACCGGCGATGAGAAGGTGCGGCATCTTCGCAAGATCGACCACGGTGGGAAGCCCGCCAATGTCTTCGCCGAGCGCCATGGGCAGGCTGGCCCGGGCGCCGGAATAGGCCTCTGATTCAAGGAGCGAGCGGAGATATACTGTGTCACGCTCATCATTCGGCAGCTCAATGCCGATCGCGTTCTTGCCGGGCACGACCGCGACGCGGGCAGAGACTGCGCTCATAGACCGGGCGATATCGTCGGCGAGGGAGATCACGCGCGAAGATTTGACGCCGGGTGCCGGCTCCATTTCGAACAGGGTAATGACCGGGCCGGGGCGGACCTCCTTGATCCGTCCACGGATGCCAAACTCCTTGAGCACCTCGGCAAGCCTAGCAGCCTTGGCGATCAGCGCGTCCTCGTCAACCGTCTCGCGGCGTTCCTCGGCCTCCTGCAGCAGGTCGATGGACGGCAGCCGCGTCGACAGGCGCCGGCGATCCGTCTGGGCGACGCGCGGGGTCGATGGGCGCGGGGCAGTTTTCGGCCGGCTGAAGCGGGGCCGCGGCGCGCGTGAATCATCATCCATGTCATTGGCGGCCTCATAGCCGTCTTGGTCCTCGTCTTCATCCTCTTCCCACCCGGCGTCGTAGGTGTCTTCGTCGTCATCTTCGGCCGGCAGGTAGCGGGCGGCGGGGGCATAATCCTCGTCGCCTTTGATGATCAATGTACGGCTTCCACGATCTTCATGCACAAGCTCCGCCTTCCGCGTTGCGAACTTCTGGCCGATGCGGATCAAGAGGCCCCCGGCCCCGCGAGCCTGGAGCGCCGCATGCCGCCCGCTGCGCGCCGCCGTTTC
Organism: uncultured Hyphomonas sp.; assembly: GCA_964409375.1. Taxonomy (GTDB): domain Bacteria; phylum Pseudomonadota; class Alphaproteobacteria; order Caulobacterales; family Hyphomonadaceae; genus Hyphomonas. Next base: position 1,029 of record CAYPDA010000038.1, read on the forward strand.
CTGCAGAAGGACCGCATCCCGCTTTCCGAAGCCGAGCGCCGACATCGCAGCCCAGAGCGCCGCGCCGCCGAGCAGGAAGCCGGCCCAGGTTTCAGGCGTAGGCAACATCAGCGCGCGGAAGGGCAAGACTGATAGATAAAACAGGCCGTCGCCTGCCATGCCGCCGAGCCCTGCGCTGAGCGGCCAGCTTTCAGGCACCGGCCAGGCCGCAAAACAGCCGGCCGAAAGCGGTACCGCCACCACGCCGATGAGCCAGCGCCGGATGCGCGGCTGGCCTACCAGCACGGCCCGCATCGCCCCGCCGATCATCAGCGCCACGCCAGCGATCCATCCGGACCAGCCGAGCGTCTGGCGCGCGAGGTCGGCGAACACGGCGCCCGAGCCGCCGAACAGATTCTGCAGAGCGGCGCCCGTTGCGGCATTCCAGCTGGGATCGGTCGGCGCATACGAGCCCACGCTGCCGCAGACGAACACGCCGGCCCCAAAGGCGGCGGCGCCCGTCAGAATTCTCCAGACCGGATCGCTGACGGTGCGGAGTTCTGAATCGCGGCTGGCAAAATCTGTCATCGGGGAAGGCGCTCCGGGGCAACTGGGTGCGGAGCCACAACATCGCCCTTTAGGCTTAACGCCCGGCAAACGAACGGCGGAAAAATCGCAGAAACTGCATCAGGCCGCGCCGGGCCCTTTCCCCTGCCTGCAGAGAGAAAAGCCCCGGCGGAATGTCCGCCAGGGCTTTGATCTGTGGAATTCGGCCGCGATTAGCGGCTGGCAAATTCCGGATAGGCGTCAAGGCCGATTTCTGCCCGGTCGAGACCGCTCTCTTCGATTTCATCGCTGGGACGAACGCCCATCGTGAATTTGAGCGCGTACCAGACGATCGCCGAGGTGACACACACCCAGACCGCCACAACCGCGATACCGACGAGCTGTCCGACGATGCTGGCATCACCATTCGACAGGACGACCGCGATCGTACCCCAGATGCCGCAGACAAGGTGAGCCGGGATGGCGCCGACGACGTCATCGATCTTCAGCTTGTCGAGCAGTGGCACGGACAGGACGACCAGAACGCCGCCGATGGCACCGATCAGGACCGAGAGGCCCATCGACGGGGCAAGCGGCTCGGCCGTGATCGAGACAAGTCCGCCGATGGCACCATTGAACACCATCGTCGCATCGACCTTCCCTTTATACAGCACAGCCGTGAGGATGAGGGCACCGAGCACACCGCCGACCGCCGCCATATTGGTGTTAGCGAAGATCTTAGAGACGTTGTTGATGCTCTCGGCAGTGCCGGCGGCGAGTTCCGAGGCGCCGTTGAAGCCGAACCAGCCAAACCACAGGATGAACGTACCGAGGGCGGCGAGCGGGATGTTCGAGCCCGGCATCGGGTTCACCTGCTTGCCGAAGTATTTCCCCTTCCGGGCCCCGATGATCAGCGCGCCCATCAGCGCGGCCCAGCCGCCGGTGGAGTGCACGATGGTCGAGCCGGCGAAGTCGGAGAAGCCCCAGGCGTTGCCGAGATAACCGCCGCCCCAGGTGATGCCTGCGACGACCGGGTAGATTAGCGCCGTCAGGACGGCCGTGAAGATCAGGAACGGGAAGAGCTTGACCCGCTCTGCCACGGTGCCGGAGACGATCGAGGCACAGGTGGCCACGAATACCATCTGGAAGAACCAGTCGGAGGCCGGGGCATAAGTCGGCCCGCCATCATCATCCACCGACATCACCGAAGTGTCGCCCGCTTCCCAGGGACCGGGTGTCAGACCGATGAAATCAAAGGCAAATGCACCGGGATACGCCATGTTATAGCCAACGACCCAGAACATCAGGCCTGCGACAGCGAACAGCGACACGTTCTTGGTGACCTGCATCGCCGCATTCCTGGCGCGCACGAGGCCTGCCTCAAGCATGCAGAAGCCGGCCGCCATGAACATCACGATCAGGCCGCCAATCAGGAATAGGTAGCTGTTGTCCACATAGGTGGATGTGGCGCTTGCCGCCGCTTCGAGCGCCGCAACGCGCTCAGCGATATCGTCGTTCTCCTGGGCATACGCGACCCCCAGGGTGAGCAGTGACAGCGGTGCGAGCATGGCCCCGCGGATCCATCGTCCAGTCAATTGGCCCATTGGCCCCTCCTTCTTGCCTCAACAATGCGCAGAGCCCGGAACCCCCCGCGCTCTCCCACGGCGATATGATTGCCTCTGCCCGGAAAAGTCGCATCCGACGCTGGGGCGGTTTCGCCAAACAGGCTCCGCTGGTCAAATGTTGAGCAGGGTTGCGGCCAATCGCCCAAACCAACGCCAGCGCTGGACGTTTGGAGGGTGCAGGGCTACCTCCTTCACATGGAAGAAACCAAATCCGCCCCGAATTATCAGGCCGATCTGGCGGTTATCGGCGCTGGTCCGGTTGGCACCGCGCTAGCAGTCCTTGCAGCGCGCGCCGGGTTCAGCGTCATCCTTATCGACACTCGCCCCGAAAGCGCTGAACCTGTAGCCGACACTCGGAGTTTCGCTGTTGTCCGCGGCAGTTGGCGCCTCCTCGGCCAGGCCGGGATCCATGCTGACCTCGCCGGCCTGACCGAACCGCTGAACGGGCTAGAAGCCGTCGATGGCGGCAGGCACTGGTTCGGCGCGCCCTCGGCCGCCTTCACAACCGAAGACCTCGACGCGCCGGACGATGAACCGCTCGGCCATCTCGTTCCCGCCGCCGCCCTTCAGGCCGCGCTCGACCGGCAGGCGGGCGAAACGAGCGGGCTGACCTGGCTGCGCGGGGCGCGGTTTGACAGTTACGAAACCCGCGCCGCTGGCGCGTTCATTACGCTGGAAGACGGAGCCACCCTCGCAAGCGGCCTGATCGCCGCCTGCGACGGCATCAATTCCGCCGTGCGCCAGGCCGCCGGCATCCGCACCGAAGGGCGCAGCTATGGTAAATCCGTCTTCGCGGCGGATACGAAACTTGCCTGGCCGCATGACGGCATTGCCCGCCAGCGCTTCATGCCAGAGGGCCCGTTCGCGACCCTCCCCCTCCCCGGCAACCGCGCCAATCTGGCCTGGTATATGAAGTCCGGCGCGGCGGAGACGCTCGCGGCGCTCCCTCCCGACCAGATTGAGGCGGAGCTGAATGCGCGGTTCGCAGAATTCGCCGGGCCGATGACGCTGGACGGGCCGCCCATCGCCTATCCGCTGGTGATGAAGATCGCCCTCGACATGATCGGGCCACGCGTCGCCCTGCTCGGGGATGCCGCCCGGCGTATCAACCCGCTGGCCGGTCAGGGCCTGAACCTTGGCTTCAAGGATGCCGGGGCGCTGTTCGACGTCATCTGCCAGGCGCGCGAGACCGGGCTCGATCCCGGCAGCGAGACGGTGCTGGCGCGTTACCGCGAATGGCGGCGCTTCGATTCGGCGGCGACCGCCCTGTTCATGGACGCGCTCGACCGGACCTTCTCGAACGACAATGTCGTGCTCAAACCCCTGCGCGGCTTCGCCCTCACTGCGGCAAACCGCATTGCGCCGTTGCGCCGTGCTCTAGCCCGGCAGGCCAGCGCCGACCATGACCACCTGCCCAGCCTGATGCGCTAATCCCTTACCGTCAGTGCCCGGAGGATATTCCAGGTATAGAGGCCGCTGGAATGGCCATCGGAAAAGAATAGCCGCAGGGCATACCGTCCCACCGGATCTGCTTTCAGTACACGGATATCTTTTGGCACGAAGGGCGGTGGCGGCTTGGGCCCCTGGCCATGACCCTGGACTTCCGCAGACGGACTTGCGAGGCGGAGGGTGCGGTAATCCACAGAGCCGGACATGCCATCATCGAATTCTGCGAACAGCTCGCTCGCACTTGCACGAAAAGTGAGCCGGACCGGCCAGGCGGGCGCGGTCATGCCTCCGTCTCCCCTGCCCCGCCCTGATCGGCGAGATCGAGATCGCGCGCCTCTTCCGGCAGCATGACAGGGATGCCACCGCGGATCCGGTAAGCCAGCCGTGCATTCTTGGAGACGAGTTCGTTCCGTGCCCTGTCGTATACCAGAGGCTGGCGCGTCAGTGGGCAGATCAGGATTTCGAGGAGGCGCGGGTCCACACCCGAAGGCGCAAACAACGGCTCGGCAGACTCATCGGCGGGGTCGCTCATGGCGGGGTGTTCCTTACTGGACGGGGCCGGTGCCGCCCGGCGCCGCCCCGAATTCTAGCAGCGTCGTCAGCGCATCGGCCCGCGTTGCAAGATCACGCGCTTCCAGCAGCGCCTGTTTCTCCGCCAGGCTGAACGGGCAGCCGCAGGAGAGCGCATTCACGATCGTCTCTAGCTCGGCGTCCTCCATCGCCGACCAGTCCGCATCCAGACTGTTCTGGGCCGCATAGTCGCGGAAGGCGCGGATCAGGCTGAGCTTTAGCGTCTCGCTGCCGTCCGGCGGTGGGACGAGATCGACCGCATAGTCCGACCAGTCCGGTTCGATCTGGCGATAGGGCGTGGTAACGTCGAGTTCGCGTTCGACGCGGAAGCGGCAGATACCCGTGAGGGTGATGAGGTAGCGGCCATCCGGGGTTTCGGCATAGCTGGTGATGCGCGCGGCGCAGCCGACATCTGCAATCTCCGGCGCATGGCGCGGCCCACCGATGGGCTGGATCATGCCTATCAGCCGGTGGCCCGCCATTGCATCATCAATCATGTTGAGATAGCGCGGCTCGAAGATGTTCAGCGGTAGCTGCCAGCGTGGAAACACCAGCGCGCCGGGTAGCGGGAACACGGGGAGGCTCGCAGGCAGGTCCGATATTTTCCGGTACTGCGCCATGATCTCTCCTTCCCTGCCCCGGCGCCGGGGGATTGCAATAATGTCAGGTAAACATTAGCGAGGCCAGCCGGCGGCGGCCTTCGAGGGTGACGGGGTCGGCGGGACCGGCGGCCTCAAACACCTGCAACAGTTTTTCCTTCGCCTTGCCGCCGTCCCAGTCGAGCTTGGCCGACAGGATGATCAGCAGGTGATCGGCGGCCGGACCGTAACGGCCGGCGGCGGCATACTGCTCGGCGAGGTCGAAGCGCTTGGTGTGATCGTCGGGCGCGGCAGTGACTGCGGCGAGCGCTTCATCCAGTGCGCTCGGCGGGGGGGCGTCGGCCATCATTTCGATGGCGGTGCGCACGCCCATGATGGCGGAGTCGTTTTTCTTGTCTTCAGGCACCATGGCGAGCGCTGCCTCTGCGCGTTCCCTGTCACCATTGGCGAGATAGCAGCGGGCGAGGCCGGCGATCGCGGTGACATTCTCCGGATCTTCCTGGACCACCGCGGCATAGATCTCTGCCGCGAGGGTGACGTCGCCCTGTTGGCTGGCGGCTTCGGCCTGGGCCAGCGCATCTGCAATGACCTGCGCGTCATCCGTGCCGGTGAGCAGCTTGTCGATAAACGCCCGGACCTGGCTTTCCGGCAGCGCGCCGAGGAACCCGTCCACCGGGCGGCCCTTGTCGAAGGCAAAGACGGCGGGGATCGAGCGCACATTGAGCTGGCCGGCATAAGCCGGATGCTCCTCGGTGTTGATCTTGACCAGCTTGACCTGGCCCTTTTTGCTCTCGACGACCTTTTCGATAATCGGGCCGAGCGTGCGGCAAGGGCCGCACCAGGGCGCCCAGAAATCGACGATCACCGGCTGGGTCATCGAGGCTTCTACGACATCCGCCATGAAGTCCTGATCAGTGCTGTCCTTGGTGTGCTGCAGTCCGGCGGTGGCCATGAATTTGTCCCTGTGCTTTGGCCCGCAAGATGGGGCGACAGGCCCGTCAGTGCAAGCCGATGGGCGCGTTCAGCGCAGCGCCTACATGAAAATCTGCTATGCGCCCTGTTTAGGCCCAGTTCAGCCGATTAGGTGTACCCCGTTGCTCGTCTGGTCATAAGGAGGCCAACCGACATGATGCATTTGATTGCCCCGATAGCTGCGGCCGCCGCCCTGATGGCCGGCGCGCCCCTGATGCCCGCGCTGAAGCAGAGCTTGACGAGCCCGGCGATCACCGCCCCGGCCGCCACCGCCCAGCTGACCGCCTCCGAGCGGAGCCGCGTGCTTGCAGACTCCGCCAGCGCGCTGGCAGCCGTCCGCACGGCACGAGGCAAGTTCGAGCAGTATTCGCCGGACGGGTCCTTCTCGACCGGTCAGTTCGCGATCTCTCGCCCCGGCCGTGTGCGGTTCGACTATGATGAGCCGGTGCCGCTCCTTCTAGTGAGTGACGGGACGACCGTCGCCCTGCAGGACAGCGACCTGGAGACGACCGACCGGGTGCCGCTGGCGTCTACGCCCTTGTCCCTGCTCCTCTCCGACCGGCTGGATCTCCAGCAGCAGGCCGAAGTGCTGGATGTGCGCGACAATGGCGGCCAGCTGAACATCACCCTGCGTGATCGCAGTGACGAAATGGACGGGACGCTGACCCTGGTGCTCGCCAGCGGCGACAAATCCTTGATCGGCTGGCGCACGACCGATGGCAGCGGCGGCAACACGTCCGTGATGCTTAGCGATGTCGAAACCGGCATCCGCCTCAATCCGCGCCTGTTCATCCTGCGCGATTTCGACAATCGCTGAGGGCCAAAAGCCGTTACGCAGAGTTAACTTGCAGAAATCGCAATGGCGTGACATAAATATCACTATCGACGGACAGGAAATCTCGCGCAGCACTGACCCCCCGCTGTGAACCCCTCTGTCTGAAGAACCGGGTGAACCCCACCCGAAGTGTAGACGCCGCTACATGCGTCAGGCGCGCCCGAACTCCCCGCGTTCGGGCGCGTTGACGTTTTGGGGCAAGCTGAATAGCGAGAGGCATGGCCTCCTCCCTCAAGATCACTACCTGGAATATCAATTCGGTGCGGCTGCGCGCGCCGAATGTCGAGGCGTTCGTCAAGGCGGAAGCGCCGGATGTCGTCTGCCTGCAGGAGACGAAATGCCAGGACGCCGAATTTCCGGTGAAGGCGTTCCGGGAGATGGGCTTGCAGCATCTCGTGATCCGGGGCCAGCGCGGCGGCCATGCCGGCGTCGCAATCGCCTCGCGCCTGCCTTTGGAGCGGATCGACCCGCCGGACCTCTGCCGGGAAAACCATGCGCGGGTCATCGCCGCGCGGCTGCCCTCGGGGCTCGAGATCCACAACATCTACCTGCCAGCCGGCGGCGATGTGCCGGACCCGGCCGTGAACGAAAAATTTGCCCACAAGCTCGATTTCCTCGAGCGGCTCGGGCCCTGTTACAAAAACCTGTCGAAGAAGGGTAAGCGGATCCTCGTCGGCGATCTCAATGTCGCACCGCACGAGAATGATGTCTGGTCGCACAAACAGCTGCTCGGCATCGTCTCGCACACCCCCGGCGAAACCGAACGGCTGGAAGCGTCACGCCAAGCCGCCGGCTTCCATGATCTCGCACGGCTCGCGGTAACGGGGGACCAGAAACTTTATACTTGGTGGAGCTACCGCGCGACGGACTGGGCGGCCTCAAACCGCGGCCGCCGGCTCGATCACATCTGGGCCAGCAATGCTGCCCTGGAAGATGTGGACGTGGGCAGCTACCGCATCCATATCGGGTGGCGCAGCGGCTGGAAGCCGTCCGATCATGCGCCGGTGAGTGTGTCGGTCACGCCCTGAGCCGGTAACCACCCGTGTCCGTCAGCAAGAGCTGCGCATTCGACGGGTCCGGCTCGACCTTCTGGCGGAGGCGGTAAATGTGGGTCTCGAGCGTGTGCGTCGTGACGGCGGCATTATAGCCCCAGACCTCTGACAGGAGGGTCTCGCGCGCGACCGATTTGCCCCCGGCGCGGTAGAGATATTTCAGGATCTCAGTTTCTTTCTCAGTCAGCCGTATGCGGCGGCCTTCCCGGGTGCGCAGGAGTTTTGTCGAGGGGCGGAATTCGTATGGGCCGATCTCGAAGGTCGCGTCTTCGGTCTGCTCGAAGGCCCTCAGATGTGCGCGCACCCGGGCCAGCAGCACCGAAAAGCTGAATGGCTTCGCGACATAATCGTTCGCCCCAGCTTCGAGACCGGCGACGGTATCGGCCTCGGCGGTGCGGCCGGTCAGCATGATGATCGGCACCCGGATGCCGCCCTCGCGCATGAGCCGCGCGACCTCCCGGCCATTCATGCCCGGCATGTCGACATCGAGGATGATCAGGTCCACGCGCTCCGTGGTAACAAGGGTGAGCGCCTCATCCCCGTTTGCGGCAGTGAAGACATTGACGCCCTCGCTTAACTCGAACTGTTCGGCGAGGCTGTCGCGCAGGTCTGCCTCGTCATCGACGATGAGGATGAATTTCCGCCCGGTCATATCGTGCACCTCATGGTGGCAGAGCAACGTGAGACTTATATATTAATGGCAGCGTGATAAGCGAGACGCGGCCGCTAATCCAATGACATCCTCGGGAGGCTGACCTGATACGCGACTTCACGGCCAGCGCCGGTGGGCAATTCGAGGGCGGCAGCGTCTCCTTCCGCTGCGCGCTCGGCAAGGGTGGTGTGGTGGCGGCGGAGGCCAAGCGCGAAGGCGATGGCGCCTCGCCGATCGGCGCCTGGCCGGTGCGCCGGGTTTGGTACCGGCCGGACCGGGGACCGCCGCCGGACACCGGCCTGCCCGTGATCGCGATCCGCCCCGACGATGGCTGGTGCGATGCGCCGGGCCATAACAAGTACAATCGCTGGGTACCCGTGCCCTTCCCCGCCAGCCATGAGCGGCTCTGGCGCGAGGACGGCGTGTACGACCTGATTGTCGAGATGGGATATAACGACGATCCGCCAGAAGCCGGCCGGGGCAGCGCCATCTTCATGCACATCTCGCGGGAGGGCTACGAGCCGACCGAGGGCTGTGTGGCGCTGGCGGAAGCGGACCTGCGCGCCGTGCTGAAACAGCTGACCGGGGCGAGCCGGATCAAGATCCGCGCGCCGGGTTAGGCCCGCTCGCCGAACAGGGCGGAGCCAACCCGGACATGCGTGGCGCCGTAGCGGGCGGCGAGGGTGTAATCCCCGCTCATCCCCATCGACAGCCAGCCAAGCCCGTAATCCCGCCCGATCTTGGCCAGCAGCGCAAAGTGTGGCCCGGCGGGTTCATCGGCGGGCGGGATGCACATGAGCCCGGCGATATCGAGCCCGCAGGCTTCGCGCGCATGACGCAGCAGGGTGCCGACGCCTTTCGGTGCGACGCCGGCCTTTTGCGGCTCCTCCCCTGTGTTCACCTGGATCAGAAGGCGCGGCCGGCGGCCGAGCTTTTCCATCGCGGCGGCGAGGGTTCCGGCGAGTTTTTCCCGGTCTAACGTGTGGATGACATCGAACAGCGCGACCGCATCCTCCGATTTGTTCGACTGGAGTGGGCCGATGAGATGCAGGACGAGGTCCGGCATCGTCTCGCGCCGGGCGGACCAGTGCTGCTGTGCTTCCTGCACCCGGTTTTCGCCGAAAACGCGGTGGCCGGTTGCCAGCATGGCCTCGATGGCCGGGTCGGGTTGCGATTTGGAGACGGCAATCAGCTCCGGCGGGGGCTGGTGTGCATCCGCGAGGGCGGTGAGCACCGTCTCGCGGCTATTGGCAATGGCGTCTTTCAGGCTATGAGTCATGACAATGACCGAAAAAGCCCAAAGCAGCGCGCGGCGCAAGGCCATCCGTGCCGCACGTACCGCGGCGGGGCACCTGCCGCCCAAACTGCCGCCGGCGTTCTTCCTGACGGACCCCGACCGGACTCCGGAACCGGAGCGTGTTGTGGCGGGGCTGCCCCATGGCTGGGGGGTGATCTACCGGCATTTCGAGGCGGCGGAGCGGTACGAGATCGCGCTGGATCTGGCGGATTTATGCCGCAGGCAGGGGCTGGTGCTGCTGATCGGGGCAGACCCAGAGCTTGCACGCGACGTGGGGGCTGACGGGGTCCACTGGCCGAACAGCCTAGCGGATCGGGCGCGGCGCTCGGAGGGGCAATTCCGGCTTCAAACGGCCAGCGCGCACGGGCCGCGGGAGCTGGCGCGCCTGGCCGGATTGCCGGTGGATGCGGCTCTGATCTCGGCGGTGTTTTCAAGCGCAAGCCACAGCGCTGGCCGGCCGGTCGGGCCATTGCGGCTGAGGCGGCTGCGGGGTCTGACGGGACTGCCAATCTACGGGCTGGGCGGGGTTAACCCTGACAATGCCTGCCGTATCAGCGGCTTCGCAGGTCTTGCGGCGGTCGGGGGATGGAAGTGTTTCGGCGAGGCCGGCCTTAGAATTTGAAGGCGGACTTCAAGCGAATGCCGGCTTCGACATCCTGACTTTCCCAGCGACGGGAGGCGTCCAGCTCGTCCGAGCCGATGCGGACTTCACCGCCGACGGAGATACGCGGGGTGATGCGGAAAGTAGCGCCAGCCTGAACTTCCTCACGCGGCAGCGGCGATTCGCCGAGGCGGGTAACCTTGTCGAGGTTCAGCTGCCAGCGGGAATTCTGACCGATCTGGACAGAGAAATCCTGGCTGGGCTCAGACTGCCATTCGAGCCGGGATTCCGGCGCACGGCCTTCCGAGAACTGGCGATACCATTCGGTGCGCGCCTCAGTCGTCTCCGAGCGGGTGGGAATGTCGACACGAATTGCGTCTGCCCCGGCACGCTCTTGCGCGGCCGCGGACATCACGAAGGTCGCGGCCGCAAAGGCAAAACAAAGAATAATATTCGTGCGCATATCAACTCCCACTCAAGGATAGTGGCCCAGCGCGTTTAATGGAAGATTAACATTCTGATAAAGCGAGAAATTATCGAGCATGTGTAATTTCGAGCACAACGCCGCTACGGCTTTCGCGCGGGTTCGGTGCGGTGTGGGGGCCCAGGGGGCGCGTGGTCAGGGTTTCATCCCGCCAGCCAGCGGCCATGCGCCACCCGGGTTCCGGCGTCCAGGCGAGGCCGGCTTGCCAGCCCCTGGACTCCAACGCGGCAAAATCGTCTTCCGCCTCAATGTATTCGGCGATCAGGCTGAACGCTCCCAAGGTTTTCGAAGCACCGGCGGACCAGACCATATAATCCCGATTCCCGGTCGCGGCGCCGTTATTGCTGGAGAGCCAGCTGCCGCCGAGGGTGATGCTGCCAAATTCGGCCGAGCCGCCTGCCGACGAGGTTTCGACCTTATTATAGACTCCGGGCTCGACGGGATATTTCACCTCGGCGCGGCTCCAGCCGAGCGCACCGCGCAGGCGCGCCCCGCTCTGGGGCAGGCGGCGCGAGACGTTCAGGGTGATCTCAAGTGCGTCGGAAAGCCCGGGCGCAGTACCGCCGTCCAAGAAATCTGCCAGATCGCCGTCGAAGCCTTCCAGTTCGGCCTTGGGCGTGAAGCTGGCGCCGGCCCGGAGGCCGAGGATCCGGGGGCTGGCATAGCTGAGTTTGGCGGCGGAGCCTGTCAGGTCCGGCTCGGTGCGCCCAATCAGCCGACCCGTGGGGTCAAGCACCGGATTGACGAGGCCGGCATGGGCAAACAGCGCCGGGCCGCCCTCGAAGAACCGCGTAGCGACCCCGTCATCGGCGCCGAGACGCAGCTCGCCATAGCCGCCGTCTGCATAGATATAGGCGCTGTCAAGATTGAGCCGGGGCGAGGAGACGTCGCCCCCCTGCCCGCGAGCGACGCGGCTGAAAGCGCCGGGCGGCTGGGTGCCGGCCGGGCCAGACGGGGGGAATATGCCGCTGAAATCAGGCCGGGAGGGATGATCGCCGATCAGTTCCAGCCCCCCGCGGGCGCCGATTTCGACCCCATTGTCGAGAACATAATTCACCTGCAGACCGCTCCGCAGAACATACAGCACAGCCTCATCGGCGGAGGGGGCAGCCACAACCCCGGCCTCCAAGTCCCAGTCAGCTTCCACCCCGCCGGGGTCATCCCAGATATCCTGGGCACCCGCGACGGGGGCGAACGCGCCGAGCGCAATCAGCATGAGGACGGAACGTGGCATCGGCAGCTGTCTTTCGTCTGATGGTTCCCTTGCGCAGAACGATACTGGCGATGCGGGAACCCCCTTGTTATACACACGCCACCTAACCCTATTGCACGCGGAACATGCATATGATCAAGCCGACCCTCGCCGCCGCCTTTGCCGGCATGCTGATCGCCGCCGGTTGCCAGTCGGGCACCGCGCGCACCGACCAGGCCCTTGCGGCCCAATCTGCCGGAGGTGCGAACCCGTTCCTCTGGCGTGCGACGCTGGATACGATGCAGGCCATGCCGATCCAGAACACTGACACCCTCGCCGGCGTGATCAATTATGACTGGCGCACCTTCCCTGAAGCGCCGGACGAGCGGGTCAAGGCGACCGTGTTCATCCTCGATTCCCGCCTGCGCGCCGACGGCATCAAGGTGACCGTGTACCGGCAGGTCAACGAGGACGGCCAATGGGTCGATGCCGCGGCGGATCCTGAAACCGCAATGCAGCTTGAAAACCGGATCCTCGAGCGCGCCCGGCTTCTCCGGTCCTCTCAGGCACGCTAGACTCTGTTGCCGCAAAATAGCGGCACACCCCACCGACTGACTTAGCCTCCGAGACTGCCGAAGATGGCCACACGTTATGATCCGCAGAGCGCGGAGCCCCGCTGGCGTGAAGCCTGGGAACGCGCCGAAACCTTCCGCACCCGCACGCCGGCTGAAGCGCCCGGCGCGCCGAAGGCTTTCGTGCTGGAGATGTTTCCCTATCCCTCCGGCCGTCTGCACATGGGTCATGTGCGCAACTATGCGATGGGCGACGTCGTCGCCCGGCACAAACGCGCCAAGGGATATAATGTGCTCCACCCGATGGGTTGGGACGCGTTCGGCATGCCGGCGGAGAATGCCGCGATGGAGCGGAAGGTGCATCCCGGCGAATGGACGTATGCGAACATCGCAGCGATGAAGGCGCAGTTCCAGAAGCTCGGCCTGTCGCTCGACTGGAGCCGGGAGTTTGCGACCTGCGACCCGGAATATTACGGCGCGCAACAGGCGCTGTTCCTGAAGATGCTGGAGAAGGGCCTCGTCTACCGCAAGGCTTCCAAGGTGAACTGGGATCCGGTCGACAATACGGTGCTCGCCAACGAACAGGTGATCGACGGGCGGGGCTGGCGCTCCGGCGCGCAGGTTGAGCAGCGCGAGCTGACCCAGTGGTTCTTCCGGATCACGGCGTATGCGGACGACCTTGTGGACGCAGTGCCCGGCCTGGTGCGCTGGCCGGAAAAAGTCCGCATCATGCAGGCCAACTGGATCGGGCGCTCCGAGGGGCTCGAAATGCGCTTCGCCTTTGACGGCGCGCCGCCGGCCGGCTTCGAGGACGGTATCAGCGTGTTCACGACGCGGCCCGATACGCTGTTCGGGGCGAGCTTCATTGCGCTCTCGCCGGATCATCCGCTCACGGTGCGGCTGGCCGAGGCCTCCCCTGCCCTTGAACAGTTCCGGAAAGACTGCGCCCAGATCGGCACCACGGAAGAGGCGATCGAGAAGGCCGAGAAGCTGGGCTTCGATACCGGCCTGCGCGTCGCGCATCCGTTTGAGCCGGGCCGGACCCTGCCGGTCTGGACGGCGAATTTCGTTCTGATGGGCTATGGCACGGGCGCGATTTTCGGCTGCCCGGCACATGACCAGCGCGACCTCGACTTTGCGCGCAAGTTCGGACTCGATGTCTTCCCGGTCGTGCTGCCACCGGGCGCCGATGCTGAGACGTTCGAGATCGGCGATGAGGCCTATACCGGACCCGGACATACATATAAGTCCGGATTCCTCGACGGGCTGTCGATTGAGGACGCGAAACGCGAGGCGATTTCGCGGATCGAGGCGGCTGGGGCGGGGCGCGGCACAATCAACTACCGCCTGCGTGACTGGGGCGTCTCGCGCCAGCGCTATTGGGGCTGTCCCATCCCGGTGGTGCATTGCGACGCATGCGGAATCGTACCCGTGCCATCGCCGGATCTGCCGGTGCGCCTGCCCGAAGACGTGACTTTTGATGTGCCGGGCAATCCGCTGGAGCGGCATCCAAGCTGGAAGCACGTGGCCTGCCCCACTTGCGGTAAGCCGGCCCGGCGCGAGACCGATACGCTGGACACGTTTGTGGACAGCTCCTGGTATTATGCGCGGTTTGCGAGCCCCGCTGATCCGGCCGAGCGGGCCTATTGGCTTCCCGTCGATCAATATATTGGCGGCGTGGAGCATGCTGTACTCCACCTTCTGTATGCACGCTTCTTTGCGCGGGCGATGCGTGATTGCGGCGAACTGGACCTGCCCTCGGGCGAACCATTCGCCGGCGTGTTCACGCAAGGCATGGTGACGCACGAGACTTACCGCACGGAAGATGGCCGCTGGGTCGAGCCGACCGCTGTCGAGCGGCGCGGCTACCATGTCGTCGAGGCGGCGACCGGCACGCATGTCGAGATCGGCCCGATCGAGAAGATGTCGAAGTCGAAGAAGAACACGGTCGATCCGGACGCCATCGTCGCGACCTATGGCGCGGATGTCTCGCGCTGGTTCGTCCTGTCGGATTCGCCGCCGGAGCGGGATGTCGAATGGACACAGGCCGGGGTTGAGGGCGCGGCGCGGTTTGCGCAGCGGATCTGGTCGCTGGTTGATGCGCTGCCCGAAGGCGCCCTGCCCGCCGCCGGAACGGATGACGCCTCAACCGCGCTGCGCCGCGTCTCGCACAAGGCAGCGCGCGCGGTGGACCGGGCGATCGACGAGTTCCGGTTCAACTCCGCGATTGCGTCAATCCATGAATGGGTGAACGCGCTCAAGAAATCCGAGAGTGATGCTACAACGCTCGGCGCACGGGCGGAGGGGGCGTTGATGCTTGCCATATGCCTGACACCGTTCATGCCGCATCTGGGCGAAAGCTGCTGGGAGCGGCTGGGCCAGTCGGGGCTCGTCTCCGAGGCGGCTTGGCCGGTTAGCGATCCGGCACTGCTGGCGGAAGACAGCGTGACGCTCGCGGTTCAGGTGAACGGCAGGCGCCGGGCGGAAATCACGTTGGCGAAAGACACCGCCAACGACGCCGTGGAAGCCGCGGCACTGGCACTGCCGGATGTGGCGGCCTTCCTGGACGGGAAGACCGTGAAGAAAACGATTGTCGTGCCCGGACGGATCGTGAATATCGTCGCGGTATGAAGCAGCTCCTGGCTCTCCTCGCCCTTGCCCTCGTTGCCACCTGCGGCTTTCAGCCGGTCTATGCGCCCTCGGGCGGCGCTTATGCCAGCGCGGGCAAGATCGAAGTCGCGCCCATTTCGGGCCGTGAAGGACACATGCTCCGCCGGGCGCTACTCCAGGAACTGGCGGCCGGTGTTCCGGGCGTTGAGGAGTCCCTCACGCTGACGGTCAATCTCGATAGCAATCTCTCCCGCCTGCGCCTGCAGCCGGACGGCGCCGCCTCGCGGTCGAACGTTCTGGCGCGCGGCAATTACCGGCTCGACGGCGAGACGACACGACTGCGCGGGCGGACGGAAGTCGAGACAAGTTTCCTCGTTCCGGACTCGCCCTTTGGCGATATCACCGCGCAGACCAGCGCCTCAGACCGGGCGATGCGGCTGCTGGCCAAGCAGATTGCCGATGACATCCGCCTGCAACTCGCGGCCTCCTGATGCTGATCAAGGGACGCGCGGCAGAACGATTCGCCCGGCGACCTGAGCCGGAGATCTGGGCGGCGCTCGTATTCGGCGAAGATGAGGGCCTGGTGAGCGACATGGCTCTGGCGCTGATCGCCGCCTGGGGCGGCAAGGCGAGGCTGGACGTCACATCGCTCGATGACGACGCGGTCCGCAAGGAACCGGCGCTGCTGTTTGATGCGCTGGAGGCGGTGTCGCTTCTGGGCGATGCGCGCGCGATCCGCCTGCGCACGAGCGGTGAAAAGCTGGCGAGCCTGATCACCGAAGTGATCGAGGCGGGCGACACGCGGCCCGGACATTTTGCAGCCAAGCTCATCATCGAGGCCGGGGCCCTGCCCGCCAAATCCAAGCTGCGTGCGGCGGCGGAGGGCGCATCCTCCACAGCGTGTCTTCAACTGTTTGCCGAGGAGAGCGCGGATGTGGCGGAGCGGGTGAAGTCTGCGCTGCTTGCCGAGGGCGCGGTGATTGACTCGCCGGCGCTCGCCGCATTCACCGGCGATCTGCCCGGCCACCGCGCCATCGCCAATGCCGAGATCGAGAAGCTTGCCCTCTATGCGCGCGGCCTCGACCGGCCTCTGACCCTGGATGACATTCGTGCGCTGACGGCGACGGACGTGACCCTCGCGGTTTCGGCCGCGATCCAGACTGCGCTCGAGGGTGATGCAGCGGCGGCGCATATTGCGCTCGACAAGCTGGCTGCGAACGGCACCGGCGCGATCACCGTGCTGCGCTCGCTACAGATGGAAGTGCTCCGCATGCTGAGCGCGCACGAGAAGATGGCGGGCGGGGATGGCAATCCGGGCCGGAGCCTGCGCCCGCCGGTCTGGCAATCGGAGTGGCCCGCCTTCCGGGCGCGGCTCGGGCGCTGGCCGGTGCGGCGGCTGATGCGGGTGATGGAGCGGATCTATGACGCGGAGCGCCAGGCGAAGCTATCGTCCGCCATCGGAGACCCAGCGGTCCGTATACTGATTAACGATCTGGCAAGGGCTTCGGCCGCGGCGGGTTGACCCCTGCCCAAAGCTGCACAGGTCAGTCTGGCGTACGCCGCTTGGCGGTCATGCGCCGGCAGACTTCATCGAGTTGTTCGAGATCGCGGTAGCGGATCCGGATCTCGCCGCCATTCGCCCCGTGGCGAATATCGACCGTGAGGCCCAGATTGCGGCTGATTTCGGTTTCCAGCGCTTCCGTATCTATGGCCTTAACCGGCGGCTCGCTGGTGGTCGTCTTGGAGGAGGATGGCGCATGGTCGCGAGACCCGCGCGCCTTGGCTTCGACTTCGCGGACGCTCAGCCCCTTCTCGACTGCTAGAGCGATCAGGGCTTCCGGGTCTGCTGCGCCCAGCGCGGCGCGGGCATGGCCGGCGCTGATCCGGCCTTCGCGGATGTGGATGCGCGCGCCTTCCGGCAGCTGCAGAAGGCGGAGCGTGTTGGCGATATGGGCGCGGCTCTTGCCGACGGTGGAGGCGAGGCTTTCCTGCGTCCGGCCGAAGCGCTTCATCAGCGCGTCATAGGCCTCCGCCTCTTCGATCGAATTCAGGTCAGCGCGCTGGACGTTTTCGATAATGCCGATCTCAAGGAGTTCGAGTTCGTCAACGTTGCGGACGATCGCTGGGATGGCCGTGAGGCCGGCCATGCGGGCAGCCCGCCAGCGGCGCTCGCCGGCGATGATCTGGTACTTCCCCGCATCCTTCGGATCGGGCCTGACGAGGATCGCCTGGAGCACACCCTTGGCTTTCAGCGATTCGGCCAGTTCCTTGAGGCTCTCTTCGCTGAAGGTGCGCCGGGGCTGGGCCGGGTTCCGGCGGATCAGGTCGAGCGCGATCTCGTCCGTGCGGATTGCGGGCGTAGACGCAGGGTCGGCTCTGGCTTCGCCAGACGGAATTGGCGGCGCGGCCGGGCGCATTGCCTCAACTTCGCCGATCAGCGCCGAAAGGCCTCGCCCAAGCCGGGAGCGGCTGCGTCCATCATCGCTCTGGTCAGTCATGCCGCACGCGCCCTTTCCCGCTGCAGCACTTCGGAGGCGAGACGAATATAGGCCTCGCTGCCCGGGCAGCGATAATCATACAGGAGCGCCGGCTTGCCGAAGGACGGCGCCTCGGACAGGCGGACATTGCGCGGAATGACCGTGTTATAGACCTTGGAGCCAAAAAAGGCGCGGACTTCATTGGCGACCTGGTCCGACAAGCTGTTGCGCCGGTCATACATGGTGAGGACGACGCCCTGGATTTCGAGGGTAGGGTTGAGGCCGGCGCGGACGACCTCGACCGTGCGAAGAAGCTGGCTGAGGCCTTCGAGCGCGAGGAACTCGCACTGAAGCGGCACGAGTAGCGCGTCCGACGCGGTCATGGCATTCATCGTGAGCGCAGATAGAGACGGCGGGCAATCAATCAGGATATAATCATATCTGACAAGGCCACCATGCTCGGTCCGGTCGATATAGGAGTGGATCGCCTCGCGCAGCCGGTAGGACCGGCGGGCATCCGAGGCGAGTTCGGTCTCGACGCCGGAGAGGTTTTCGTCGCCGGGGACGATGTCGAGGCGGGGCACGATGGTCGACAGGACCGCTTCCTCAAGTGGGACCCGATCGACCACGAGGTCATACGAGGTCAACAGCCGGTCTGCCCGGGAAATACCGAGGCCCGTCGAGGCATTTCCCTGGGCATCGAAATCGATGATCAGGACGCGGCGGCCCACGGCCGCCAGCGCGGTTCCCAGATTGATGGAGGTCGTAGTCTTACCGACCCCGCCTTTCTGATTCACCACGGCGAATATTCTGGGTCTAGTCATGACGACTTGCGACCTCCCTCACAATCAAGATGACGCCTGACCCACCACTGCGACTTGGAATCGCTTCATGAGCGAAATTCCACCTTTGCAGGCCTGCAGTCAATTCTTCTTTCCAGCGTTCGCCCTTCGGGAACAAGCCTGTTGCACCGTTTGTGAGCCAGGGCGCAGCATAATCGAGGAGCGCCGGCATAGGCGCGAAAGCACGGGCCGTGACGAAATCGGCCTTTATCACGGGCGCGGCCTCGACCCGGCCCTGATGGACGCTGGCAGGGAGCCCGGCTGCCTCTATGGCCGCGCGGAGGAAGGCGCATTTCTTTCCGACGCTCTCGATCATCGTCACATGGCCATTAGGCTGGGCGGCGGCCATGACCAACCCAGGGAAACCGGCGCCGGAGCCGAGATCGACCACGCGGGCAGATTCGGGGAGATGATCGAGGAGCTGCCAGGAGTCGCCGACATGGCGCGTCCAGATCTGCGGCCACTCCTTGGGGCCAATCAGATTGCTGCGCTGGCGCCAGTCATCGAGGACCTGAATGATCCGGTCAAGGCGCTCCAATGTTTCACGTGAAACATCGTGAGCGGCGAGAAACGCCGCGCGGTCGGAACTGGCACTCACTGATCAGCCCGCCTTCTTGAGGCGCCGGACATGGCCGAGTAGCGCAGTCAGCGCGCCGGGTGTGACACCCTCGATCCGGGACGCCTGCCCAAGCGTGCCCGGTCTGACCGATTTGAGTTTCTGACGAACTTCGCTGGAGAGGCCGCCGATCTGGTCATAATCGATATCCGCAGGAAGCCCTAGCGCCTCGTCACGGCGTAGGGCTGCTACGTCGTCGGCCTGGCGATCGAGATAGGCGGCATAGAGCGCTTCGATGATGAGTTGCTCGGCGATGGCGTCCGGAACGTCCGAGAGGTCAGGCCAAACGGCGCCGAGTTGTTCGAAGCCGATTTCCTTATAGGCGAGATATTCCCAGGCGGTGCGGACCTTGCCATCCTGATTCACCGCCCAGCCAGCGCGGGCGGCAACGGCGGGCGTGAGATTGAGGATCTGGAGGCGAGTCCGGGCCGATTCCAGAGCCCGATGTTTCACGTGAAACATTGCCGCGCGGGTTTCACCTACGATGCCGGCCTCGATGCCTCTTTGGGTCAGCCGTTGGTCGGCATTGTCTGCGCGCAGCAGGAGCCGGTACTCGGCGCGCGAGGTGAACATCCGATAGGGCTCAGTCACGCCGCGTGTGACGAGATCGTCAATCAGGACGCCAATATACGCCTCGGCCCGGTCGAACAGGACCGGGTCTTTCCCGGTAGCGGCGCGCGCGGCGTTGAGACCCGCCATAAGGCCTTGCGCGGCGGCCTCTTCATAGCCAGTCGTGCCATTGATCTGCCCTGCTAGATAAAGGCCCGGCAGGATCTTGACCTCGAGCGCGGGGCTCAGAGCGCGCGGATCGACATAGTCATATTCGATCGCATAGGCGGGCTGAAGGATGGTGACATCCTCGAGGCCGGGAATGGTGTGGATGAACTTCGCCTGGACGTCTTCGGGGAGTGCGGTCGAGATGCCGTTCGGATAGACCGTATGGTCGTCGAGGCCTTCCGGCTCCAGGAACACCTGATGCCGGTCGCGGTCGCCGAAGCGGTGGACCTTGTCTTCGATCGAGGGGCAGTAGCGCGGACCGCGTCCGGCGATGGCGCCGGAGTAGACCGCCGACTCGCCCATATGGTCGGCGATGATCGCGTGCGTTTCCGGTGTGGTCCAGGTGATGCCGCACTGAACCTGCGGGACGGTGATCTCCGAATTGAGAAAGGAGAAAGGGACCGGGGTCTCATCCGCGGGCTGCATCTCGAGCCGGTCCCAATGGATGGTACGGCCATCGAGACGGGCCGGGGTGCCGGTCTTGAGACGGCCCATCGGGAGGCCGAGACTGTAGAACCGGTCCGACAGGCCGATGGCCGGCGCCTCGCCAATGCGGCCTGCTGGGATGCGCTTCGCGCCGATATGGATGACACCCTTCAGGAACGTGCCGGTCGTGATGACGACTCGGTCTGCCCGGTAGGCTTGGCCGGTCAGGCCGGTAACACCGCGGACCGACCCGTCTTCCAGGTCCAGGTCTCTGGCGCCGTCCTCGATCAGGGTGAGGTTCGGATAGGCGGCGAGCTCGGCCTGCATCGCTTTGCGGTACAGCTTGCGGTCGATCTGGGAGCGCGGGCCCCAGACGGCAGGACCTTTGGAGCGGTTCAGCATCCTGTACTGGATTCCGGCCTTGTCCGCCATCCGGCCTATCACGCCATCGAGCGCATCGATCTCGCGGACGAGATGGCCTTTGCCCAGACCGCCGATGGCGGGGTTGCAGCTCATCTCGCCGATGGTCGACAGCTTGTGCGTCACCAGCGCCGTGCGCGCGCCGAAACGCGCTGCGGCCGCAGCGGCTTCGCAGCCAGCATGGCCGCCGCCAATCACGATGACATCGAAATGAGGGTGGTCCGGCATTAACCAAGCCTTAAGCTCTGAAGTTCGGACCAATTATATAGCGCTGGGCTTCCCTGAACCCTAGAGCTATTTGCCGATGCAGAATTTGGAGAAGACCGCGCCGAGCACATCCTCGACATCAACGCGACCGATGACCGAGGCGAGATGGCGAACAGCGCGGCGGAGGTCTTCGCCCGCAAGTTCGGCGCTGCTGCCATGGAGGAGGGCGTCTCGCCCTGCAATGAGACTGGCGAGGCCGGCGGCCAGTTTTTCGCGGTGGCGGGCGCGGGTGATGACTGGCGCTTCGACCGAGGCGGCGCGATTAGCGATGAAAGCAGCGATGCGCGCTTCGAGCGCGGGGATGCCCTCGCCGGTCACCGCGGAGATGGCGAAGGCGCCTTCAGGCGACTGATCCGGGTCCGCCAGATCTGACTTGTTCAGGAGGATCATGTCCTGCGGCTCGACCGGGCCGGGGGGAGGGGAGGGGTCCGCGCCGTCGATGACATGCAGGCGGAGGTCGGCATCGGCGGCAGCGCGGCGGGCACGGCGGACGCCTTCGGCCTCGACCCGGTCTTCAGTGTTGCGCAGTCCGGCCGTGTCCGCAATCCAGACGATCTGGCCAGCGAGGAGTAGGCGGACCTCGACGACGTCACGGGTCGTGCCGGCAATATCGGTGACGATGGCGGCGTCTCGCCGGGCGAGGCGGTTAAGAAGAGACGATTTGCCGGCATTCGGCGGGCCGATGATGGCAATGCGGAAGCCGTCCCGGATCCGCTCGCCGACGCCCCGGTCGCCGAGGGCGCCGTTGATATCCGCGATGAGACTGTCCAGCCCGTCCTGGATTGGGCGGACCGTGTCATCGGGCGCGTCGCCCTCATCCGGGAAATCGATCATCACTTCGACGAGGGCCAGGAGGCCGGTCAGCCGGTCGCGCCATTCGGCGTAGGTGTCGGACAAGCCACCACCGAGTTGGCGGAGGGCCTGCGCCTTCTGAGAATCCGTTTCCGCTTCGATCAGGTCGGCGACGCCTTCGGCCTCGGTCAGGTCGAGCTTGCCCGCCTCGAAGGCGCGGCGGGTGAATTCACCGGGTTCGGCCAGGCGGACGCCGGGCAGGGCGGTCAGTGCGCGCAAGGCATGGG
>CAYPDA010000039.1:0-22894 GCA_964409375.1 uncultured Hyphomonas sp.
AAGGTCACCGCCTTCGAGATCTCAAACACCTGACCTTCTGCACTTAAGGCAGACCTGTCAGTTTGTGGGTTTGCAAGCTCAGCCGCCATTTCGGGTTCTTCAGACAAAATTGTGCGGCCGCTGCCACATGGCTGGCACCGGCTCCGTCGTCCCTCGGTTGGATGAAAAAGTGCTGGAAGTCCAGCGTCTCGAAGCATTCCGGCTGCGCTTCAGCCTCGTCCTGCGGGTAGACGAGCTTGAGTTCGGAGCCCGAGCGCTGGACCAGCGGGGCGCGGCCTTTGGGGCTGATGCAGACCCAGTCGATGCCCTCCGGGGCAGCCAGCGTGCCATTGCTCTCGACGGCGATCTCGAACCCGGCGGCATGCAGCGCATCGATCAACGGGGGGTCGAGCTGCAGGAGCGGCTCACCGCCGGTGCAGACGACATAGGGCCGGCCCGGACCGCCGGATCCGGCTTGCCAGAGAGCCGAAATGTGCGCCGCGAGCGGCTCAGCCGCGGGAAACTTGCCGCCGCCCGCCCCGTCCGTCCCGACAAAATCGGTGTCGCAGAAGCGGCAGACGGCGCTCGCCCGGTCGCGCTCGAGCCCGCTCCAGAGATTGCAGCCGGCAAAGCGCAGGAACACGGCGGCGCGCCCCGTATGGGCCCCTTCCCCCTGCAGTGTATAGAACGCCTCCTTGACGGCGTAGGTCATGCCGCAGTGTCCTGCCAGCGCTGCCATCCGCCGGCGCGCAGCTCGCAGGCCGGGCAGATGCCGCAGCCATACCCCCAGGCATGGCGCTGGCTCCGGTCGCCCAGATAGCAGGTGTGGGTCTCTTCGAGCATCAGCGCGATCAGGGCCTTGCCGCCAAGGTCCTCCGCGCGCGCCCAGGTAGCGGCCTTGTCGAGATACATCAGCGGCGTCTCGATCCGGATCTCCGTGTCGAGGCCCAGGCGCAGGGTTTCCTGCTGGGCCCGGATCGTATCCAGCCGGCAGTCCGGATAGCCCGAGTAATCGGTCTCGCACATGCCGCCGACAAGCGTGCCAATGCCCCGCCGGGCGGCCAATGCCCCGGCAAGGGTCAGGAAGAGCAGGTTTCGTCCCGGCACGAAGGTGTTGGGCAGGCCCGCCGATGTCAGCCGGATTTCCACCTCATGCGTCATCGCCGTCTGGCCAAGGGATTTAAGGACCGATGCGTCAACCAGGTGATCGTCGCCGAGCCGGGCGTCCCATTGCGCAAAGCCGGCCCGGATCGCTCTGAGAAAACGCGGACGGCATTCAAGCTCGACCGCATGGCGCTGGCCATAGTCGAATCCGATGGTTTCCACATGCTCGTAACGCTCCAGCGCCCAGGCGAGGCATGTCGCCGAATCCTGGCCTCCGGAGAACAGAACAAGAGCAGATGACGCGGGTAAGGACATCGCCGGGCTGTACCAGCCACCACCCGCGCGGCCAACCCTACGCGAGGGAAACCGTCACTATTTTGACACCCATGCCAAGACTTTCGCCTCCTGAGGGGCGAGGACAATTGACACATGCCGCGCCATAGCCTGTGATGAAACCGAAGTTATCCCGTCAATGAGGATAACTCGTTAATCATTAGACATTCGGAGCCTCAAAAGCGGCCCGAGGGGAGGAAAATTCGAAATGAGCCAAAAACCAGACTCGAAAAGCGTCTTGCTCGCAGGCGCGTCGGCGATTGTTATGAGTTTCTTGGGCGCGGCGCACGCGCAAGGAGAACCCACGGCAGCAGAGGCGGAAACGCTGGCTGACTCCCGCCGGCTGAGCACTGTCACTGTGACGGCCCAGCAACGGGTAGAGAGTATCCAGGATGTCCCAATCGCGATCACCGCGCTGGACCCAGAGCAGTTAGAACGCGCAGGTATTGCCGATATCAAAAACCTAGATCAGGTTGCACCAAGTTTTAATCTGAACACTTCTGATACTCAGTCAGGCGGTGTTACGCTAAGGATCCGGGGCGTAGGGACGACAGGCAACAACGTTGGTCTTGAGAGCTCAGTAGGCGTCTTCTTAGACGGTGTGTATTTGTCACGGCCTGGGATTGCACTGTCCGATCTCCTCGATCTTGAGCAGCTTGAAATCCTGCGAGGACCGCAAGGCACTCTGTTTGGCCGCAACACGTCGGCCGGCGCCCTGAACATTAGAAGCCGCGCCCCAAATCTCAGTGAATATGAGAGCTTCGCCAATCTTACAGTCGGAAACTATGGCCTCTACAACGTCCAAGCGGGCGTCAATTTGCCAGTCATCAGTGATAAGCTTGCCGTTCGGCTATCGGGTGCTATTCGTGAGCGCGACGGGTTCGTTAAAGGACTGAACGGCTCAGAAAGCGGTACTGTAGACAAAATCGTTCTGCGCGGACAGGCTTTGGCCGATTTCGGCTCCAATGGTACTCTGCGCCTGATCGTGGATTATGCCGAGGCTGATGAGAACTGTTGCGATGCCGTATGGCACAACGACACCTCGCGAGCGGCCGCCTTCGCGCTTTCGCCCACGCTTGGACCAACGGGGGGGGTGTTCAGTGTTCCCGGACCGGGCCTGAATGACTATAGATCCAATAGCGAAAACTTTTTTGAGCGAAATGAAAGCTTCGGCTTTTCCGCACAGTATGATGTTGACCTTCCCTTTGGCGAATTGACTTACATTGGCTCTTATCGCGACTTCGATGGCAACTCCGCTCGCAATACAGATTTTGTCGGCATAGACGTATTTACCGTTGGGGCTTCGCCGGAAGCTCTGGCATTACCGGGTACGAAGTATGACCCGAATGGCGGTGCCGGCATCGAGTCAATTACTCATGAGGTACGACTCCAAGGGACGGCTTTTGATGACCGCCTCAGCTGGCTGGCTGGCGCCTATTATTCAGATGAGGAGATCTACGCCCGTGGATCGTTGACCATGCTGGACGGCGCGCAGCAAGCCGCCGACCTCGGAATTCTTGGAGGGCAACTTCTACCTCTCGGGTTGTCATTTCGTGGAATAGCGGGTGGCGTTAGTACAGAGGGTGACTTTCAGCCGAACCTGTTTGAGCAGTCAGGACAGTCATTCTCGCTGTTCACGCACAATGTATTCGCTGTCACCGACAGACTCGATCTGACAGTCGGGCTGCGTTATGTGGACGAGTCTAAGGACGGCAGCTTCAGACAGCTGGCAGGCGGTCAGGCCAACGCTTGCAACAGCTTCTTTGGAACGGTTGCTGCAGGCGTAGTCCCAGCAATCCCCCTGGGTGACGTCATCCAGTTTGATGAGCTGGCAACGATCATAAACTGCTTCGTGTTTGCTGCACCCGCCTACGACCCAGCAAACCCTACAGCGGCCCAAGCGACTGTTGCAGCAGGGCCGCAAGCTTATCTTCTCGATTTCCTGCCGCAAGAGTTCAACGACACGTTCGAGGACGATGAACTGGTGTACACGCTTAACGCGACTTATGCGCTGACACCGACCACAAAAGTCTACGCAAGTTATACGCACGGCTTCAAATCCGGCGGGTTCAATCTGGATGCATCCGCGGCAGCGGGCGGAGGCGATCCGCGTTTCGACTCCGAAAAGCTTGATTCACTCGAGTTTGGACTAAAGGCGGACTTACTCGATGGACGCGCACGTGCGAACATCGCTGTCTTTTTCCAGGAGATGGAAGACTTTCAGGTGCTAGAGTTTACCGGCACCAAATTTGAAACCTTCAACGTCGACAAGGCAGAAAGCAGGGGCGTTGAGTTCGAGGGCCTCGCCCAGATTGACGAACACTTTACCGCAAGCCTCGGTGTCACTTACACGGACGCCAAGTATCCCGATGATTGTACCAGTCTGGACGCCTCGTCGCCCACTTTCCAAAAAGAAGCAGTGACTCTTTGCGGCCAGCCCCTCACGAATGCTCCCGAATGGGTTGGCATCCTTGGTGGCACGTTTGAACATCCAGTTTTCAACGGCGCCATGAATTTCTTTGCTGCCGGGTCCGTTCGGTATGAAACGGAACGTCGCACCAGCACGCAAGCCGTGGAGGCAATTACGAGCCTTCAGGTTCGGAACTTGCTCGCGGCAACTAATGGATCGCCCTCGATTGCCGATGTTGAAGCTCTGCGGGATCGTCAACCAGCCCTTCCTGGAGACATACAGGAAGCAAACACCAAGGTTAACCTGCGTGTTGGTTTGCAATCGGAGAACGGCCGGTGGGCAATAGAACTTTGGGGCAACAATATACTTGATGAGCGTACGAAAAACGTAACCTTTAATATTCCGCTCCGTGGCGGTTACGGAGACAGAGCTCGAGGTCAGTTTGTACAGGACCCTGCCACTTACGGTGTAACGCTTCGCACGAAGTTTTAGGGTAGGCCTCCGACACAAAATTTTGGTGGAGCTCCACAGAGCAATGGAATTGGGGCAACCGTCCGGGTTGCCCCTTTTTCGTTGGCGAAAACATGCGGAAGGTTCTATGCAGTGATGCCACGGCAACCAGATATGAGTCTTGACATGCTGCACCTCCGGAACCCGTCGACTCTAGCTTTAGCCCCCCTCGCCTTCGCGCTGATGGCCTGCACCGATGCCGGGGCAGCAGACCAGACCCCGGTCATGCGCAGCGAAATCTCGCTTCGCCTGGAACAGGCGGCGCCGGCAGAGCAGCCCTGGGGCATGGTCTTCCTGGCCGATGGCAGCCTTCTGTTCACCGAGAAGGAAGGCGGCCTGAAACATGTTGCCGCCGGGGGCGTGCCTGCTCCGGTCAGCGGACTGCCAGAGGCTTTCACAGCAGGCCAGGCCGGCTATCTCGGCATCGCACTCGACCCTGCCTTTGAAACGAACCAGCTGGTCTATGTGGCCTACTCCGCCGGCACCGCGGACGAGAACACCACCGCCGTCGTACGCGGCGCGCTGAACGAAGCGCGCACGGCGCTTGAGGGCGTCGAAGAAATCTTCCGAGGCGATCCGCGCAACACCGCGCATCACTATGGCGCGCGGCTGGTGTTTGCGCCGGACGGCACTCTGTTCATCGGGCTCGGCGACGGCTTTCGCCTGATGCAGGAAGCGCAGAACCCCGCCAATACGCATGGCAAGATCGTGCGCATCAACGCAGATGGATCCATCCCCGCGGACAACCCCTTTGCCGACGGAGCAAGCGGCCACCCGGCCGTCTGGTCCTATGGCCACCGCAACATACAGGGAATGGTGTTTGATCCGTCTACGGATACCCTCTGGGCGACCGAGCATGGCCCCAAGGGCGGCGACGAGCTCAACATCGTCCGGCGCGGCGCCAATTATGGCTGGCCCGCCATCACCTACGGCGTGAATTATGATGGCAGCATCATCACCGCCCAGACCGAAGCCGAAGGGATGGAGCAGCCGGAACTCTACTGGGTGCCGTCCATCGCCCCGGCCGGCCTCGCGCGCCTGACGAGCGACAAATATCCCGGCTGGGAAGGCAATCTGTTTTCAGGCGGCATGAACGGCCCGGCCGGCATGGTCCTTGTGCGGATCGAGCTCGAGGGCGACCGCGTCACCGGCAAGGAAGACCTGCTCAAGGGCGAGATGCCGATCCGGGACGTTGTTCAGGGCCCGGACGGATATCTCTATGTTGCACACAAGGATTTCGACGGGATCTTCCGCGTAGTGCCGGAATTCTGATTTCGGCCGCGCCGGGAGGTTATTTCAGAGTCAACAGATAACGGCCCTGCCCGCGCGGGGCCGTCAGTCTTTCTCTTCGAGCCGCACGCCGTAGAGTTCGAGCCTGTGGTCGATCAGCCGGTAGCCGAGCTTTCTTGCGATCTCGACCTGCAGCTTCTCGATCTCTTCGGAATGGAACTCCACCACGTCACCGGTCTTCACATCGATAAGATGGTCGTGATGTTCTTCCGGCATTTCCTCATAGCGTGCGCGGCCATCGCGAAAATCATGGGCCTGGATGATGCCGGCATCCTCGAACAGCTTTACGGTCCGGTAGACCGTCGCCAGGGAAATCGAAGCATCAAGGGAGTTTGCCCGCCGGTGCAACTCCTCGGCATCCGGATGATCGTCCGACATCGACAGGATCCGGGCGATCACGCGGCGCGGCTCCGTCATGCGGAGCCCTTTTTCGATGCAGATTTTTTCGAGTCGGTCCATCCCGTCTAGATGCCCTTTGTCGAGGCGAATGTCCATGTTTTCCACTTCCCGCCAGGTCAGCGAAGATTTGCGGCAAAGAAATCAAGCGTCCGGCGCCAGGCGAGCGCCGCCGCTTCAGGATCGTAACGCGGCGTCGTGTCATTGTGGAAGCCGTGCTGGGTGTTCTCATACCAGTGCACCTCATAAGGCTTACCCGCCGCCTTCAGCGCAGCCTCATAGCTGCTCCAGCCCTCATTCACCCTTGGATCATCGCTGGCGAGGTGGATCTGCAGGGCTACAGAGAGGTCCGCCGCGTCTTCGTCCGCCGGCCAGCCGCCATAATAGGGCACCGAGGCGCCAAGCCATGGCAGCCGCACGGCAAGCAGATTGGCTATCGCGCCGCCAAAACAGAAGCCGGTGACACCGACCCGGCCGTTTACCGCCTCATGGCTGCGCAGGAATTCGGCAGCGGCGATGAAGTCCGCCAGCATTTCGTCCCGCGTACGTTCGGCCTGCATCGCGCGGCCGTCATCATCATTGCCGGGATAACCGCCGAGCGGGAACAATGCATCCGGCCCGAAGGCGACATAGCCGGCCAGCGCCGCGCGGCGCACGACGTCGCGGATGTAAGGATTGAGGCCGCGGTTTTCATGGATCACCAGGATCGCCGGCAGCGGACCGGCGGCGTTCGCCGGCCGCACGAGATAGCCGCCCATCGTGCCCGCGCCATCCGGAGAGGCGTAGGTCACCTCCGCTTCGATCAGGTCTGCCTCGCCGGTCTGTGTCTGGGCCCGGCTGTAATCGGGCATCACGCAGGCCGCCAGCATCGACACGGTCACACCGCCCACTGCATAGGTGCTCAGCCGCGAGAAAAACGCCCGCCGCGACAGGTCGCCATGGCAGTACGCGTCATAGAGCGCGTACACTTCCTTCGGGATTTCGATTCTCGGGGCGGCGTCTGCCATGGGATGTCCTTTCTTCGTACTTATGGCGGAGTATAGACCGGCCTTGGCGCGGGGCCACATATTCCGGAACAGACCGGACGCCGCGCTTTCACCAGTTCGTGCGTGCGGGGTCGGGGACACACCTTTCTGCCGCTCGCGCCCGCGGGAAAGGCGGGCGCCCGTTGATCCGCCATGGAGGCAAGGGCGCCATAAGTGCGACTGCCCTCCTCAAACCCCGATGCGCCGGGACATCAGCACTGCGTCCACCGCCACATCCCGCCCCGCCGTGTAATAGCGCGGCCTGCGCCCATCCTCGGCAAATCCGAACCGGGCATAAAGCCCGCGCGCGGCCGCGTTGTCTTCGGCGACGTCCAGCGTCAGGCGGGTGATCCCCGCCGCTTCCAGCTCAGCAATCAGCGCGCCGAGCAGGCTTGCGGCAAGCCCGTGCCGCCGGACGGCAGGATCGACGGCAAGGGTCAGGAGGTCCGCCTCCCCCGCCACTTCCCTGGTCAGCGCCAGGCAGACAAGGTGCCCGTCCTGGCGGAAACCGCGCGCGCGTGCCGCCGGGTCCCCGGCCGCGTCCTCGAAAGACCGCACGCTCCACGGGTCCGGAAAGCACCGTGCGTGCAGCGCGGCCGCGGCGGCGGCATCGGCCTTTGTCAGAGGGTAGAGGATCTGGCTCATAGGTTTCCGGTGCCCGCAAGGCTGGGGCGCTTTCCGGCGGTATGCCGGGATTGATTACCCCGCCCTGACCCTGCTAAGTCGCCGGCCTTCCGCTCCAAGGCAAGACGATAAGCATGATCCAGGCGATCTCGACGCTCGGCCTCGATTTTGGCACGACCAACAGCGTTGCATCGCTGGCCCATCCCGGCGGCTGCACAGACGCCCTGACGTTCAGCCATGGCGGCGACACGTTTGCAGCGTGCCGGTCGGTCCTCTGTTTCTGGCGGGACGAGGATGAGGCCCGCGCGATGATGGAGATCGGCCCCTGGGCGATCGACCAGTTTCTGGAGCTCAGCGGGGATTGCCGGCTGATCCAGTCGTTCAAGACCTTTGCGGCGAGCCCCCTGTTTGTCTCCACCCTGATCCACAACAAGCCCTGGCGGTTTGAAGACCTGCTGGCCGCTTATCTGCGGCGCCTGTCGGAGAGGTCCGGCAGGCCCTGGCCAAAACAGGTCGTGATTGGCCGCCCCGTAAAGTTTGCCGGGGCGCAGGCGGATGAAGGCCTTGCGCAGGCGCGTTATGAGACGGCGCTGCAGCGGCTCGGCTTCGAGACGATCCATCACGTCTATGAGCCTGTCGCGGCCGCCTTCTTCTATGCCCAGCGGCTGCGGGAAAAGGCCACCATCCTCGTGGCCGATTTTGGCGGCGGCACGAGTGACTTCTCGGTCATCCGTTTCGATCCGGGCGGCGGAAAACTGCGCGCCGAGGCCCTCTCGCATTCCGGGATCGCGATTGCCGGCGACGCATTTGACCAGCGGCTGATCGAGCATGTGGTCGCGCCGCTGTTCGGCAAGGGCAGCACCTTCCGGAGCGGTGAGAAAACCCTTCCTGTTCCCTTCGCCTATTACAGCCGGTTCGCGCAGTGGAACCAGCTGTCGATCATGCGGCACACGCGCGACTATGCTGACCTGCAGAAGCTGCTGCACGTGTCGGACGAGCCGGAACTGATCGAAGCCTTCATCAATTTCCTGGACGCTGACGCGAGCTACCTGCTCTACCGGGCCGTTGCACAGGTAAAGACGCAGCTCTCCCGGACAGATACGGCCCGCTTCAGCCTGGCGGCCGGCGACGTGAATATAGAACGGGACATCACGCGGGCCGAGTTTGACGGCTGGACCCGCGAGGACATGACCGCCATCCGGGCGAGCGCCGACACTTGCCTTGAGCGCGCGGGTCTCGCCGCCCGGCAGATCGACCGGGTATTTCTGACCGGGGGCACGTCCTACGTGCCGGCCCTGCGGCGCAGCTTTGAAGACCAGTTCGGGGCCGGCAAGGTCGAGACCGGCGACCAGTTCGTCTCGATCGCCCATGGGCTCGCGCTGATCGCCCAGCAGGATGACATCAGGCCCTGGCTGGCACACAGAGTTTAGGGTTTGGACGCTGGCAGCGCCGCATCCGGCGCTCGCGCATAGACCGGCGCGGGGGGATGCGCGGCGGGATCAAAACCTGCTGCCTTCAGCGCGGCGGTGACCGCGCTCGGCTGCATAGGGCGCAGGTCCAGCTTTGCGGCGAGATCGCCCAGCGCCTCAGCCCCATCCATGAAGACCGGTGCGTGGAAGCCCTTCAGCATTGCCGCGAGCGCCCCGAGGCCGGCCTCCTGAACCGGCGCGATGCCGGCATCACCGCTGACGCCCTGAACCCACCAGGTCTGGTCCGGCGGGCGGCGCCGGGCCATCAGCGCGCCCAGTGCGGTGCCCGGCATCCCCGCGGGGACCGCGGCCTCAAGGCTCGTAATCCCCACACAGGGCGCCCCTGTCACCAGCGACAGCCCCCGCGCATATGCGACCCCGATCCGCAGGCCGGTAAAGCTCCCCGGCCCTGTCACAACGGCCAGCCGGTCCAGATCGCCAAAGTCCGCCCCCTGCTCTCTCAGCAGCGCCTCGGCAAAGCCGGGCAGCACTGTCTCCTGCCCGCGCGGCAGCGATTCGCGCGCATCAGCGAGGAGTTCGCCGTCCCGGACGAGCGCCGCCTCAAGCGTCGCGAAGGCTGTGTTGAGGGCCAGGATCAGCATGATGCGGGCGGTTAGTAGATGCGGCAGGCCTCGTCAAATTCGAGGCGCGGCGAGCGCGGGAACAGTTTCGATTTGTCACCGTGCCCGATGGTGCAGATGAAGTTCGCCTGCCAGTGCTGCATCTCGCCCTCCTGGCTCTCGAAGAACTCACGGTTGACGCCGGCCATGTCGAAGCCGCTCATCGGGCCGCAGTCGAGGCCAAGCGCGCGGGCGGCAACCATCAGATAGCCAGCCTGCAGCGTACCGTTCCGGATCGCGGTTTCCTCGGCGTTATTGTTGAACCAGTCCCTGGCACCGGGATTGTGCGGGAAAAGTTTCGGGATTTTTTCGGCAAAGCGCAGGTCATGCGCCATGATCACCGTCCAGGGCGCAGAGGCCGTCTTGTCCCGGTTGCCATCGCTCATCAACGGCAAGAGCCGCGCCTTACCTTCCTCGCTGCTGACAAAAATGAACCGCGCGGGCGAACAATTTGCGCTCGTTGGCCCCATCTTGGCGAGGTCATAAACCGCCCGGATAAGGACTTCCGGAACGGACTTGCCGAGATAGCCATTCTGGCTGCGCGCGTCGCGGAAGATGATATCAAGGGCGTGATCGTTCACCGGGTGGCTCATAGAGGGGTCCTTCAGGCTGACGGGACTTTTCGGGAATGCCAGGAGGGCGGGCAGGTATCCGGAAGGCGCGCGGCGTGACGGCGCGGCCGCCAGACGGATTTCAGATCGCGGCTTCGACAGCCGTGACTTCCGGCACATAGGTGCGCAGCATGTTCTCGATGCCCATCTTGAGCGTCATGGTCGAGGACGGGCAGCCCGCACAGGCTCCGCGCATCGACAGATGCACGATGCCTGTGTCCGGATCGAAACGGTGGAAAATGATGTCTCCGCCATCCTGGGCGACGGCAGGGCGCACGCGGGTTTCGATCAGCTCCTTGATTTCCTTTACGATCTCGGCCGTTTCGCCGTCATACTCGATCTCGTCTTCAGCCGTCATCGCGCTTTCGTCGATGACCGGCAGGCCGGCCATGTAATGGTCCATGATCGCGGCCAGCACCATCGGCTTCACATGCTTCCAGTCCTGGCCTGGATCCTTGCTGATGCTGACAAAGTCGCTGCCGAGGAAGACGCGCTCCACGCCGTCCACCTGAAACAGGGCGCGGGCCAGAAGGCTCGCGCGCGCGCTGGCGGCATCGGGAAAGTCGAACGGCCCGAGATGGCCGGCCACTGGCGGGCCGGGCAGGAACTTCACGGTATCCGGGTTGGGGGTCGCTTCAGTCTGGATGAACATGCCGGGCCCTTGCGCTGTCTAGGCAGAGACATGGACCGCCCGGTGAGCCAGTTCAAGGCTGCGCTGTCTCTTCGCCCTCTTCGGCCGGCAGCGCGGCGGCGTCGGTTGCCGTCTCGGTCTGCGGCTCAGGCGCCATGAAGGAGGCAAGCTCGAGCGAGGCATCCTCCGCTTCGAGCAGGAAATACGCCATGGTCGCCAGATGGTTCTGGACAAGGGTGGCCGAACCGGACTGGTTCGAAATGAACACGGGCTTCATGCGCGCCGCCCGCCCCCAGGCTGCAGAAGCCCGTTCGGCGGCAACTGACAGGCGCGTATCGGCGAGGCGATAGGACTTGGCCTTGGCCGCCACGAACATCTCATGCGCCACATGCGCCCGCGCCTTGGCGTGATAAAAGGCTGTGATGTCATCGCTGCTCGCGGGCCAGCCGGGCTGTTCAGCATTGATCCGGTCGGAAAGCGCTGCGCGGTCCGCCGCGGCCCAACTCGCAAACAGGGTCAGTTCCGATGGCAGCGTCTCTTCCGGCATCGGCCGGATGGCGAGGCCGCGCGAGGCGCGTGTATCGAACCGGTTCAGCGCCTGCGCCGCCGCGGTGAGGCGCGGACGCATCTGCTCGCCCTCGACTTCGACCAGCAGGCGGGATGCGGCGGCGAGATCGCCGTCCGGGGCGCCGTCGGTGACTGCGATCTCCGAGACCAGCTTGACATGGGCCGACAGAGCCTCAGCCGTTCCGGCCTGCCAGGCAGGCAGCGCGGTCAGGCGCGCCTGCGGATGCCAGACAGGACGGTTGGACGCCCAGCCAGCCCCTTCCAGCTCGCGGGCAATCTTGTGAACCGCGATGGCAATGCCGGGCACAGCCCAGTTCTCATCCGCCGGGATCTCGATCGGCCGGTCATTGATCGTGCTCGAGAGGACCGTGGCTGCCGGATAGGCGCCGAAGAATGCGAGGACCGCGACAATCTTGACGAAGCTCTTGAAAGTCCGCCAGCCCCTCTGGAACCCGACCATGATCGGGCTCGGTTCAGCATAATCCAGCGCAATAAAATGCGGCGGGCTTTCGGGCGTTGCCGCCCCTTCCCGCTCTTCATACGCCTTCGGTAGCTTTGCTGCCGCAACTGCCGTCATGCCGGTTCGCCGCTTCTCTTTGCAGAAACTGAGTCTCGTTGGATCAAATTCAGTATGGGGCCCTTGAGAATTTATTGACAGGCAAAGGCTGCATGAAATTTCAGCAAACTCGGCCTGACGCGCCTGTATCATGCAACTCGCGTGCCCGCCGCTGCAAATCCAGCAGAATGCAAGCTTGTGTCCATCGCGCGGGATGATGGCAGAAATCAGGCGTGCCAGAAACCGATCGCACGCCGCACCTCTGCCATGACCGGTTCTGACACGGCGCGGGCGCGGGCTGCGCCATCGGCCAGAACCCGGTCGATCCCGGCCGGATCGGCGAGGAGTTCGCCGTAGCGCCGGGTGATCGGCGCGAGGTGCGCCACCGTGACCTCTGCCAGCGCGGGCTTGAACACGCCAAAACCCTTGCCTTCGAACTCGGCCAGAACGGCCTTGCGGCTCTGCCCGGAGAGCGCGGCATAGATGCCGACAAGATTGTCGACCTCGGGCCGGCCCTCAAGCGCTTCCTCTGTGCCCGGAATGACCCCGGCATCGGTCTTGGCCCGCTTGATCTTGTTCGCGATGGTGTCGGCATCATCGACCAGGTTAATGCGGGACAGATCCGACGGGTCCGATTTCGACATCTTCTTTGCCCCGTCCTTGAGGCTCATGATCCGCGCGCCGGGGCCCTGGATCATCGGCTCCGGCAGGGGAAAGAATCCCGGCGCGTCGTATTCGCGGTTGAACCGCTCGGCGATGTCACGGCTAAGCTCCAGATGCTGTTTCTGGTCTTCGCCCACGGGCACATGGGTCGCCCTGTAGGAGAGAATGTCGGCCGCCTGAAGCACCGGATAGGTGAAGAGACCCACCGAGGCCCGCTCGGCGTCCCTGCCGGCCTTGTCCTTGAACTGGGTCATCCGCTCCACCCAGCCCAGCCGGGCCACACAGTTGAAGATCCAGGCCAGTTCCACATGCGCAGGCACGGAGGACTGCGCAAAAATGACCGACCTTGCCGGATCGACGCCGGCGGCGATGAACGCCGCCGCGATCTGGCGCGTCTGGTCAATCAGCGCGCCCTTGTCCACCGGCAGGGTGATGGCGTGGAGATCCACGACACTGAAGAGACAGTCATGCCCCTCCGCCTGCAGGTCGGCGAACTTCTTCAGCGCCCCGAGATAATTCCCGAGATGAAGATTGCCGGTCGGCTGTACGCCGGAGAATACACGTTTCGGGCCCTGATAGGCGGGGGTTGTATCGGTCATGGGCTGGGCGTTTAGCGCGTTTGATCAGCGGCGCAAAGCCTGCCGGATGTCCCGGACGCGTAAAGCGCCCGTCAGGAAGGCGGCCGCGGTGTAGATGAGCCCGCCGGAGAGGATGATCGCAGCGGCAGCGAGCGCCTTGGAGTCCAGGAGTGTGCCGCGGATGGCATCCAGCTGCCAGAGCATCGCCGCCAGCGCCGCCGACAGGATCAGCGTCGCCAGCGCCGCCCGCACAAGGCCCGACACAGCCTTCGGCCCCGGTGTGTACCAGCCGCGCGCCGACAGGGTCAGTGCCAGCAGCCCCGCATTGACCCAGGACGCCGTGCTGGTGGCAATGGCAAGGCCGATGAACCCCATCCCCCCGTCCTGTTTCAGCCAGAAGAACAAACCGGCGCCCAGCGCTGTATTGATCACGACTGAGACCAGCGCAAACCGCATCGGCGTCTTTGTGTCTTCCCGCGCGAAGAATGGCGGGGCGAGCACCTTGATCAGTACAAAGGCCGGCACACCCCAGGCAAAGTGAAACAGCGCCGCCCCGGCCGCGGCAGCATCCGCCGCCGTGAACTCACCGCGGGCAAAGAAGGCATCGATCAGGAATACCGGCGCAATCATCAGCGAAGCCGCCGCCGGCAGTGTCAACGCCATGGCAAGGCCGAGGCCTTCATCCATCGTGCGGCGCCCCGCCTGCGCGTCGCCGGACCGCGCAGCCCGGCTGAGGCGCGGCAGGATGGCGATGCCCACCGCCACACCGACAAGGCCCAGCGGCAGCTGGTAGAGCCGGTCGGCGGCATAAAGCCAGCTCTTGGCGCTGACCTCAAAGCTCGCCAGCGACTGGCTTACGATGATGTTGATCTGCGTGCCGGACGCCGCAATCGTGCCCGGAACGGCGAGCATCAGCACCTTTTTCACGGCCGGGGTGAGGCGCGGCCAGCCGAGCAGGCTGAGGCGCACCTTCTGGCGGGACGCGCCCCACCAGAGCAGCGCCGCCTGCAGCCCGCCGGCGATGAAGAAGGCAATCGCAGCATATTGCGTCGTGATCACCGGCGTTGTGCCTAGCAGTCCCGCCGGGATAAGGCAGAGATTGAGCACGGTCGGCGCCCCGGCCGACAGGATGAAGCGCTCGGCGGAGTTGAGCACGCCCGAAAGCAGCGCACTGATCGCCATGAAGGTCAGATAGGGCATCGTGATGCGTGTCAGCATGACCGCGAGGGCGTAATGCTCGGCGTCGTCCGCCTGCCCGCCATGGATGATCAGCAGCACCCAGGGCATCAGGATCTGCGCCAGAATGGTCAGCGCGGCCGTCATCGCAAACAGCACGCGCAGCGCGTCCTGGGCGACCTTCTGCGCCGCTTCCGGCCCCTCGGCCTCCAGCGTGCGTGCATAAGCCGGCACGAAGGCAGAGGCGAAAGCGCCCTCGGCGAAGATCCGCCGGAAGAGGTTCGGAAACTGCTGCGCCGTCGCCCAGGCATCGCCCACCGGACCCGCGCCGATCTTGGCCGCGAGGATCACATCCCGGACGAGGCCGAGGATGCGGCTCGCCAGGGTCAGGGAGGCCTGGACAGCGGTGTTGCGGGCGACGCTCATGGGTTACCCGCTTGGCGGAATTCTCAGAAACTGTCCACGGCCCGCGAGCGTCTCAGCTTGCGTGCAGGCGTTTGGGGCGCGTCTGGTTCTTCGCGCGCCAATACGGCCAGAAGACGCTCGCGCAGTGTTTCTTTCCTGGCCTTGCTGAGCGCCGGCGCGCCGCGCTCCGGTGTCACATAGAACGCGTCAAACAGACGCTCGCCATACGAGCCGACATGCGCCGAATGGATTGTCAGCCGCGCCTCGGCCAGCACTTCGGCCACTTCATGCAGGAGACCCGGCCGGTCGCGGGCCGCAATGTCGATCACCGTGTATTCCGCAGAAAGATGCTCATGGATCTGCACCGAGGGCTGGACGAGGAAGGCCGCCTCGCGCCGCCCGGCCCGGGATTTCACCGCAACGGCCGGCACGTCGCCGCCCATCGCCGTGCGAATCGCCTCTTCCAGCTTGGCAAGGCGGGGCCCGTCGCCCTCGCCATAAGGCAGTCCGCGATGGTCCTGCAGCATGAACACGTCAACGATGCGGCCGCCTTTCGAGGTGAACACCTGCGCCGAGACGATGTTGGCGCCCATCCTGGCCAGCGTGCCGGCGAGGTCTGCGAACAGGCCGGTCCGGTCCTTGCCGGAGACGAGCAACGCAACAGCGCCGCCCTCGGGCGCCATCCGTGTCGTGACGACCTCGCCGCCTTTCGACAGCGCGCCCGTGTGCCAGGCAATGTCGTCCGGGTCGAACCCTGTCCAGTAGGCGGTCTCGAGTTCAAGCAGCAGCGAAGGCACAGACCCCATCCGCTCGATCAACACCTCGCGGCGATGCTCGGCCCGGCGTTCCAGCTCCTGCTGGATCGTCGCCTCGTCGGCCCGCCCGCCGCGCAGCGCCGTGGCGGTATTGTGATAAAGATCCGCAAGCAGCTGGCCCTTCCAGGCATTCCACACCGCCGGCCCGACCGCAGAGATATCGGCCACGGTGAGAATATAGAGCAGCCTCAGCCGCTCCAGAGATCCAACCAGGCGGGCAAAGGTCACGACCGTACGCGGATCGCTGACATCCCGCTTCTGCGCGGTCTCGCTCATTTCCAGATGGTGGCCGACAAGCCAGACGACGAGATCGGTTTCGTCATCTGGCAGGCCAAGGCGTTCGCAAGCCCGGCGCGAGGTGCGCATGCCGGCCGCCTGCTGGTCGCCCTTCCCTTTGCCGGTATCGTGCAGCAGCATCGC
The DNA here is from genome assembly GCA_964409375.1 of uncultured Hyphomonas sp. Lineage (GTDB taxonomy): Bacteria > Pseudomonadota > Alphaproteobacteria > Caulobacterales > Hyphomonadaceae > Hyphomonas. The sequence continues at coordinate 16,183 of CAYPDA010000039.1, forward strand.
GAGATACAGCGCCCGGCGGTTTTCGATCAGGCCAAACAGCTCCGTTGCCAACGGCGAGATCGTCCCCCGGTCGTGCTCGAGATCGGCGATCGTGTCGACCGCCTTCAGCGTATGCTCATCAACCGTGTAATGATGATACATGTTGAACTGGGTCTGTGCGACGATGGCGCCGAATTCCGGGATCGCACGGCCGAGTACGCCGGCCTCATTCATGCGGCGCAGGACCAGCCCCGGATCCTCCCCGCCCAGCAGCGCATCAAGGATCAGCGCCCGGGCTTCCGGTGTCTCGCGCACGGCCTCATTCAGGGAGCGCAGCTTCCGCGTCAGCGCCGTCAGCGCGGCGGGGTGGATATCCTTGCCCTCGCGCCGCGCGATGGTGAAGAGGCGGATCATGTTCAGCGGGTCCTGCGCCATCACATTTTCGCCCATAACGTTGATGCGGCCGGTATCGACCAGGAACCCCGCCTCCGGCAACGGCTGCGGCGGCCGTGCCGGCAGGAAACGGCGCAGGCCTTCAGGCTTCTTCTTGTGATCAGCTTCGAGCTTCGCGGCCAGGATACGCGTAAGCCCGCCGACATCCTTGGCAATCAGGAAATAGCGCTTCATGAACCGTTCAACGCCCTGCTGGCCGGCCCGGTCGCGGTAGCCCATGCGGGCGGCAATTTCCGGCTGCAGATCGAAACTCAACCGGTCTTCCGGCCGGCCGGTGACAAAATGGATATGACAGCGCACGGTCCAGAGAAAACGCGCCGCACGTGTGAACACCGCATACTCATGATCCGTAAACGGACCGGCGCGCATTGCATCCTCCAGCGTCTGCCCGCCATACATGTGCTTGACGATCCAGTACAGGGTCTGCAGGTCGCGCAGGCCCCCCTTGCCTTCCTTCACATTCGGCTCGACCACATAGCGCGCGCCGCCGATCCGGCCATGGCGCGCATCGCGCTCGGCCAGCTTGTCGGCAATGAACTGTGCATCCCGGCCTTTGACAGCGTCACGATCAAACAGCGCCACCATGTCCGCCGCCAGGGCCGCGTCGCCGCAGATCAGCCGCGAATCCATCAGGCTAGTCTTGATGGTCACATCCTCAAGCGCAAGCTTGACGCACTCGATGGGTGTACGGAAGGCATTGCCGACTTTCAGGCCCATGTCCCACAAGGCATAGAGCATATACTCGATAACGCTCTCCGTATGCGGACTGGCCTTGTAGGCGCGCAGGAAAAGGAGATCGGTATCCGAGGACGGCGCCATCACGCCGCGGCCGTAGCCGCCGGTGGCGATGATGGCGATCCGCTCGGCCTCGGTCGGATTCGAGGCGCGGTGCACATGCGTGACCGTGAAATCATACAGCGCATGGATCACCTCGTCCTGCACCGCCGCGAGGAGGCGCGCCGTGTCCAGACCGTCCGCCCCCTGCTGCAGGCGTTCCTGCGCGATCAGCCGCCCACGGAACATCGCGCCATGCAGCAGGTTCAGCGCTGCTTTCCGCGCAACAAAGGCGTCGCCGATATGGTCCATCGCCGCGGCCGTCAGCTTCACGCGCAGCGCGCGGCCATCGATGATGTCATCGATACGCCATCTGCCAGGCCGCCGCGCGACGGGCGTGCGGCCGGGATTGCTCAGGGCGGAAGGCTGGCTGGGGGGCGGGGTCATGCGGCTTTCAGCTTATCAGGTTTCGGGGCGCCGCCTATGGGCCGGGCTCACGCGCCATCCGGGCGGGCCTGCGCGTCATACGCAACCCGCTCCAGATAGAGCCCGTCCGCCGGCGCGATGGGGCCGCAGCGGGTCCGGTCGCGGGCCTCCAGGATTTCCGCCATCCAGGACACCGGATGGCGCCCCCGGCCGACCTCGACAAGGCTGCCCACCAGAGAGCGCACCTGCCGGTGAATGAAGCTTGGCGCTGAAGAGGTGATCTCGATCCGGTCGCCGCAGCGCGCGACATCCAGCCGCCAGAGCGTCTTGACGGGGCTCGCCGCCTGGCATTCGGCGTCGCGGAACGTCGTAAAGTCATGCGTGCCGACCAGCGCCTCTGCCGCCGCCTGCATCTTCTCCGCATCCAACCTCGACGGCACGCGCCAGACGAGCCCCTCATCAAGGGTCAGATGGGCCCGCCGGTTGAGGACGACATAGCGGTAATGCCGCCCGGTGGCCGAGTAGCGGGCATGGAAAGTCTCATCCACCTTCTCGGCCTTCAGCACGGCGATCGGATGGGGGCGAAGATGAAAGTTCATCGCATCGGCCACCTTGCCAGGCCGGTCCTGGCGCAGGTCCATATGCGCCACCTGACCCGTGGCATGGACGCCCGCATCGGTCCGCCCGGCGCCATAGACCTCAACCGGCGCGCCGTCGAGCTTCGCCGCCGCCTCTTCCAGCGCGCCCTGCACGGTCTGCAGGCCGGGCAGCTTCATCCAGCCCTGATAGGGGCCGCCCTGATATTCGATGAGGAGTCTATAGCGCGGCATGACGCCCCGCCCCTAGCCGAAGGCAGCCGGATAGGTCAATTCGCCCGATGCCGGACCGCCCGGCGCAAGCCGGAGCGCCATGAAAGACGGCCCGGACCAGGGCGCCCGGAAAGGCTGCGCCGTTTCCGCCGCAAAACCGAACCTCGGATAATAGGTCTCATGGCCCAGCACGAAGACGATCGTCTCGCCCGCGCCTTCCAGCGCGGTGAGGCCGAGGCGGATCAGGCTCGCCCCGACGCCGGTTTTCTGGAACTCTGGCAGGACGCTCATCGGCCCCAGACCGACGCCTGCAGGCGCGCCGTCTATCCGGATACGGAAGAATTCTATATGTCCGGCAATTTCGATATTCCCGCTCGCCACGAGTGAGAGAACGCTGTCCCCATCGGCGTGCAGCGCGCGGGTGATCCGCGCTTCATCGGGCCCGCCAAAGGCAGCCTCATTGACGGCCTCAATGGCATACATGTATTCCGGACGCGAGGGGCGGATCCAGATGTCCATCAGCTGAAGACTTCGCTTGCGGGAATGTGATTGCCGGCGAGGAAATCCCGCGCGTCCAGCGGCTTGCCGCCTGGCTTCTGGAGTTTGAGCAAACGCAAAGCACGCCCATCACCGCAGGCGAGCGTCAAACGATCATCCAGAACTGTTCCAGGCCTGTCCGGAACGGAGTACTCCGACAACTGACTGGAGAGAACCTTAAGGCGTATCGGTCCGCTGCCTGACTCCCATTCACACCATGCCCCCGGCGCGGGCGAGAGACCCCGGATCTGGCAATCGATTTCGGCGGCGGGCCGCATCCAGTCGATGCGCTGGTCGGCGGCGGTTATCTTCTGGGCATAGGTCACGCCCTCTCCGGTCTGCGCGATGGGCTTCAAGCTGCCATCGGCGAGACCGGCTAGCGCGCGCGGTGCCAGTTCAGCAGCAAGTGCGGCAAGCCGGTCGTGCAGCGTACCTGCAGTATCCCGGCGCGTAATCTGTGTGCGCACGGATGCGATCACCGGGCCGGTATCGAGCCCCGCTTCCATCATCATCGCATCGACGCCGGTTTCGGTGTCGCCGGCCATGATCGCCCGCTGGATCGGCGCCGCGCCCCGCCAGCGCGGCAGGATCGAGGCATGCATGTTGAGACAGCCAAGGGGCGGCGCGTCCAGCACCGGCTGTGGCAGGATCAGCCCATAGGCGACGACTACGGCCGCATCGAGCCCCAGCGCCGCAAACTCTGCCTGCGCCTCGGCGCCCTTCAGCGATCTCGGTGTGCGCACCTCAAGGCCGCGCGCTGCGGCAAAGGCATGCACCGGCGTCGGGCTCAGTTTCTGCCCCCGCCCGGAAGGCCGCGGCGGCTGGGAATAGACGCAGGCAATCTCATGGCCCGCGGCGATCAGCGCTTCGAGCACGCCGAGCGCGATACCGGGGCTGCCCATGAAGGCGATACGGAGGGGGCAAGAGTGTTTAACGGGCATGCGCAGGGGTCATAATCCCATGCGCCGCCCGGGTCGAGGCCGGCCAGCTCAGTTGGCGTCTTCGCGGATGGCGCGCAGCTTCGCTTTCTTTACTTTATCGATCGCGCGGTCGCGCTTCAGGCGGGAGAGGTAATCGATGAACAGGGTGCCCTCGAGATGGTCCATCTCGTGCTGGATACAGACGGCATACAGCTCCTCGGCCCATTCCTCGACCGGGTTGCCATCATAGTCCAGATACCGGAGCCGGCAGCGGGCCGGGCGCTCCACCTGGTCGAAGATTTCCGGCACCGACAGGCAACCCTCTTCATAAGGCTTTGTTTCCCCGACGGTTTCGAGGATTTCCGGGTTCACGAAGAAACGCGGCTGGGGCTCTTCGTCCTCGCGGGCGAGGTCCATGACGATCACGCGCAGCGGCACGCCGACCTGGATCGCGGCCAGGCCGATGCCCGGCGCGCCGTACATTGTCTCGAGCATATCATCCATCAGCGCGCGGATGTCGTCGGTCACCCCGCCCTCGACGGGCTTGGATACCTGCTTCAGGCGCGGATCAGGGACGGTGAGGATTTCGCGTATAGCCATTTTTGTCAGATATGCAGCCCATCCCCAAGCGTCAACGCCTGATCACTCTGCCGGCAGCTTCCGGGGTGCCTCCAGCGGTAACTGGCCGGTACCGGGAACGCTGGCGCGCGAATCGATCAGCTTCGGCTCCGGCGGCGTCTTGGCAGGCGGGGCAATGGACAGCTCCTCGAACCGCCGGAGCGTCGGCAGGACGCGCCGGTCCACCGAGCCCATGACATCATTGAAGGCATCGACCGAGCCGTTCAGCGATTTGCCAAGCTTCTGCATATGCTCCAGCATCTTGCCGATGCGGGTGTATAGCTCGGCGCCAAGGTCGGCGGCCTCCATTGCATTGGCGTTCATCTCGTGCTGGCGCCAGAGATGGGCGACGGTGCGCGCCAGCGCTATCAGCGTCGTCGGCGTGGTGACGATGACGGAGCGGCTCATCGCCTTCTCGATCAGGTCCGGCGCCTGTTCGAGCGCAGCGGCAAAGAAATTCTCGCCCGGAATGAACATTGCGATGTAGTCAAACCGGTTGCCGAGATTGGACTGGTAATCCTTGGACGCCAGCGTCGTAACGTGCCGCTGGACGCTCGCCGCATGCTGCTTCAGATGCGCGAGCCGCTCGGCCGGGTCGTCTGTATTCGTCGCAGCCATGTAGGCGGCGAGGGACACCTTTGAATCGATGACGATCTGACGGTCACCCGGCAGCCGGATGATGGCGTCCGGGCGCTGGCGCCCGTCCCCGGTCTCATCGTGCACCTGTTCGCTGAAGTCGCAATGCGCCGACAGGCCCGCCTGTTCCATGACATTGCGAAGCGTCATCTCGCCCCAGCGCCCGCCGCCTTTCGGCGCGGTCAGGGCGTTGACCAGCTTGCCCGTCTCTGCCGTGTTGCGGTGGAGGCTTTCGCCGATGGCCTTCACCTGTTCGGAAAGCAGCGACTTGTCCTCGGTGCGCACCTTCTCGATCGCCTCGACCTTCTGCCGGAAGGTCTCGAAATTTTCGCCGATAGGCTTCATCAGTTCCTTGAGTTCGCCCTGGGCCCCTTCGCGGTGGCGTTTGAACGTCTCATCCGCCCGCTCCAGGAACTGCGCATTCGCGCGCGCCAGAACGCCCTGCGCGAGTTCGGCAAACTTGCGTTCATCCTCGGCGCTGCGTGCCTCTGCGGCGGCCAGCTTCAGCTGCGCGTCGCGGGCCGCAGCGTCCAGCGCCTGCTCGCGCTGGCGCAGCCGGATCAGCTCCTCACGCTCGAACACCGCGCGCTGGCGGCCTTGCCAAAGGTAAACGCCCAGTCCCGCGACCAGAAACAGAAGGACGACGTGCACGAGGTCGAACCCGGCAGAGCCGATGGTGATCACAGGCGTCATGGCAGGCCTCTCTGGAATCGCCCCAGAACATAATCGGAACGAATATGGACTGTCTACACCTGAGCGGCGAGACACATTTCCCGGGAGGCGAATTCCACAAGCCTGAAGAGCGGGGGTTACCGCGTGCAGCCGCGCCCTAGAGGAAGCCGGCGAGCCGTTTCGAAATGATCGCCTCGGCCTCCGACATGATCCGGTCGATCAGTTCCTGGCAGGTCGGGATGTCATAGATCAGTCCCGCCACCATACCGCAGGACCAGGCTCCGGCGTCCATGTCGCCGTCCTTCATGATACGTGGATAGACGCCGGCGACTTCCTCGATGATGTCCTCGAATTTGAGGTCCGCGCCGAGGGTCTTCTCCTTCTGCAGCAGGCGCTCGACCGCCGGATTGGTCAGCACGCGTTCGGTATTGCGCAAGGGCCGCATCACGAGCCGCGTATCGAGCTCCGAGGCCGCCAGCAGCGCCTGTTTCACATTCTCGTGCACCGGCGCTTCTTTCGTGGCGATGAAGCGCGTGCCCATGTTCATGCCCTCGGCGCCAAGCGCCATGGCGGCGACGAGCGAGCGGCCATCGGCCATGCCGCCCGAGGCGATGAAGGGAATCTCCAGCTCATCCGCCGCGCGGGGCAGGAGGATGAAATTCGGCACATCGTCCTCGCCCGGATGGCCGCCGCATTCAAACCCGTCGACGGAGACCGCATCACAGCCGATCTTCTGTGCCTTCAGCGCATGGCGCACCGCGGTGCATTTGTGGATCACCTTGATGCCATTATCCTTGAGGACAGGCAGCACCTGGGCCGGATTGTTGCCGGCTGTCTCGACGACCTTCACGCCGCCTTCGATGATGGCCTTGATATAGCCCGGATAGT
>CAYPDA010000040.1:0-21973 GCA_964409375.1 uncultured Hyphomonas sp.
GGCGCGCCGGGCGGGATAGACCAGCGGGTTCAGCCACATCACGGCGGTGAACAGCTCTGCCGCCTGCAGCGCCCAAAGGTCGCCGCGCTTCACATGCATCAGCTCATGCGCCAGCGCTGCGCGCGCTTCGGTCTCGGAATAGTCCGCCTCGAACCAGGCCGGCAGCACGATGGTGGGGCGCACGAGGCCGGTCACGAACGGGCCGCTGGCGATCAGGCTGGTCACCACGCGCGGCATCCGCTTCAGGCCGGTCTCGGCGGCCACAGCCTCGGCAAGCTCTGCCAGTGCGCCGCTGACGGCCCTGCCTTCTCGCTTCACCACGCCCATGAACACCGACTGGCTCTGCAGGCTACGCGCTGCCATCCAGATCGCGCCCGTGAGCCAGACGGCAACACCGGTCAGCATCAGGAGGCTCATCAACCCGTCGTCTGTTCCGGGCAATGGCAGAGCCGCGGCATCCGGGTTCCAGACTGCATCTACCGCAGACGTCGGCGGCGCAGCGATGGTGCCGGCTGCGGCGTTCAGGCCGGGTTCCCAGGTTACGGTGCCGGGCGCCGGCGCCGCCGTCTTCAGCCAGGAGACCACCGAGACCCCGCCCGGCAGCGGCGGCATTACCATCCGGGCCAGCGGCAAAAGCCACAGCGCATAGGCTATTCCGGCACCGAAATGCCGGGCCACCGGGCGCCGGATCGCCAGTACCAGCAGGATCAGGAGCGAAGCCCCCGCCAGCGCCTCCAGCGCCGGCGTCAGGGGCAGCTCAGTCAGGCGTGTTGTCATTTTTTCAACTCCCCGAGCAGGCGTTCAAGTTCGGCGATATCGTCCGTTGTCAGCCCGCGGCTGTCAGCAAGGTGCGCCACCAGCGGCGCCGCGCGGCCGGAGAACACCCGGTCGACAAACTGCCCGGCCGCTTCAGCCCGGTAGCTTTCCTCGTCGATGGCCGGGAAATACAGAAAGCGCCTTCCGTCCTCCCGCGTCGTCAGCGCGCCCTTCTCGACGAGCCGGGCGAGGAAGGTCTTCACGGTGCGGATGTTCCAGTCCTTGCCGCCGCCGAGCGACTCATGTACCTCGGCCGCGCCGAGACCCGGATTCGTCCAGAGCACATCCATCACGTCCAGCTCGGCGTCTGTTATCTTGAGGCTCATCGACGGGCTCCGATTGACTACACTTGTGGTCGATACAGTTGACTACAACTGTGGTCAATACCGGCGGGAATGAATTCTGCGTAACTTGTGGTCACGCTGCCCGGCGCGGCGTCACGGCGCTTCTATTCTCCTGAACGCTCCTGTAGGGTCTGCGTGGGAGCGGGCGTCTGCGGCGACGTGACGGAGATAAAAACAATGAAACCCGGAATCCTCCTGGCGCTTGCCTTTGCGATCCTTCCGGCCGGTTGCGAAACCGCCGCCGACTATGGCCGCGTGATGGGCGGCCTCGGCCTGCCTGCCGGCGGACCCGTCAGCGCCGCCGAGATCGATGCCGGCCTGCGCGAGGCGCTGACCGTCGGCACCAACAATGTCGCCGGACGCCTTGGCCGCACCGATGGCTATTTCGGCGATCCGCGTGTGCGCATCCCGCTGCCGCAAACCTACCGCGACATCCAGACCAATCTCGCCCGCGTCGGCGCCAGCGCCCCGCTGGATGACCTCGAACTGCGTATCAACCGCGCCGCCGAGGCCGCTATGCCGGAAGCGCGCACTTTGGTCGTCAATGCCGTCCGCCAGATCACCATCGAGGATGCCCTCCGTATCCTGAATGGCGGCGAAACTGCCGCGACCGACTATCTGCGCGACCGTACCGAGGCGAACCTGCGCGCGGCCTTCACGCCCTATGCCCGCGACGCGCTCGCCCGTTCCGGCGCCTTCTCAGCGCTCGAAACCACCGCCAGCCAGTATGGGTTTGGCGGGGCCACACAGAGCCTGCAGGCAGACCTGACATCCCATGCTGTCCAGTTCGGGCTTGACGGCCTGTTCCTGTCTGTGGCCGAAGAGGAGAAGAATATCCGGGAGAATCCCTTGGCGCGTACAACTGAACTCCTCCGCCGTGTCTTTGGGGCGCGCGTCTGATGCGCCGCTTCCGCGAAGACATGAAGGCCGGCGGAGAGATGGCCGGGATCGAGTTCGGCGATCCCGTGAAGCCCTATGCTGCCATCTGGCTGCACGCCACCGGCTTCAATGCGATGACATATCAGTCAATGCTGGCGCCGCTCGGACTGCGCGCGCGCATCGGGGCGCTAGACCTGCGGGGCCATGGCCGCACCACGATGCCCACTAAAGGCGGCCTCGCTTCCTGGAACCGCTACCGCGACGACGTGATCGAGTTCCTGGAAAAGGAAGCGCCGCAGGGCGTCGTCCTTGCCGGCCATTCGATGGGCGCCACCGTCGCGCTGCTGGTTGCCGGAAAACGTCCGGACCTCGTCAAAGGCCTCGTGCTTGCCGATCCGGTGATCCTGTCGCGCCAGATTTACTTCTGGAGCCATGTCCTGCCGCCGCTGACCTGGCTGGTCATGCGCAACGGTATGGCGAAACGCGCCCGCAAACGCCGGGCGGAGTTTGGCTCCTTCCGCGAAGCGCTGACTGCCTATTCCGGGCGCGGCGCGTTCCAGTCCTGGCGCGAACCTTTCCTGGCCGATTACCTGCTCGACGGGCTTGACCGGGTCGATGACGAACCGGCGGACGCCGAAGTGCAGCGCTGGGGGCTGAATTGCACTCCGAAATGGGAAGGCAGGACCTTCCAGGCGCAGCGCAACCGGCCCTGGCACGCGCTCGACAAGGTGCGCAAGCACAAGATTCCGATCGCCATCCTGCGGCCCAACCGCGATTCGGTCATCAACGCCAAGGTCCGGGCCAGGATTATCCTCCAGAACCCCTCCCTGATGATGCGCGGCGTCCGCGGCACGTCGCACTTCCTGCCGATGGAAGCGCCCTATGAAGTGCGCGACCAGATCTCATCCTTCATCGCCCGCCTCGTGGAACGCTTCACACTGGAAGAAGATGCACCCGTGGAACGCGCCCTCCGCCAGCGGCGGAGACGGGCGAGTTAGGGCAACCAAGAAACGCGATGGAATTTCCTCCTCCTGCGAAGGGGCGCAGGGGGCGTCTATCGCCTCACCACAAATCCCGCTCCGGCGCGGCCGCGCGCGCGAGCTTGCCCATCAGCTGTTCCAGCTCTGCCTGCTCGCTGTCGCTCAGCGCGCTGACGAGACGTTCCTCTTCCGCGCGCGCCATCGGTACGATCAGCGCATAGACGTCCAGCCCCGCGGGCGTCAGATGCAGATTCGCGCGGCGGGCATCCTGCGGCGCGGGCCGGCGCTCAAGGTATCCAACCTCGATCAGCCCCGCGACCGCCCGGCTGACCGCCACCTTGTCCATCTCCGTGCGCTGGCCGATCTCGGTCGCGCTGATGCCCGGCGTGTCAGCCGTCACCGCCATCACCCGCCATTGCCAGACCGAAAGCCCGAATTCCCGGTCATACAGATCCGCAATCCGGCGCGAGACCGTGTTCGACAGAACCGACAGCCGGAAGGGCAGAAAGGTGCTCAGCCGCAGGGGTTCTGTGTGGGGCGTATCGGGCATGTCTCGTCTCCCTCTCTGGCGGCCCTTGCCTGACCCGAGAATATTAGTTACATCTGAAACCATATTTCATATGCTTGCAAGACAGGATGATGCGCCATGGCCGATCTGTTCGACAATCCCGCTGGGCTGGACGGTTTTGAATTCATCGAATTCTCCGCGCCTGAAAAAGGCCTCCTGGAGCCGGTGTTCGAAACGATGGGCTTCACGAAAGTTGCCCGCCACCGTTCCAAGGATGTCGAGCTGTGGCGCCAGGGCGGCATCAACCTGATCACCAATTACGAGCCGAGATCCGCCGCCTGGTATTTCGCGCGCGAGCATGGCCCTTCGGCTTGCGGCATGGGCTTCCGGGTGCGCGATGCCCGCAAGGCCTATGACCATCTGATGGAGCAGGGGGCCGAACCCGTCCAGGTCGAGACCGGCCCGATGGAACTGCACATTCCCGGCATCCGCGGCATCGGCAATTCGATCATCTACCTCATCGACCGCTATGACAGCGGCGTCGGCGAGCTTTCGATCTATGACATCGACTTCGAGTATATTCCCGGGGCGGACAGGACGCCGTCGGGCGCGGGCTTCAAGCTGATCGATCACCTGACGCACAACGTTTATGGCGGCCGCATGAAGTACTGGGCGGACTTCTATGAGAAGCTCTTCAACTTCCAGGAAATCCGCTATTTTGACATCAAGGGCGAGTATACGGGCCTCACCTCCAGGGCGCTGACGGCGCCGGACGGAAAGATCCGCATCCCGCTGAATGAAGAGGGCAAGGGCGGCGGCGGCCAGATCGAGGAATTCCTGCGCCAGTTCAATGGCGAGGGCATCCAGCACATCGCCCTGATCTGCGACGACCTCTATGGCTGTTATGACAGGCTGAAAGAACTCGGCGTGCCCTTCATGACCGCTCCGCCGGCCACGTATTACGAGATGCTGGACGGGCGCCTGCCGGGGCATGGCGAAGACTTGAAGGGCCTCCATTCCCGCGGACTTCTTCTGGATGGCACGACCGAGGGCGACGAACCGCGCCTGCTCCTCCAAATCTTCGCCCAGGCCCAGGTCGGCCCGGTCTTCTTCGAATTCATCCAGCGCAAGGGCGACTACAAGGACGGCTTCGGCGAAGGCAACTTCAAGGCCCTTTTCGAGAGTATCGAACGCGACCAGGTCGAACGCGGCGTGCTGGGTGTGAAGGAGAAGGTGTGATGACCACCCCCAAACTTCGCGGCGTTCACCACGTCGCCTATCGCTGCAAGGACGCAAAGGAGACGGTGGCGTTTTACCAGAAGACGCTTGGCATGGATTTCCAGCTGGCGATTGCCGAGGATCATGTGCCGTCAACCGGCGCGTATGATCCGTACATGCACATTTTCCTCGATGCCGGGAACGGCAACGTCCTCGCCTTCTTCGAGCTGCCGCAGCAGCCGGACATGGGCCGCGACCCGAACACGCCGGTCTGGGTCCAGCACATCGCCCTGCGGCTTGGTTCGCTGGCAGAGCTCCACGCCGCCAAGGCGCACCTCGAAAGCCTTGGCCTCGACGTCCTCGGCCCGACCCATCACGGCATCTTCAAATCGATCTACTTCTTCGACCCGAGCGGCCACCGCATCGAACTCGCCGCCGATATCGGCACGCCCGAACAGATGGCGGAGCTGAAAAGCGTCGCGCAGCCGATGATCGAGGAATGGAGCGCGACGAAGAAAGCGCCAAGGCACGCCGCCTGGCTGCATGAGAAGATCAAGGAAGAGACGAAGTAAAGCCGCGCAGCGCCCTTGAACGCCTCTCCCCCTTAAGGGGATCGCTCGGGAAATCGTTTACGATTTCCCGACCTCACGACGGGCAGGGGTTAGGGGGCGCGCAACTTCCCCGCTTGCAAACATTTGAGAGGGCGCGCACCCTCCCCCCCAGCCCCTTCTCCCTCAGAGAGGGCGAGGGGGGGCTCAAAATACTTCAGAGGAAACACCCTACATGAAACTCGCCACCCTGAAGAATGGCACCCGCGATGGCCGCCTCGTCGTCGTCAGCCGCGATCTCACCCGCGCCACGGACGCCGCCCGCATCGCGCCGACGCTGCAGGCGGCGCTCGACAAATGGGAAATCTACAGCCGCGAACTCGCCATGCTGGCCGAGCAGGTGGAGCTGGGCTCCGTCCCAACCTTCCGTTTTCACGAACATGACTGCGAAAGCCCCCTGCCGCGCGCCTATCAGTGGGCGGATGGATCGGCCTATATCAACCATGTCGAACTCGTGCGCGCCGCGCGCGGCGACAAGGTGCCTGAGGGCTTCTATTCCGATCCGCTGATGTATCAGGGCGGCTCGGATGGTTTCCTCGGCCCGCGCGATGCAATTCCCCTGAAGGACGTGGCCTGGGGCTGCGACATGGAAGGGGAGATCGCGGTGATCACAGATGATGTGCCGATGGGTGTCTCCGAGCCAGACGCGGCGAAGCACATCAAGCTCGTCATGCTGTGCAATGACGTGTCGCTGCGCGGGCTCATCCCCGGCGAACTCGCCAAGGGCTTCGGCTTCTTCCAGTCCAAGCCCGCGTCCGCCTTCTCCCCCGTCGCCGTGACGCCGGATGAACTGGGCGCCGCCTGGAGCGACGGTCTGCTTCATTTGCCGCTGCGGGTGGACCTCAATGGCAAACCCTTCGGCCGCGCCAATGCAGGCATTGACGCGACCTTCTCCCTGCCGCGCCTCGTCGCTCATGCCGCGAAGTCGCGCAGCCTCTGCGCCGGCACGGTTATTGGCTCGGGCACCGTTTCCAACAAGGGTAGGGATGGCGGCCCCGGCAAGCCGGTGGCCGAAGGCGGGCTCGGCTATTCGTGCATCGCGGAGATCAGGATGATCGAGACGATCCGGGACGGCGCGGCGAAGACGCCTTTCCTGAAGCCGGGCGACAGTGTCCGCCTAGAGATGCAGGATGTCTCCGGCCATTCGATCTTCGGCGCAATTGAACAGACGGTCGAGGCGGTCTAGGCTGAGTTTTTCAACGACTGTTGAAATCCCCATCCGCTTCAGGCATTCACGCCTGCACGGAGTGTGCTAGGCAGTCACACCGGAAACCGAAACGAGGGAGCGCGCGGTCCGCATGGCAGGCAAGATCTATGAGACAGCAGCAGAGGCGCTCGACGGCCTCCTGTTCGATGGCATGTTCATTGCCGCCGGCGGCTTCGGCCTGTGCGGCATTCCGGAATTGTGCATCGCCGCCATTCGGGACTCCGGCGTCAAGGATCTGACCATCGCGTCCAACAATGCCGGCGTGGATGGCTTCGGCCTCGGCATGCTGCTGGAGACGCGGCAAGTGAAGAAGATGCTTTCCTCCTATGTGGGCGAGAATGGGGAATTCATGCGGCAATATCTCTCCGGCGAACTCGAACTCGAATTCAACCCGCAGGGCACGCTCGCCGAGCGGATGCGGGCAGGAGGCGCCGGCATCCCCGGCTTCTATACCAAGACCGGCGTTGGCACCGTCATCGCCGAGGGCAAGGAACACAAGGACTTTGCGGGGCAGACCTACATTCTGGAGGAAGGCATCTTCGCTGACCTCGCCATCGTCAAAGCCTGGAAGGCCGACACGACCGGCAATGCGATCTTCCGAAAGACCGCGCGCAATTTCAACCAGCCGGCGGCGACCTGCGGCAAGGTCTGTGTACTCGAAGTCGAGGAGATTGTGGAGCCGGAGCAGCTGGAGGCCGACGCAATCCACCTGCCGGGCATCTATGTCCACCGGTTGGTTCAGGGACGCCATGAGAAACGGATCGAGCAGCGCACCGTGCGCAGGCGGGAGGGGTTATGACACGGGTTCAGGCCAGTCTTTCCGTCCTGTCTCTGGCATCGTTCGCAGCCCTTGCAGGGTGCGGCGAGCAGACAGGCCCAGCTGCGCGCTATGATCGCTACGCGCCATTATCGCTCATTGCCGATGGTGATACGGCGCGGCTGTATGGCAGCATAAAGAGTGAATCACCGGAAATCGTCGCAGCCTTCCTCGATGCAAATCCGGCAACGCGGACACTGGCGTTTGTAGATATGCCGGGATCAAGTGATGACGTGGCGGCCCTTGAGATCGCCCGGCTGATACGCGCTAGCGGGCTCAACACACATTTACCTTCTGATGCGCGCATCGAATCCGGCGCCGTGATGGTCTTTGCGGCCGGTGTCCAACGCACGGCCGAGTGCGGCGCGCGCGCCGGAGTGCACGCTTGGTGGGATACGGCGGGGTACAGCGCGCAGGATGTCGGGCCAGACCATCCTGGCCATGCCCACTTCATCGCGTATTATGCGCAGATGGGCCTGCCGGACAATTATTACTGGTTCACCATGAATGCCGCTCCGCCCGAGGGGATGCACATGCTGAGCATGAACGAGATGAATGAATACGGATTGCTAACATCCGAGATAGATTGCGAGAATTTCTGATGCCCTGGACACGCGATGACATGGCGGCCCGCGCCGCGCAAGAGCTGAAGGACGGGATGTATGTGAACCTCGGCATCGGGATTCCGACACGGGTGGCGAACCACATCCCCAAAGGCGTCAACGTCACCCTTCAGTCCGAAAACGGCATGCTCGGCATGGGGCCGTTTCCGTTTGAAGGCGAGGAGGACGCCGACCTGATCAATGCCGGAAAGCAGACGATCACGGAGCTTCCGCATACGGCGTATTTTGACAGCGCGACTTCCTTTGCGATGATACGGGGCGGCAAGATCGCGATGGCGATCCTGGGCGCGATGGAAGTGGCGGAGAATGGCGACCTCGCCAACTGGATGATCCCCGGCAAGCTCGTCAAGGGCATGGGCGGGGCAATGGACCTTGTCGCCGGTGTCTGCCGCGTGGTGGTGGTGATGGACCACGCCAACAAGGCGGGCGAATCGAAGGTGCTGAGCGCCTGCACCCTTCCGCTGACGGGCCAGGCTGTGGTCGACCGGATCATCACCGATCTCTGCGTCATGGATGTGGTCGAGGGCGGCCTCAAAGTCATCGAACTCGCCCCCGGCGTGACGATGGACGAGGTGAAGGCGAAGACGGAAGCTAGTTTGGTCTGATCGGCTCACTCCGCGAGGAAGTCCCTCAACGGCGGTAGCGTCTGGTCCGGGTCTTCCTCCATGGGCACATGGCCGAGATCCGGGAAGGAGACCACGCGGCTGTCTTTCAAGATTCCCGCATAGTCCGTGACATGGTTGAACGGGATCAGCTGGTCCTTCTCGCCCCACATCAGGAGGACCGGCGCGTTGATGCGGCTGAGGCGCGGTTCGGGATCGGTCAGTACGGTCTGCTCCAGGCGCTTGATCAGTGCGTCCCGCCCGCCGGGTGCGAGCATCAGATCATGGTAGCGCATGACGGTCGCCTCATTCAGTCGGGACCGGTCGCCATAGCTCGCCTCCAGCGTCGGGCGCAGGGCCGCCTTGGGCAGCGCGAACCGCATCGCCTGCATCATCGCGGGCACTTCGGCGGGCGCGTCATATTCAAAACCGGGGCTGGCGAAGCCATCAGGTGAGATCAGCACGAGCTTGTCTACGCGGCCGGGATGGTCCGCCGCCATCGTCCAGGCGATCCGCCCGCCGATCGAATTGCCGATGGGGGTGACGGTTTCGATGCCGAGCTGGTCCATCAGCGCCAGGATCAGCGCGATGTTGCGCGCGTCGGTATAGTCATTGGTCGGGTCCGGCGGCGAGAGGCCCGAGCCGGGCAGGTCGAGGCGGATGACGCGGTAGTCTGCTTGCAGCCCCTCGGCCCAGGGCTCGAAGGTGTGCAGGCTCGATCCGAAGCCGTGCAGCATCAGGAGCGCGGGGGCGTCCGCCGGGCCATCGTCGCGCACATGCAGCGATGCACCGGCCACGTCCATCAGATCGCTGGCGTCGCGGAGGTATTTCGCCTCGAGCTCGGCCCGTCCCCTGTCCGGCGTGTAGAGCCACAACCCGCCGATCGGCAGGAGAGCGAGCAGGAGCCCGATCAGGATGGTCCAGATGTTCACGCGCGCGCCCCGCTGGTTTTGCCTCTGTCAGCCTATACTGAATTGAGGGGGCGGCGAAACCGGCGACATTGCAGACACGGCGAAAGGCCGGACAGGGCGCACCCTTCCGGCTCTGGCGGTAACAGGGTCCTGCGGATGGGGCGCATGGCCCGAGGTGTCCGGGGACGGATGGAAAAGTTCAAGGTGGGCAGGCATGTCCCCGTGGCCCCGGAGCAATCCCCATCCGCAGTTTGGGCAGCCTTCGAACCCGGCACGGCCTGGCCGCCCGGCCCGAAGCCGGACAATCCGGCTTCAGGCAGGCGTATACCGCGAGGCAAGACTGGGTCGGATAGGGTGAAGGCCAGAAAATGCGGGGGGGCTCGGCCCAGACGGGCCGGGCCTGTAGTTGCGGAAGGCAATCCGGGCGCCGGATTATTTCTGAAACCCGCCCGTCTGCGCCTCAAAAAGCGGGGATAGAGGCGCGCGAACCGGCAGGGCGTTAGCGGTCCTTGGGGTCGAGTGCGTCGCGCAGGCCATCGCCGATGAAGTTAAGGCAGAGCAGCGTGACGGACATGGTGACGGCGGGCGCCAGCAGCATCCAGGGCTTGTCCTCCATCATCCGCGTGCCGTCGGAGATCAAGACGCCGAGCGAGGTCAGCGGCTCGTTCACGCCGAGGCCGAGGAAGGAGAGGAAGCTCTCCGCCAGGATGACGACCGGGATCGTCAGTGTCACATACACCGCCACCGGGCCGATGACGTTCGGCAGGATGTGGCGGAAGATTATGCCGGCCTGCGAGACACCGGCGGCGCGGGCGGCCTCGATGAATTCCTTGCCCTTCAGGGCGAGGGTCTGCCCGCGCACGATCCGGCTCATCGTCAGCCATTCGATGGCGCCGATGGCGGCGAAGATCAGCACGATGTTGCGCTCGAACACGGTCAGCAGGAGGATGACAAAGAAGATGAACGGCAGCGCGTAGAGCACGTCCACGATCCGCATCATGAAATTGTCGACCCGGCCGCCGAGATAGCCGGCGGTGGCGCCCCAGGTGACGCCGATTATGAGGCTGACGAGGGTGGCGACGAGGCCGACCGTCAGCGAGATGCGCAGACCGACGAGCAGGCGGGCGAACAGGTCGCGGCCCTGCAGGTCGGTGCCGAGGATGTGCCAGTTCTCGAATGTCGGCGCGATGGTGCGCGCGTCGGAGATCGTCCGGTAGTCATGAACCCAGACCATCGGGCCAAATATGGCGAGCAGCACGATGAAGCCGAGGATCCACATCGAGGCGACAGCGGCGGTGTTGCGCAAGAGGCGCGTGCGCGCGTCGTCCCAGAGGGAGCGGCCCCCGGCGATGGCCTTCGTCACGGCGGCGGTGCGCCCGTTCAGATCAAGGATGGGATCTAGGCTCGTCATCAGTCGTACTTCACCTTCGGATCGAGCATCGCATAGAGGATATCGGCGAGAAGGTTCAGCGCAATGATGAGCAGCGCGTACACAATGATTGCGCCCATCACGAGTGTATAGTCGCGGTTAAGCGCGCCATCGACGAAATAGCTGCCGAGGCCCGGCAGGCCGAAGATCTTCTCGATCACCACGGAGCCGGTCATGACCTTGGCGGTCGCCGGCCCGGCATAGGATACCAGCGGCAGCATGGCAGACGGCAGGGCATGGCGCAGGATCACGTCGCGCTCGGCAAGGCCTTTGGCACGGGCGGTGCGGATATGGTTGGCGCGCATCGTTTCGATGATCGAGGCGCGCATCAGGCGGGAGATGATGGCGATCTGCGGGAGGGCGAGGGTCAGGACGGGCAGGGTCATGTTTTGCCAGGTCATGCCGATATTGGGCCAGGTGCCGAGCCCGCCGACCGCAAAGATGCCAGCGCCGAGGGCGAAGATGAGGATGAAGATCGGGCCGGTGACGAATGTGGGCACGGATATCCCGAACATGGCGAAGGTCATGACGCCGTAATCGGTCGCGCTGTTCTGTCTGAGCCCGGCGAAGATTCCGAGCGCGGTGCCGATGATCAGAGCGACCAGAATGGTCATGCCTCCGATGGCCAGAGAAATGGGAAGGCCGTCGGCGATCAGCTCGTTCACGCTCTTGCCGAGTGTCTTGTAGGAGGGGCCAAAATCGCCCTGAACGACGCCGAGGACGTAGCTGACATATTGCTCGTGCAGCGGCTTGTCGAAGCCGAACTTCTCGGCAATCGCGCGCTCGGTGGCGGGGGGAAGGCGGCGGTCGGTGTCGAACGGGCCACCGGGGGCGGCGCGCATCATCAGGAAGGCGACCGAGATGATCACCAGCATGGTGGGGATCGCGATCAGCAGCCGCCGGCCGACATAGCCCCAGGGAATCCGGCCAAATGCACGTTGCAGGGTTTTCACGGGCGAAAAAAGCCTCTGGTCACAGAAGGTTGAACGGCTTAAGCCACGCCCTGCTTGGAATGGCTGCTTACACTCCTTAGCTAGTCGGACGTGCCGATCAAGCAATTGGCTGCAAGATCAGGAGAATTTGAACATGGCTGACATCCGCCGCGTCACCCCCGACTTTTCTGTCGCGCCGCAGATTTCCGAGGCTGATGTCGAGACAATTGCCGCCGCAGGCTTCAAGACGATCATCGCCAACCGGCCGGACGGGGAAGGCGGGGTCGACCAGCCGCGTATGGGCCCGATCCGGGTCAAGGCCGAGGCGCTGGGGCTGACCTTTGCTGCGCTGCCATTCTCTGGCGCGCCGACGCCCGAGATTGTCGAGCGGATGCAGCAAATCCTGAACGAGGCGCCGCAGCCCGTGCTTGCCTATTGCCGGACGGGCACGCGCTCGATCACCGCCTGGGCGCTGACCTATTCCGGGCAGGGCGCGGGCGACGACATTGTGGAGGCCGCAGGCGCGGCCGGATACGACCTGTCCAGCCTGCGCGAACTGCTCTGAGAGGGGCCGGTGACACAGTTGCGCCGCAAAGCGGATGTTGAAGCAAAGGCTCAGCTGTGCGAGGGATTTCCGCATGGGGACGCATGCGCAGCGTACTGGGAGAACTAGTCATGTCAGGTCGCTTCTGGACCGACGATTTCAAGTATGATGCGGGCATGATCCTGGTCAAGAAGACCGGCCACCGGATCGTACCGGACCTGGCGCTTGTGCACAGCATCTTCATCTGGTTCTGCTTCTATTTCTTCGTCCAGTCCTGGCGTACCTCGCGCCTTCTGGCGGGCCACCGCCGCCCCACGATCGCGTTCCATCCCGACAAGCCACGGCCCTGGTATTTCATCTGGTCGGTGATGCATGTCTCCGGCGCCAAGCTGGTCGATGACACGGCGACCGCCGACATCGTCATGCATTTCGATGATTCGACCGAGTCGCATAACGACGTACCCGCCTTCCGACCCGGCGCGCATGTGCTGAATTTCGGCTGTACCGACATTTCTAAAACCAGGGTTTCTGCCGCGTTCGACAAGGTCAGCGGCGAGAGTCTGACCGTTGATCCGGTCCGCTTCGCAGGCCGGATGGTCGAGAAGTCTGAGCTCAACGCTGCCCATGACGGGCGGATCCTCGAAGGCCCGCTCGACGCGCCGGTGCCTGGCAAGTCCTATCAGCGCCTGATCGACAACGAGATTGCCGGCGGCCTGGTCGAGGATCTGCGCTGCTGCCTCGTAGGTGGCAAGCCGGTTGTGGTGTTCCGCAAGCGCCGTCCGCTGGCTCGCCGCTTCCTCAACGAGAATGTCGAAGTTTTGCTCGACACGCCTCAGAATTGCTACACGGCGGATGAAATTCGCGTGATCGAGGCCTTCGCGGCTGAAATCGGGCTCGACTGGGGCGGGGTGGATGTCCTACGCGACCGGGAGACGGGAAAGATCTACATCGTCGATGCAAACAAGACGGACATGGGTCCGCCGGTCGCCCTGACGCTCGGCGCCAAGCTCCGCGCGACGCGGGCGATGGCGCGGGCCTTTGCGGAAACCTTCGCGCCGGCGCCGCGCTGATCACTCCCACGGCCGGACTCCAGCAGGAAGAACAGCATGGCAATACCCTTTATCCGCGAGATCGAATTTGAATATGGCCGGGTGGACCAGGTCTCCCCGCTGATCCGCCGGGTGATCGCGAACAATCCGGGCCCGTTCACCTATACCGGCACCGGCGTTTACATCGTCGGGCAAGGCGAGGTGGCGGTGATCGATCCCGGCCCGCAGCTGCCGGACCATTTCGAAGCCCTGAAGCGCGCCCTCGAGGGCGAGCGGGTGACGCATGTGCTCGTCACGCATGGCCATTCCGATCACTCGCCCCTTGCGGCGCCGCTGGCCGAATGGGCAGGCTGCTGCACCTTTGCCTGGAACAATGGCATCCACACCGCCAAGGACGAGCTCGGCAGCCCGGATGACCTCCGCTTCGTGCCGGATGTCTATGTCCGCAGCGGTCATATGTTCGAGGGCCCCGGCTGGACGCTGGAGGCGATCGAGACGCCCGGCCATACGGCCAACCATCTCTGTTTTGCGCTGCACCAAGAGAATGCCTGTTTCACCGGCGACCATATCATGGGTTGGTCGACCACGGTCGTCTCGCCGCCAGACGGCGATATGGGCGACTATATGCAAAGCCTCGAGACGATCCGCCGGCGCGGCTTCGAGACGCTCTGGCCGACACACGGCGAGGCAGTGCGCGGGAAGGCCTTCGTCGAGACATTCATCAATGCGTATGCCAGCCACCGCCGGGCGCGCGAGGCGGCCATACTTGCGCAGCTGCAAACGGGCAAGACGCAGATCCCGGACATTGTCACCGTGCTCTATGCCGAGGTCGACAAGCGCCTGCACCCGGCCGCCGCGATGAGCGTGCTCGGCCACATGATCGATCTGGTTCGCCGCGGCGCGGTCACCTGCCCGGATCCAGCGCCCACCGTGCGCTCGCGCTTCGCCCTCGCGGCCTGATCCGGCGCGGTGCATGCAGCGGAACGGTGCAGGGGGCGCCCCGAAATCAACAACCTGCGAGCAAGTCTTTGCATCTGCCGCCCCGTCTGGCACGAAGGGTGACAGAATGGTCACTGACCGGGAAACACGAGGAGAGATGTCGCGATGAAACTCAGATCCCTGCTGGCGGGCGCCGCCGGTTCACTTCTGATGCTTGGGCTGGCCGCATGTGGCGGCGGCGCAGGCGGAGACGATGTACCCACCCTCCGCAGGGGGATCTCGGCCAAGGTCGACACGCTTGATCCGCACAAATCGTCCGCGGCATGGGAGAACATCGTGATCGGCGACATGATCATCGGCCTGATGACCGAGGGCGCGGACGGCGAGCCGGTACCCGGCATGGCCGAGCGCTGGGAAACCGACGAGACCGGCAGGATCTGGACGTTCCATCTCGGCGACTATGTCTGGTCGGATGGCACGCCGGTTACCGCGCATGATTTCGAATATGCGATGCGCCGCATCCAGATGCCGGAGACGGCTTCGCAATATGCGTCCTTGCTCTGGCTGATCGAGAATGCGCAGGCGGTGAATGCCGGCGAGGCGCCGCCGGAACAGCTCGGCGTGCGGGCGATTGACGACAAGACGCTGGAAATCCGCCTCGTCGCTCCGACGCCTTACTTCCTCGGCCTGCTGACGCACTACACGACCTTCCCGGTGCCGCGCCATGCGGTGGAACAATTTGGCGACGCGTGGATCCAACCGGCCAACATCGTCGTCAACGGCCCCTATAAGCTCGCCTACTGGCGCACAGGCGACCAGCTCGTCTCCGAGAAGAACCCGACCGGCTTCGGCGCGGCGGAGGCTTGTTTCGACCGGGTCGTTTATTTCGAACTCGAGAACGAATCGGCGGTGGAGAACAAGATCGCGGCCGGTGAGCTGGATGTGAACAACTTCTTCTCCGGAGTGCGCCAGGCGGAACTGGAAGCCCGCTTTCCCGGCTGGCCGCGGACCCATCCTGGCCTGCTGACCACCTATTGGAGCTACAATATGGAGCGCGCGCCATTTGATGATCTGCGCGTTCGAAAGGCTCTGGCGCTGGCGCTCGACCGGGAGTTCATGGTGCGCAATGTGCTCGCGCCGGGCTTCGAGCCGGCCTATGCGCTGGTGCCGCCCGAGATGGCGAATTACGATCTGGAGCGCCCGGCCGTTTACTGGAGGGACATGTCCCGCGACCAGCGGCTGGAAGAGGCGCGGGCGCTGCTTCAGGACGCAGGTTTCGGGCCGGGCAATCCCCTGCGGTTTGAGTTCATCCACCGCTCGACCGGGGACAATCCGAAGGTCGCGCCGGTTGCCCAGCAGAACTGGGCCGAGATCGGCAACTGGGTTCAGCCGACCATCGTGCGCCAGGATACGAAGGTGCTTTATGCCCGTTTGCGCGAGAATGACTTTGCCTACGCCGATGGTGCCTGGCTGGCCGACTATAATGATCCGCTGAACTTCCTGTATCTCCTGATGTCCGACACCGGCCAGCAGAACTACAGCAACTACGCCAATCCCGAATATGACCGGCTGATCAACGCGGCGGTCCAGGAGACCGACCTGGCGGCGCGCGCGCAGCTTTTTGCCGAGGCGGAGAAGATGATGCTGGAGGACTATCCGGTCACGCCGATGTGGTTCCAGGTGACGCAAAATCTCGTTGATCCGACGCTGACAGGCTGGATCGGGAATGCCAAGGACAACCACCGTTCGCGGTTCCTCTGCCGGGATGGTATGAGGGCGGAGTAACCAATTTTGTTCCCGGGAGGGCGGGATGGACCAGGATGCCGAAGCTGCCGGTCTCGCCGCGACCGGCGGGCTGAGCAGCGGCACGCACCACCGCGTTGATGCGGGCGAGCCCTGCCGCAATTGCGGCGCGCCCGTCGCGGTGCGATACTGCACGGCCTGCGGGCAGCTGGGCGCCAGTTTCCAGCGGCCGGTGTTCGGCCTGGTCACCAGCAGCATCACGGACATGTTCGCGCTCGATGGCCGGCTGTGGCGGACGCTGCCGGGGCTGATCTTCCGCCCGGGGCGGATCACACGGGAATACATTGACGGGCGGCGGGCGCGCTATGTGCCGCCGTTCCGGCTGTTCCTGCTGTCGTCGGTCCTGTTCTATTTCATCGTCTTCGCGGTGCTGGAGCGCCAGCCCTGGATGCAGGAGTTCCGGCTCGATGATTCCCTCATGGCCGGCTTTATGGCGGGCGCGACCGTCGAGATTAACGGCGCCAGGGTGACGCTGGCCAGCGACGAGGCCGCCGACGCGGTGATGCAGGCGGTGGGAGACGACGATCTGGGTCCGGCCCAGCGCGAAGCGGTTCAGGCCGGACTGGACGAGCTTCGCACCGGCGAACAGATGAGCCGCTTCCTGCGCCCGGATGGGAGCATCGACCGGGAGGCGCTGAGTGCGGCGATTGCCGAGCAGAATGCGGGCGCCCTGACGCCCGAACAGCTCGCCGCGGCGCAGGCATCGGCTGACCGGGCGGTGCGGATCTATGAAAACCAGGGGCTGGTGGGACAGCGGCTGAAAGAATGGGCGCCGCGCTTCACGCTGCTGTTCCTGCCGATCTTCGCGATGCTGCTGGCCTTGTCCTATGCCTGGCACCGGCGGAAATTCGTCTATGACCATCTCATCACCGCGCTGCACTTCCAGACCTTCGTGCATATCCTGCTGGGCGCGCTGGTGCTTGCTTCGGTTGCCATGCCGTCGCTGGCGGCGTTCTCGCCGCTGATCGCGCTGGGGGTCCTGTTCCTGTATCTCGGGCGTACACTCAGCGTCGCCTATGATACCGGCCCGATCCGCGCAGCGATGCGGGCGAGCGTGCTGCTGGTCGCGGCGCTCATTGTCCTGTCGGTGCTGGCGACCTTCCTGGTGGTGGTCAGCGTCCTGCTAGTGTGAGGGCTGCCGGCCCGGACGCCGGACGGCGGGGTGCGGGGCACGCGGCGCGCCGGAGTTTTCGGCCGGTCTCCACGAAATCTACCGAATTGCTACAAACCAAGATTTTCCAATCCTGCAGCGCCTACCGCAACAAACTTGCCCCAAAACCAACCATGCGCCGCCAACCCGTTCAGTTAAGCGCCAGTTAACGGACACATGCCCCTCCAACCTGCAGCTAATAAGTCACACTCGCGGAATTTGTCGACGGTTTTGAAACGCCGCGGTTGACTGTCACGAACTTGACTTGATTACTGTATCGTAAGGCTCGGGAGTCGGGCTGATCGCAAAATCAAGACATGTGCGAAGCACACGACGCGCGCAGGTGCGTATCTTTTTTTGGAGGTTAAGTTGAACGAAGCTACTTGGAAAAAGCGGCTGTTGTCGTCGACGCTGTTCGCTGGCGCGATGATTGCCGTGAGCGGCCCGATGGCCGCAGCGCAGGAAGCCGGCGATACGCCGGTCGAAACCGTCGCCACAGAACAGGTCGATGAGGAAATCCGTCAGGAGCGGATCACGGTCACAGGCTCGCGCCTTGTCCGTGTGGATACGCCCGTTGCGGTGTCCACGATCGGCTCTGACTATCTTGATGAGCGGGCGTTCAACAACGTCATCGACGCGATTCAGGAACTGCCGGCCGCCAGCCTAGGTACCAACCTTGAAGGTTCGACCCTCGCCAACAACGACTTCAGCGCCAACGCAAACCTGCTGAACCTCGGCACGAACCGTACGCTGACCCTGGTTAACGGGCGCCGCTTCGTCAGCTCGAACCAGGCCACCGTGTTCGTTCCGGGCAACGCCAATGGCGCGCAGGTCGACCTTTCGCTGATCAACCCCGCGCTCATCCAGCGAGTGGAAGCCATCGTCGGCAGCGCCGGTGCCTCGACCTATGGTGCTGACGCCGTGGGCGGTGTCATCAACATCATTCTCAAGGACGACTTTGAAGGGATCGACCTGACCGCCCAGGCTGGCGTGACAGATCTCGGCGACGGCGAAACCTATCGCCTGTCGGGTCTGTTCGGCAAAAACTTCATCGATGGCCGGGCCAATATCACCGTCGGTCTGGAATACTCCGACCAGGCGCGCATTTCGGACGACGATCCTCGCCGCCCTTCGCGTCCCGGCAGCGCGGCGCTGGTTTCGCCTTTCTCTGAAGGTCCGGCCAATATCTTCACCCAAGGTTACAACAATCCCTTCAGCTCACAGAACGGCCTGCTTGTCAGCGCTCCGAATGTGACTGGATCTGCACTCAGCTACTATTACCCCTTTGCGGGCGCGACCGGTTTTGCGGCAGCGTTTGGTTCGCAGCCGTTCGACTTTGCCCAGACGCCGGCCGGTGCAGGGCTTGATCCGCTGCTCTTCGTCGGGTCATTCGGTCAGAATGGCGGCTTCCTGCGGGTCCCGAACACCGATCCGGCCACAGCGGCTGGCCTGCCCTTCCGGGCCGTGCCGCTGCAGTTCGATGCCGGCGGCAATCTCGTCCCCTACAATATTGGGACAATCACGCCGCCGACGCTGGCACAGTCCACCGCAGTTCGCGGCGGCGATGGCCTTCAGACTGGGTCATTCGACTCCCTGCGCGGTGCACAGGAGCGTATCTCCGCCAACGTCACGACGCGGTTCGACATCACGCCGAACATGACCTATCGCGGCGAGTATATGTACGCGCAGATGGACAGCTCGACGGTCAACGGGGTCAACAATAACGGGTCCTTCGGTTCGACATCTGCCGGTACCCGCGCCATCCCGATCTATATCGACCAGAACCCGCTTCTCAGCGGACAGGCTCTCGCGACAATCGCCGGGCTGGAAGCGCAAGGTCTCACGGTTCCGACAATCAATGGTCAGCGGGTGCTCTACATGAACCGCCTGCTCAATGACATCACTGGCGGGGGCACCAACAACGTCTCCGACAGCGAATTCTTCCGGGTCGTGCAATCTGTTGAGGGCGATTTCAACTTTGCCAACCGTGCCTTCAACTGGGATGTCGGCGCTTCCTGGGGCAAGGTTGATCGCAACAATGGGGCCGACACGCTCTTCGATATCGAGTTCGCGCTGGCATACGATGTGGTCGAGGACGTTAACGGCAACCTCGTCTGCTACCAGCAGACGCTCGCTGCGCCGGAAGACATCAGTCTCCGGACCCCGCAGCTCGCCTTCATCAACGGCCCTCGCGTACCGACCCAGGCCCAGGTTGACGCCTGTACGCCTCTGAACCTCTTCGGTTCGGGCTCGCCGTCCCAAGCCGCAATCGACTATGTCACGACTTCGACAGAGTCGAACAATGTCAGCGAGCAACTCGCCTTTGCCGCCCAGTTCGGCGGCGACCTGATCCAGCTGCCCGGCGGCATGGCCGTGTTCAGCCTTCAGGGCGAGTACCGGAAAGAAGAGAACACCTTCACGCCTGGCCGCACCTTTGGTGAGGGCCTCGGCCGCGCCACCACGGGCCGCGGATCACAGGGCGAGCTGGAGTTCCTCGAAGGGGGTCTCGAACTCAACGTGCCGATCTTCGGTGAGGACTTCACGCTGCCCTTCGTTCGCCTGCTCGAGTTCGACGGCGCCTACCGCGCTGTCAGCCGTGAAGGCGAGAGTGTCTCGGCAAATCTCCAGTCCGAGCGCGCGACAGATTACGTCTATCGCTATGGCGGCCGTTATGCGCCGTTCGAAGACCTGACCTTCCGCGGGTCCTACTCGACCAGCGTCCGGTCTCCCTCGATCGTCGAGCTGTTCGGTGCCGGTATCGAAGGTTTCTCCGGGGCGCTTCGCGGAACCCTCAACCCTTGTGACAACCGCTCAATCGACGGTGGTCCTTCGGGCGGTGTCCGCCGCGCAAATTGCGAGGCCTTCGCGGCTCAGCTCGGCCTGCCGTCCACCTTCCTGGCAGGCTTCCAAGCTGAAACTGGCAACCCGCCGGCTGCGGGTGCCAGCAACCCGAACCTCCTGAACGAGGAATCGAACACGCTCACCTTTGGTTTCATCTACCAGCCAAGCTTCATCCCGGGCCTCACACTTCAGGCCGACTATTATGAAGTCGAGCTGACCGGTGCGATCTCGCTGACCTCGATTGCCAGCGAGTGCTTCGACTCCCCGGACTTCCCGAACACGATCGTGGACGGCATCAATGCCTGTAACGCCGTGGTCTTCGGTATGCCTGACCCGAACAATCCGGGTCAATTCATCGTGCCGGCCACCAACCCGCTCACAGGGGCCGTCGTGCGACCGCCGGCCCAGATTGGTGCGCCCGCCCAGTCGAACGCGCCGCTCAACTCGACATTCACGTTCTTCGATACCCTGAACCTCGGTGCGACGGAGCTGGACGCGATCAATGGTTCGGCGAACTACTTCTTCGAACTCAGCGATGTGTTCGGCGAAGGGGCTTCCAACCTCGGCAGCATGAATGTCGGTGTCACGGCCTACTACATCCAGAACCTGAACCGCTTTGCTGCTGTAGGGGGGCCTGAGAACCCCAACGAAGGCGAACACACTGACCCCCGGCTTACGACGGTGGTCAACGTGGCGCACACTGCCGGCAAGTTCTCGAACCGGATCCAGTGGTTCCGCGACTCCTCGACGGTCACGAACGTGCTGACCCCTCCGAGCCGCACAACGCTGAACCCGAACTTCAAGCAGCCGGCGTTCAACATGATCAACTACAATTTCGGTTATGAGATCACGGACAACATCCGGTTTGGTCTGGTCGTGAACAACGTCTTCAACCAGTTCCTGGATGAAGAGGCTTTCCTCGGCAGCAACGGCGTTGGCCGGGGTGACGCGCTTGGCCGCCGGTACACGGTCACGCTGAACGCCCGTTTCTAAGGGCTTCTGCTCGAACAAAAGATGGTCGGCCCCGCCTCATGGCGGGGCCGATTGCGTTTGGGGGCAAGCGGACGTCTGACCAGGGCCAGGCCCGCGCCGGCGCAATCCGCGCGTATCCCCCCTGTTGAGGGGGATGACCGCGGGGGCGGCATCTTGCATATCTGGCGACGCCTGCAGATGAAGGGGAGGGGAGCATGATCAGACCGGGGACGATTTCGCGGATGGCGGCCGGGGCGCTCATGGCGCTGGCGGGGGCTTGCGCCAGTTCGCCGGAGGCGCCGCCACCAGCGGTCGTGGCGGCAGCGTCAGATCTTCCGGCGACGGAGTGGCGGCGGATCATCCAGCAGGAAAAGCGCTTCTCGGTCTATGTCAGCGACACGGCGGTGCGGGAGGGCGACCTAGCCCATTTCCGGCTCGTTTATGTCTACATGCCCGGCGAGATAATTTATGAAGGCCGCGAGGTCGCGTCGCAGGAATACTCCCATGTCACGCTGGACTGCGCGGCAGAGCGGGTGCGGCTTGGCACGCGGACGCGCTATGCGCCGGACGGAGAAGCCTTCGGCCAGGACGGCGACCAGAACTTCGCGCCGATCATGGGCATGGCGGTGTTCCGGGCGCAGGAAGTCCACTGCAAGAACACGCCCTGGGCGGGCATGAACGTCGTCCCGGGCGGCGCAGACTGGATTGCGAGGGCCCGCGCGGCAATCGCAACCAGCGCGGCGCTTTAGAGCACCGTGCCGTTAATCTGAAGCATATCCTGCGGCTTTGAAGTAGTTCCAA
>CAYPDA010000041.1:0-21439 GCA_964409375.1 uncultured Hyphomonas sp.
GGATCGCCTTGATGCCGTACTGGCCGGACAGCTCGTCCCAGAGTTCCTGGCCGCCGCCGAAATCGATCCAGCCCATGAGCTCCTGCGCTGTCATACCGAATGGCACGGAGGTGAAGAAGGGATATGCACTTGACTTTGCGGTCCAGTAATATTCGGCGCCGTGATATATGTCGGCCGAGCCATTCGCGACGGCGTCGAAGGATTCGAAAGGTGGGACGAGCTCGCCGGCTGCGAAAACGCGGATGTCGATCAGGCCGTCGGTCATCGCGCTGACGCGCTCGGCGACCCGTTCGGCGGCGCTGCCGAGGCCGGGCAGGCCCTTCGGCCAGGTGGTGACCATGTTGAAGCGGCGGCGGTTGCGGCTGATGGCGGGGGTCGCGAGGACGGCGCCTGCCTGCGGGGTCGAGAAGGTGGCAGCGGCGCCGGCCGTGCCGAGCACGCCCGCACCGATCAGGTTGCGGCGGTTGATCATCATGGCCTCCCCAGGCGGCGCGGTGTCTCGCAGCCAAGGGGCTGCGGCCCGCTCTCCCCGCCGAAATCCTACTCGTCGTCTCTCAAGGGCCGCCAGCGGTCGCCGTCAAGCACTTCCAGCGGCTTGTAGCGGCGTTTGTAGTCCATCTTCGGGCTGCCCTTGACCCAATAGCCCAGATAGAGGTGCGGCAGGGCGTGCTCGTTGGCATACTGGATATGATCAAGGATCAGGTAATGGCCGAGGCTCTGGCCGGCGAGATCCGGGTCGAAGAAGGTATAGACCATCGAGAAACCGTCGCGCAGCACATCGGTGATCGAGGCGGCAATCAGGGGGGAGTCAGGTTCGGGGCCGTCGCGGTATTCGAAGATCAGGCTCTGCACCGGGCTGCCGCCGACCATGGCGACATAGTCCCGGTAGGTCATGTCCGACATGCCGCCATTGTCATGACGGGTGGTGACGTAGCTTTTCAGCAGCCGGAACTGTTCGCGCGTGGCCTGCGCCGGGGCCGGGCGGCGCACGATATGGGCGTTGCGCGCGAAGGTACGCCGGTCGCCGCGGCTGGGCGAGAAAGCGCGGGCATCGACCCGCACGCTGCGGCAGGCATTGCAGCGGGCGCAGGCGGGACGGTAGGCGATGGACTGGCTGCGGCGGAACCCGGACTGGCTGAGGATGTTGTGGACCGCGTCCGCCTCGGGGATGGCGAGGTTCGTGAACGCCTTGCGCTCCTTCATCCCCGGGAGATAGGGACAAGGGCTTGGGTTCGTGACGTAGAACCTGAGTGACCGCTCAAGGCCCGCCGGCAGAAGATGTGAATCTGAGAACTTCATGTCCGGCAACGATACACCCCAATGCGGATCCGCCAAGTGGCCATTTCGGGGCAGATGGCTGCAATGGCCGGGATTGCCGGGGGGTGTGCCCTGTCAGAGACAGGTCACGGCGCGGTGTGGACTTCAAGGCTGATGCGCCGGTTGGCTGCCAGATGGGGCTGGCCGGGATTGAGCGGGCGGGTGTCGGCATAGCCGGTAACGGCGCGGATGCGGTCCTCGGCGAGGCCGGCGGCGGCCAGCAGGCGGCGGGCATCATTGGCGCGGCTGGAGGAGAGATCCCAGTTCGAGAAATCGGCGGCCGGCGCCGAGAAGGCGTCCGTATGGCCTTCGATGGAGACCGCGTTCGGGAGGGGCGCGAGCAGGACGGCGAGCATCGCGAGAAGGCTCTGGCCCTCTGCATTGAGGGCGCCGCTGCCGGTTTCGAACAGCGGACGGCCGGCGGTGTCGATGAGGTCGAGACGCACGCTGCCGGCTGAATGGGTCAGCTGTATATTGTCGCCGGCGGCGCGGAGCGCGTCTGACAGCCGGATGAGGGCGAGGAGGTTGCCGGTGTCGCCGGAGGCGACTGAGAGCGAAGCGGGGCGGGCCTTGCCGCTGAATTCCGAGGCGATTTCGGCCCGGTCATCGGCCGAAACGCCGGTGACGAGCCACATGAGCAGGAAAAACGCCATCAGGGCTGTCAGGAAGTCGGCATAGGCCAGCTTCCAGGTGCCCGTTTTGCGGGCGGGCGTTGCAGGCCTTCTGCCTGCCTGCCGCCGCGAGGTGGTGGCGTATGCCATAGCTCAGTGCGTCCGATCATTCTGATGGATGTTCCCTGCATATCAGGCCGTGGTGAAAGCCACGCTTCCGGTGGGGGTGGGATTTTGATGAAATTCGATCTAACTGGCCGGGTAACAGGCAGGAGACGGCAATGGCGCGCACGGCATTTCTCGGACTGGGCGTCATGGGTTTCCACATGGCGGGGCATCTGGCGCGGTCGGGCCGTTCGGTCACGGTATGGAACCGGAGCCCGGCGAAGGCCGATGCCTGGAAGGCGGTGCATCGGGGCGATGCGGCGAAGGACCCGGCCACGGCAGTGTTCGGGGCGGAATATGTACTGATGTGCCTGGGCGATGACCCGGACGTACGGGCGGTGTTCGCGGCACTGGAGCCGAGCCTCGGCGCGGGCATGACGGTAATCGACCATACGACGGCGTCGGCGAGCCTGGCACGGGAGCTGTCTGAGCGTTGCCGGGCGAAGGGCGCGCATTTCATTGATGCGCCAGTTTCCGGCGGCGAGGCGGGCGCGATCAACGGCAAGCTGACGGTGATGTGCGGCGGGGACGCGGCGGCATTTGCGGCGGCTGAGCCGGTCATGGCGGCCTTTTCGCGCAAGATCACGCGGATCGGGGCGAGCGGGGCGGGGCAGCTTGCAAAATCCGTCAACCAGATCTGCATTGCGGGCATCGTGCAGGGGCTGGCCGAGGGGCTGCACTTTGCCGAGGCCGCGGGGCTGGATACGGCGAAGGTGATCGAGGCGATCTCCGGCGGGGCGGCGCAGAGCTGGCAGATGGAGAACCGCTGGCAGACGATGACGGAGGGAAAGTTCGATTTCGGCTTCGCGGTCGACTGGATGCGCAAGGACCTGCGCATTACGCTGGACGCGGCGCGGAGTAATGGCGCAAGCCTGCCGCTGACGGCTATGATAGACCAGCATTACGCCGATGTGCAGGCGATGGGCGGCGGGCGCTGGGATACATCCAGCCTGATCGCGCGCCTCAACAGAAAGCCTGACTGATGGGTATCTGCCGCGTCGACATTCACCTTCCCGGCGGCGCGGAGGCTTTTGAAACCGCGATCCGGATCGTTAAAGCGGCTGATCCGATCGACTATGTAGTTTTCCGGCCCGAACAGTCAGACCGCCGCTTCATCCAGGTGATCATGCGGGACGGCCCGGTACAGGCGCTGCTCGACAATCTCCAGCTCCTGCTCGAAAACCGCTCAGGCTGGCGCGTAACGGTGGCCGACCTCGATGTCACGCTGCCCAAGCTGCCCGAACCTAGGAATGAGAAGAAGAAGGCCAGCTCACAGCACACCCGCGAAGAGCTTTACATCCAGATATCAAGCGATGCGAAGCTGAACTGGGACTATGTCATCATGGTTGCGCTGTCGACGATCGTGGCGGCGGTGGGCCTTGTGTCGGACGGTGTTGCCGCGGTGATCGGCGCCATGGTCATTGCCCCGCTGCTGGGGCCGATCATGGGACTTGCCATGGGCGCAGCACTCGGTGAGCTTGCATTGCTCCGTAAGGGCATTCTCAGCCTGCTGGCGGGCATTGGCATCGCGCTGGCCGTTTCATTCCTGGCAGCGATGATCTTGCCGCCAAATTTCGAAAGCCGCGAACTGATGTCGCGGGCAGAGGTGCGCCTCGACGGGGTCGCGCTCGCCATGGCAGCGGGCGGAGCCGCGGCCCTGTCGATGACGCGCGGTACGGCTTCGGCGCTTGTCGGGGTCATGGTGGCCGCCGCGCTGCTGCCGCCGGCGGCCGGGTTCGGGCTGTTCCTGGGCTATGGCGAATGGGCACTTGCCCTGCGCTCGGCGCTGCTTCTCAGCCTCAATGTGGCATCGCTGCTGCTGGCGGCGCTGATCGTGTTCCGGCTAAGGCGCATCCGGCCGCGCAAATGGATCGAACAGCAGCATGCGGAGCGGGCGGTCTGGATCAACGCGGTCCTGTCGATCGCCTTCCTGGCGATCGCCGTTGTGCTGATCGTCTTGCTGGACCTCGGTTCAACGGTCGAATTGCGCGACGGCGGCTGAACTGCGCGGCCTTTTGCTGAGGTGCACACGAAAAACGGCTCCTGTCTGAACTTCGAGTGACGCTGCGGCTTCTGCGCAGGGCGGCTCGCTGGTAAGACAAAACGAGCGGCCTGAAGGCCGTTTCACCGGCCAGAGGGAGGGGCGCGTGGCGAAAAGTGAGAACAAGACGAAGGTGACGGCGGTCACGCCGGAGGCATTCATTGCCTCACTGGAGGACGGGCCGCGCAAGCGCGACGCCGAACGGTTGCTGCCCTGGATGGCTGAGGTAACGGGTCTGACGGCCCATATGTGGGGCGCGAGCCTCATCGGCTTCGGGCGCTATGCCTACACGTATGAGACCGGGCGTTCCGGCGAGTTCATGATCACCGGCTTTTCCCCGCGCAAGGCCAATATCGTTGTCTATGTGATGCCGGGCTATGGCGACCTGAAAGACCAGCTCGCGCGGCTCGGGCCGCACAAGATCGGCAAGAGCTGTCTCTATCTGGGTGCGCTGGACAAGATCGACCTCGATGTGCTCGCGAAGATCGTCCGCGATGGGGTGGACCATATCCGCAAGACCCATGAGACCTGGGATGCCTGATTGGCGTCCTCGCGGGACGGGATTGACTCGGATCAAAAATGACAACTAAAGTTGTCGTTATGGATCTGGCCCGCGGTGCTGACCTTCCGGATGATTTGCGCGCGGTGCTGCGCTTTGGCGATACCGTGTCTGAGGCACATTTCCGGCTGGTGGAGATTGTCGGGACGCTGCACGGCGACCGGCACCTCGCAAATGTCAGCCGGGGCGTGCTGCGCCATGTGATGAGCGCCGGGCCGAAAACCGTGCCGGAGATTGCCGCCTGGCGGGCCACGAGCCGGCAGTTCATTCAGCGCATTGTCGACAAGCTGGCGGCCGACGGCCTCGTGTCATTAGAAGATAATCCTCAGCACAAGCGCTCGCGGCGCGTCACCATAACGGCGCAGGGGCGCGCGCGGGTCGAGGCGATGATTGCGAAGGAAGCGCGCCTGCTGCGCGAAGGCCTCCTGCGCAGCGGCGCGAGCCTCACCGAGGTGCAGGGGGCGACCGAGCTGATCCAGCGCTTCATCGGCGTGATTGATACCTTGACTGATGACCTCAACTCCGGAGCTTCCTCATGATTTATCGTCTGGTTCGCCTGACCGGGGCGGGGGCGTTGCTGGCCGGCCTTCTGGTCACGGGCCTGTCGGTCTCGTCCTGTATCAGTACGTCGGCGCGGCTGACGGGGTTACAGGCCACGCAGGCCCCGGCGGCCTACCGGATCGAGCGGGACGATTATGGTGTGCCGACCATCTATGGCGCGACGGATGCAGCGACAGCGTTCGGCCTGGCCTATGCCCATTCGGAGGATGATTTCGCGACCATCCAGCGGCAGGTGCTGGCGGTGCGGGGCGAGCTTGGCGCGGTGGATGGAAGGCGCGGCGCCGAGGCGGATTATTTCGGCAAGCTGATTGATGTCCAGGGGCAGGTCGCCGCGGGGATGGTGAACGTCTCGCCGGAGGCGCGGGCGATGGCGAAGGCGTATGCGGACGGATTGAACCTCTATGCGTCGCGCCATCCGAGAGAAGTACTCCGTCCCCGGATATTCCCGCTGACCGAGGCCGATGTGATCGGCGGCTTTGCGCTTGTCTCGCCTCTCTTCTTCGGGGTGGATGATACGGTCTCCCGGCTCTTCAGCGGCCGGGACCTGCCGCCGGACGGCGGATCGGCCGAGCGCGGCTCCAATGCCTTCGCCTTTGCGCCGCATCGGACGGCGGACGGATCCACCATTCTCGTTTCCAACTCCCATCAGCCCTGGGAGGGCGCCGCAGCCTGGTACGAGGCCAGGGTAGCGAGCGGCGAGGGCTGGTCGATGCAGGGGGCACTGTTTCCTGGCAGCCCGGTGATCCTGATGGGGCACAACGCGCATCTCGGCTGGACCAATACGGTGAACCGCGCGGACCTGACGGATGTGTATGAGCTGGTTCTGGACGAGAGCGGCAAGCGCTACCGGCTGGACGGAGAATGGCGCGACCTTGAGCATCGCCAGGTGTGGCTGAAGGTGAAGATGGGGCCGGTGACAGTGCCGGTGCGCCAGCGTGTGTGGCGATCCGTACACGGACCGGTGATCAGGAACGAGAAGGGCGCGTTTGCGATCCGCTATGCCGGTTTCGGCGAGACGCGGCAGTTCGAGCAGTATTACCGGCTGAGCCGGACGACATCGCTGGAAGAGTGGCGTGAGGTGATGTCGATGCAGGCCATTCCGGCGACGAACTTTATCTATGCTGACCGCTCGGGAAATATCGCGCTGCTTTACAATGTGCGGCTGCCGAAGCGGGACCCCGCGGTGGACTGGTCCGGTCTCTTGCGGGGCGATGACAGCGCGCTGATCTGGACCGAGTATGAGCCGCCGGAGCGGATTCCGTTCTTCATGAACCCTTACTCGGGATACATCGTGAATGCCAACAACACGCCCTGGCTCGCGACCGGGCCCGAGGATGATATGGAGGCGAAGGATTATCCGGGGCTCGTCGGGGTTGAAACATGGATCACAAACCGTATCCTCCGGGCCAAGACATTGCTGGAGGCGGGGGATGTGTTTGATGATGCACAGATCCACGCCATCAAGTTTGATACAGGCTATGACCGGACCTCGCGGCTGGGCGAGGCGTTTCTGGCTTCGGTGGCGGATGCGCGGGAGGCGGGGGGTATGGATGAGGCGGCCGGGCTGCTGGAGTCCTGGGACTGGCGGCTGGACGGGGAAGGCAAGTCGGATTCCCTCGCGCTGATGGTGCTGCAGGAGCTGCAACGGTCGCTTTACAGGCGGGAAGAGCTGCGCGCGGGGCGTGAGATCGTAGGCGATGCAGAGGCGCATCTGCGGGCACATTTCGGGCGGCTGGATGTGCCGTATGCAGAATTTGCGCGGCTGGTTCGGGGCGGGGCAGACTATCCGCTGACCGGCGGGCCCGAGGCGCTCCGGGCACTGATGTTCCGACCAGCCGATGATGGGCGTTACGTGGCCGTAGGCGGCGACAGTTTCATCATGACGGTCAAATGGCCGAAGGACGGCCCGCCGGAGACACGGACGATCTATCCCT
Source organism: uncultured Hyphomonas sp. (assembly GCA_964409375.1). Taxonomy (GTDB): domain Bacteria; phylum Pseudomonadota; class Alphaproteobacteria; order Caulobacterales; family Hyphomonadaceae; genus Hyphomonas. The sequence continues at coordinate 7,189 of CAYPDA010000041.1, forward strand.
TCGGCGCCGCCATGGGCCGGCCAGCCTCGCCGCATTATGCCGATCAGGCAGAGATGTTTTCGCGGGAGGACTTCAAGGCGTCGCCGCTGCCGGTCTATGATTAGCGGCAATCGCAAACTGCGGGTTTACATATGGGCCTGAGTTCTTAGGTTATGTCTTGCCCTGTTCTTCAGGCGACGAGAGCCCCTGGCGCGTGCATGCCTTGCGCCGCCTCCGATTCACCTCTTGCGAAGAGATTGGACCCCTTATGACTCAGGTCAAAAACGGTGACACCGTACACATCCATTATACCGGCACGCTGAAGGACGGCACGCTCTTTGACAGCTCCGCAGGCCGTGATCCGCTGGCCTTCCAGGTCGGCACCGGCCAGATCATTCCGGGCCTTGATGCGGCCATTCCCGGCATGACGGTCGGCGACAAGAAGACCGTTAATGTGCCGTGCGAGCAGGCTTATGGCGAGGTTGATCCCGGCCGGCGCACGTCCGTTGCGCGCGAGCAGATTCCGCCGGACGTGCCGGTCGAGGTTGGCACGCGGCTGCAGATGCAGGCGCCGTCCGGCCAGCCGGTTCCGGTCGTGGTCGTCGCGGCAGACGAGGCCAGCGTGACGCTGGACGCGAACCACCCGCTGGCAGGGCAGGATCTGACGTTCGATATCGAGCTGGTAGCGATCAAGCAAGCGGCCTGAGGGGTTTGTAAGACCCGCGCCGTTCCGGTTCTTTCGTCATCCCCGATGCGCGCAGCGCACCAGAGGGCCCATCTCCCATGTTCGCCGTATTCGGATACGGCGAAGTCTGGAAATGGGCGCGGCGGCCGGCCATCGGGCACGGCGAAGCCGTCAGGGCAGAGCGGGGCGCCAGTCAGCCATGCAGCTTTTCCGCCGCGCGCTCTGCGAAGTAGGTGATCACGCCTGCCGCGCCCGCGCGCTTGAAGCACATGAGCGATTCCATCATGACACGGTCGCCGTCGATCCAGCCGTTCCGGGCGGCGGCCATGATCTGGGCGTACTCGCCGGAGACCTGGTAGGCGAGGGTCGGCACGCCGAAGGTGGACGAGACGCGGTGGACGATGTCGAGGTATGGCAGGCCGGGCTTCACCATGACCATGTCGGCGCCCTCGGCGAGGTCGAGGGCAACTTCGCGCAGGGCTTCCTCAGCATTGGCGGGGTCCTGCTGGTAGGTTTTCTTGTCTCCGCGCAGGGCGGCGGCCGAGCCGATGGCTTCGCGGTAAGGGCCGTAGAAGCCGCTCGCATATTTGGCGGCGTAGGCGAGGATCATCGCGTTTGTGTAGCCCTCTTCCTCGAAGGCGTCGCGGATGGCGCCGATGCGCCCGTCCATCATGTCTGACGGGGCGACGATATCGGCGCCGGCGCCGACATGGACGAGGGCCTGGCGGACGAGGCGCTCGACCGTGGCGTCATTCGGGATGGTGCCGTCTTCGTCGAGCAGGCCGTCATGGCCGTGGCTGGTATAGGCGTCGAGGGCGACATCGGTGATCAGGCCGACTTCCGGCGCAGCGTTCTTCATTTCCTTGAGGGCGCGCGGGACAAGGCCGTCAGGGGAGAGCGCGCCGGTACCTTCGTCGTCTTTGCCTTCAGGGCCGATGTAGGGGAATACCGCGATGGCGGGGATGGCGAGTTCTCTGGCGCGTTTCGCCGCGAGGCCGGCTTCCCTGACGCTGAGACGGTCGACGCCCGGCAGGGAGGCGACCGGCACCCTGCCTTCGCCGTCATGCACGAACACCGCCCAGATGAGATCGGCGGGGATGAGCACATTTTCCGCCACCAGGGAGCGCACCCAGGAAGACTGGCGGAGCCTGCGCGGGCGGGTGAGGGGAAAGGATTGGGGATAGTTCGGCATGTCGCGGCCAGCCTCCGGGGTTTGTTTTGCCGCCAGCCCTAATCGCCAATGCGCCGGGCTGCAATGTTCGTTGCCGTCTGGCCGCATTTCGCAGGCGCGGGGCGCACGCTCAGAGCAGGCCGAGGCGGCGGACCATGAAGCAGCGTATGGAGACGTCGAGGCCCTGTTTGGCCTGGGCGGCTTCGATCTGCAGCATCCAGGTTTCGTACTTGCGCGGGGGCACGATGCGGAAGCCCTGGCGGCGGTAGAAGGGCGCGTTCCAGGGCAGGTCGCGGAAGGTGGAGAGCATCACGGTCTTGAGGCCGCGGTCGCTCGCTTCTGCGGCGACGCGCTTGAGGAGCGCGGCCCCGAGGCCCTTGCGGCCATGGTCCGGATGGACGCTGATCTGGTCCAGATAGAGCGTTTCTCGGCGCACGGAGGTAAGGGTGAAGCCTGCAAGACGGCCCTTGGCGTCGCGCACGGTGTGGATGTGGCCGAGGGGGATGGCGCCCCGCAGAATGTCTGCCGGGACATGGTCGCCGAGGGCTTCATCCGGCAGGAGGCCCGTGCCGGCAAAGAGCTGGCCGGCGGCAAGGTCGATGGTGATCAGGTCCGGTATTTCCTCGGCAGCCGCGCCGCAGATCTGGTAGCCGGGGGGCAGGCGTCGCATTGACATGGGCAGAGGCTCTCGGACAGATGCGGGCTGACCTTTAAGCCAATCCGGAAGCCCCGCCAATGAGCCTCATGTTCAGTGACGAACAGCAGATGATCCGCGACATGGCGCGCAAGTTTGCCGAAGACCGGCTGTTGCCGCATTCGGAAGCCTGGGACCGGGACAGCCATTTCCCGGTGGATGTGATCCGCAGCACGGCGGAGCTTGGCTTTGCAGGCATCTATGTGAAGGAGGATGTCGGCGGATCGGGCCTGACGCGGACGGATGCAGCGCTGATCTTCGAGCAGCTGTCCTATGGCGATGTCTCGACGGCGGCGTTTATCTCGATCCATAACATGGCGTCCTGGATGATCGATTCGTTTGGCTCAGAAGCGCAACGCAGGGCCTGGGTACCGCGGCTGACCTCGATGGAGCTGATTGCGAGCTATTGCCTGACCGAGCCCGGGGCGGGATCGGACGCAGCGAGCCTCAAGACGAAGGCGGTGCGCGACGGGGGCGACTATGTCATCACCGGCACCAAGCAGTTCATTTCCGGGGCGGGGACGTCTGACCTTTATGTGCTGATGGCGCGCACCTCCGATGATGGCGCGAAAGGGGTCTCGACCTTCCTGATCGAGAAGGATGCGCCCGAACTGTCATTCGGCGCGAATGAGCGCAAGATGGGCTGGAAGAGCCAGCCGACACGGCAGGTCATTCTGGACGGCGTGCGCGTGCCGGCAGAGAACCGGATCGGCGAGGAAGGCCACGGCTTCCGCTTCGCGATGGCGGGGCTGGATGGCGGGCGGCTCAACATCGCGGCCTGCGCGCTCGGCGGCGCCCAGCTCGCGCTCGACAGGGCGGTAGCCTATGCCAGGGAGCGCCAGCAGTTCGGCAAGGCAATTGCCGATTTTCAGAGCACCCGGTTCAAACTGGCGGACATGGAAACCGAGCTGCAGGCTGCCCGGCTGATGCTGTATGAGGCGGCCGGACGGCTGGACGGCAAGACGCCGGACGCGACGCGCTGGTGCGCGATGGCGAAGCGGTTGGTGACGGATACCGCGTTCAGGGTGGCGAATGACGCGCTGCAGATCCATGGCGGGTATGGCTACCTCGCGGATTACCATGTCGAACGGATCGTCCGGGATCTGAGAGTGCATCAGATCCTTGAGGGTACCAATGAAATTATGCGGGTGATCATCAGCAGGGATATGCTGAAGGGGTAGGGTGGCTCTCGCCTCACGCGCCTTGACGGGCGCAGGTTCTGCCCCTCCCACGAAAAAGGAGAGCGGCTTTCATGTGTACGCCCCGAGCACGGTCTCGACCTCTGCATTGACTTTCTTCTCGCCTCTCCTTCCGCATCGCCTTAGCTTCTTGCCGGACAGACGGGAGGGAGTGGACATGACCGACAAGGCCGGGGGCACTTATGGGAGCGTATCGCGCGTCAATCACTGGGCGGGGTCTCTGCTGTTCGGCGGTATGCTGATTGTCGGCTTCTATCTCACCTATGGCGGGCTGGAGCGGGAAGCTCGGGCGCCGGTCATGGGGCTGCACCGGGCGACGGGCACATTGTTGCTGCTGTTTGCGGTGTGGCGGGTCGCCTGGCGGATCCGGCAGGGGTTCCCCTCGCCGGTGGACGGGGTGCCGGGCTGGCAGGTGACACTCTCGCGGATCACCCATTGGGGGCTGATCGCGGCGATGCTGGCGATGCCCTTGTCTGGCGTGTTCCTGATGTCGCTGCTCGGAGGACGGACAATTGACCTTTACGGCCTGATCACCATTCCGCCAATTGCAGAAATAGAAGGTATCCGGCCTGTCGGGCGGCAGATCCACGCGGTTGCGGCCTATGCCTTTACGGGCTTCATTGCGCTGCATATTGCAGGCGCGTTGAAACATCTCGTGATCGACAGGGACGGGACGGTGCAGCGGATGCTGACCGGGTGGCCGAAGGTATAGGCATGGCGGTTGCCACTTTTCGCCGGCCCGTATAGTTCTGGCTGGCAGCCCGCCGCTAAAGAGCGGGCAGGGAGGAAACCATGCAGATTACAGCCTTGCCCGGCGCGGGCGCGGAAATTACCGGTGTCGATATCCGGCACCTGACACCCTCCGAGTTTGACGCGGTCAAGCGCGCCTTTGCCGATCACGGCGTGATCTTCTTCCGCGACCAGTCGCTGACAGAGGCCGATCACATCGCCTTTGCGCGCCGGTTCGGCCCGATCAACATCAACCGCTTCTTCCTGGCGCATGAGCGATATCCCGAGATTGCACTCGTCCTGAAAGAAAAAGATCAGAAAACCAATATCGGCGGTGGCTGGCACACCGATCATTCATACGACGCCGAACCGGCGATGGGATCTGTCCTTGTTGCGCGGCAATTGCCGGATGCGGGCGGGGACACATGGTTTGCGTCCATGTATGCGGCCTATGGCGCGCTGGACGATGCCACGAAGGAAGAGATTTCGGGGTTGCGGGCCGTGCACTCGGCGAAACATGTCTTCGGCTCCGCATCGAACAACTTCTACAGGTCGAATGAGGACACGGATGGCCGAATCGGAAATCCTTCAGCGGCGGATGTGCTGGAGGATGTCACGCATCCGGTCGTCATCACCCATCCGCTCAGCGGCAAGAAGGCGCTCTATGTGAACCCGGCCTTCACGACGAAGATTGCGGGGTATTGCGATGAAGCCTCCGGCGCCCTGCTGATGCGGCTTTATTCGCATGCAATGCGGCCGGATTTTGTCCATCGCTTCAAATGGGAGCCGGGCTCGATAGCCGTCTGGGACAATCGCGCGACCTGGCACTGGGCGATGAATGACTATCATGGCAGCCGGCGCCTGATGCACCGGATCACGATAGAAGGCTGCGCGCTGAACTAGGCCGGCAGCACGGGTCTGGGTCAGACCAGGCGGAATTCGACGCCGATTTCGCGGCCGCTTTCCCAGCGCTTCAGGCAGGTGCGCGGATAGCGGAACTGCGGCATGACCATCACGAATTCATCCGGCGCGGCGAGGCCTTCGGGCAGAACAAGGCGCGCGCCGCCGGGCGAGATATCGCGAAGCTCGCATTCGACCCGGCTGAACAGGCCCGTGCGGATATAGGCCTTGCCCTCAACACGGATACGCTGTCCGCGCCTGTTGTATTGCAGGAAGGGCTGGTGGTTGATCTGCGAGTGGTGTTGGGACATTTGGATGGCCGGACGTCGCTGTTGGGATTGCAGGCTGACACAGCCGGGTAAAATCCCGCCCAAATAAATCGAATAAATTCAATCGATCTCGCTGAACCGGGATTGACCAGACCGGGAGAGACCCTTTGAGCGCAGATGTGGATATCAGGACAGGGAACGGCATCGGCCGGATCACGCTGACACGGCCGGAAGCGCTGCATGCGCTCAATACCGGGATGTGCGTCGAGATCCTTGGCGCCCTGGCGAGGTGGGCGCAGGACACGGCGGTGCATCTCGTCTGGATCGATCATCAGGAAGGCACGCGGGGCTTCTGCTCAGGAGGTGATATCCGCATGCTGGCGGCGAGCGGGTCAGGGGACGCGGCCGAGGCGCGGGCGTTCTTTCGCACGGAATACCGGATGAATGCGTCGCTGAATGCGTTTCCCAAACCGGTCATTGCGCTGCTGGACGGCGTGACGATGGGCGGCGGGGTTGGCCTGTCAGTGCACGGGTCTCACAGGGTTGCCACGGAGCGGACGCTGTTCGCGATGCCGGAGACGGGGATCGGGCTCTTTCCGGATGTCGGCGGGGGGTGGTTTCTGCCGCGGCTGGGCGGAGAGATCGGGACATGGCTGGCGTTGACGGGGTCGCGGCTGAAAGGCGCGGATGTGGCGGCGGCGGGCATCGCGACACATTATCTGCCCTCGGAGCTTGTGCCGGCGCTGGCGAAGCAGATGATGGCGGCGGATTTCTCGGTCGATGCGCAGGGCATGCTGGACGAGATCCTCCGGGGACTGACACGGGCCGCGCCGCCGCCGTCCTATGCGGCGCATACCGAAGTCATCGACCGGTGTTTCGCGCATCAGACAGCGGAGGAGATTGTTGCTGCGCTTGACGCTGAGGGTTCTGACTGGGCGCGTGAGCAGGCGGCGGTGATACGCGCGAAGTCGCCGGAGACGGTCAAGGTGGCGCTACGCCAGCTGCGCGAGGGCGGGAAGGCGGCGAGCTTTGAAGACAATATGCGGATGGAGTTCCGCATCGGCTGGCGCAAGGTGCAGAGCCATGACTTCCAGGAAGGTGTGCGCGCGGTGATCGTTGATAAAGACAATGCGCCGGCCTGGTCGCCGGCGCGGCTGGAGGATGTCAGTGAGGCGGCGGTGGCGCGTTACTTCGAGCCGCTGGGTGCAGACGAGTTGAGCTTCGAACCTTAAGCCTTTTCATGTTTCAATGACCCTCAGCCGCTCCGGATCGTCCGGAGCGGCTTTTTCGTTTTGCGGTGCTTCAAATCGGTACAGGCGGCGCGGCTGGCAGCCGTTACACATCAGTAACGGTTAATGTATTCTCCTGTAATTTAACTAACATCACTTGCGTCGGCATCGTGATTATCAATTTATTAGTTTGAATGCTGTAACTATACTCAAACTACAACAAAAGTTGAGTGGTGGTAAAAATGATGATGATCGACATGCAGGAAACTGCAGCAGGTTCCGTTGGCGAATCTTTCCTGAAATCCCTGTCCCTTCTGGAGCAGGCTCATCGGCGTCTGCACGATGTCGTCAAGGACGACCTTGAGCGGGGCGGCGAGCGTTCGCTGACGGGCGTGCAGGCTCTCCTGCTGTACGAGATCGGCGAGGGCGATGCCCCGGCATCCGTGCTGCGGGCCCGCGGCGCCTTCGCCGGCACGAGCCTCTCTTATAACGTCAAGAAGCTTCAGGAAGGCGGCTATCTGATCCAGACCCGCTCTGAGGATGACAAGCGCACGGTGACATTGCGCCTGACCGACCGTGGACGGAAAGTCCGTATGCGGGTTGAAAAACTCTTCGAAAAACAGGCTCATGCTCTGGAGCCGACGGCAAGCGTGCGTCATGACGACCTGTCGCAGCTCAACAAGACCATAACGCGCCTTGAACGTTTCTGGTCCGACCAGATCCGCTATCGTCTCTGATCGTCCGGCGAAGACCTGTCAGACAAGACGAAAAGCCCCCGGCGCCGACGTGCACCGGGGGCTTTTTGTTGCGCTAGGCGCAGGTTGAGCTCAGTCCGGGTACATCATGTCGAGGGTGATGGCGGCGCCGTTGCCGCTAACTTCCAGGCTCGCCTGTTCGAACGTCGGCGCGGCGGTGAGTTCACCTGCGTTCAGCGATGACCAGCCGTCCAGGGGTGCGCCCTCATCGGTGGTGTCGAACACGCCGTTCCCGTTGACATCATGCCAGACCGACACCGAGTAGCGCCCGTCGGGCAGATCGAAGCTCACACTCTTGGAGCCGGCCGCCGGCGCCTCGAAGATCTGTCCGGCGACGCCTTCGTCCTTCATGAACTGGGCCTCGGTCTGAACGCCGATATAGAGCTTGCCGCCGCGCGCTTCGATGCCGTCAACGGTTATCATGAGAGGGGCCGCTGCGGCCGCGCCGGCAAGGCCGAGCGCCATTGCGAACGCGCAAAGGGGTTTGAGAGGGGTCATGTCAGGTCTCCTTCTTGGTCCGACCTTCACTTTGTAATGCAAAGCAAACACGAGATCAACAAAGAACTTTGAAAAACAGAGTTGAGGCCCGTTTATCCGGCGGGGCAGGAGTGCGCCCGCCGCCTGGCATACTTGTCTGCGGGGCGGGGCGCGTTAGGCTGGTGGTCAGCCAGCCGGGAGCCTCCATCTTGAAACTGTTTGCGGTCTTTGTCGGGGGCGACCATCCCCGCGCCAATATTGAGGTACATGACCTCCGTTTCGTTATCGGCGAGACGCTCGAGGCGACCATACCGCAGCTGCGCGCGGGCTGGTGGGGCGCACCTTCGACGCTGCATATCGATGGCTACGCCGAACTGGACATTGTCGAGGGGTGGCAGGTCGAGCTGGTCCCCGGCCCGGCGCCGGCGGCGGCGTGCCGCACGCTCTGGTTCGTCAATCTGGGCGGCTACACGCCGGAACTGTTCGGCGAGCAGCACAATTACCAGTTCCTGGCCGGGTCGGACAAGGCCGAGGTGTGGAAGCGCGCCCGCGCGCTGTCACCAGGCTGGACGGCGCGTCACAAGGACAATTTCGTCAGTGTGGATGCGATGATCGAGGTCAATGACCTGCTCTCGGGCGAAGGCTTTCATGTGCGCCTTGAGACGAAGGGGGCAGGTGAGACAACTCTGCGCCTCGTGTCGGACTATATCCGTCTCTGATCTGTCGGCCGCGCGCCGCATGTGAAATTTCTGCCAGAAAGGTCTTGCCATCAGGCGGACCATCCGCACAGTTCGCCCGGACCTGATGGGAGAGTGAGCATGGCAGCGACAGAGACGGCGCCGGGGCAGAAAGGTTTTCTCGGTTTTGTGGAACGCACGGGCAATAAACTGCCTGATCCGGTCTTCCTGTTCTTCTATCTGATCATCGGTCTCGTGCTCATATCAATTGCCTGCGCCCTGCTGGGCGTGTCCGCGGATCATCCGACCCAGGTCGGCCCGGACGGCGCCCCGGTGCTGATCACCTCCGAGAGCCTGCTGTCATCGGCGAATATCCAGCGGCTGTGGATCAACATGCCGACGACGTTCACCCACTTCCATCCGCTCGGCTATGTGCTCGTGGTGATGCTCGGCGCAGGCGTGGCGGAGCGTTCGGGCCTGTTTGCCAGCGGCATCCGCTCGGCCGTGCGCGGGGCCCCGAAGTTCCTGCTGACACCGGTCGTGGCGCTGGTCGCGATGATCTCGAACCATGCAGCCGATGCCGGATATGTGGTGATGATCCCGCTTGCGGCAATCCTATTTGCATCTGTAGGCCGCCATCCACTCGCGGGCATCGCGGCGGCATTCGCGGGCGTCTCCGGCGGTTTCTCTGCCAATATTGCGCCGGGCGGGTTGGATGCGCTCCTGTTCGGCATCACCGAGAGCGCTGTCGCAGGTAGCGGCATCGATTCGGGTTGGCAGGTGAATTTTGCCGGAAACTGGTACTTCATCGCCGGGCTGCTGCTTCTGTATCTGCCGATCATCTGGTTCGTGACAGACCGGATCATCGAGCCGCGACTTGGTAAATGGGTGCCGGACGAGGCGCAGGCCAAGAATTACGGCGATGAAGACAAGCCTCTGACGCCGGAGCAGAAGAAGGGGCTTGGACGGGCGGGCCTTGCGATGCTGGCGGTCTGTGTTCTCTGGGCCTTCATGACGATCGGGCCGGACTCGCCGCTATACATCAACGATACCGACTTTGTGGCGCAGGGGCTGACCGCCGATCAGATTGCGGAGAAGGCATGGTATGACCGGATGGGGCCGTTCTTCCAGTCCCTGGTGGCGGGGTTCTTCATCCTGTTCCTGGCGGCAGGCTGGGCTTACGGCTCGGCGGCGGGCACAATCAAGAACCACCGCGACCTGGTCGGCATGATGGCCGAGGCGATGAAGGATATGGGCTACTATCTGGTGCTCGCCTTTGCGGCGGCGCATTTCGTGGCGATGTTCGAATGGTCCAGACTGGGGCTCATCACGGCGGTGCACGGGGCGAGCGCGATCGAGAACTCCGGCCTGCCTTTGCCCATCGTCCTTGGACTGATTGTTCTGTTTGCGGGATTTCTGAACCTGTTTGTCGGTTCGGCGAGCGCCAAATGGGCTCTGATGGCGCCGGTGCTGGTGCCGATGCTGATGCTGCTGGGCATAAGCCCGGAGGGCGCGACGGCGGCTTACCGGGTGGGTGACGGGGCGACCAATATCATCACGCCGCTGATGGTGTATTTCCCGCTGATCCTGATCTTCGCGCAGCGCTGGCAGAAGGATTTCGGCATCGGCAGCCTGACGGCTATGATGATACCCTATTCGGTGTGGCTCTTGATCTCCGGTGTCGCGCTGATGGTCGTCTGGGTCTATCTCGGGATTGACCTTGGCCCCGGCGCGCCGGTGAGCTTCAGCCTGCCGGGGGCGGCGCCTTCGCCCTGAGGGCTCTGCTGGACGAGCCCCCATCAAGAATGCCCCGGCAGGGCGCCGGGGCCTCGTTCCTTTGAGGGGTAATCCCTAGCGGCGGGCCGGCCGCTTCAGATCAGCGGTCATCTGCTCGATGCGGCTGACCAGCGCGTCTGCCGAACCGTTGGTGCGGTCGAGGAGCGCAATGAACTGGGCGCGCTGTTCGATGGCCAGCCAGATCAGATTGCCCTCGATGTTCAGCGCGACATCGATGACCTGATAATTGCCCTCGGTGCCCTGCACGCGCCAGCGGACATCCATGTCCTGGCCATCGCGGCGGCGGATCACCGTGTTGACGATTGAATCGGTCGGTGAGCGATCGACCGAACCGCGCACCGTGACGCCCTCGCCGCGATAGGCGTCGAGTTCATTTTCATAGACGGCGAGCGCGTAGGTGCGGAAGGCCTGCCTGTAGCGGGCGAGCTCTTCTGCCGAAAAGCGCCTGGCATATTTGCCGATGACGAAGTTCGAGATCGCATTGAAATCAGCAAACTGGTCCATATAGCGGCTGAAGGCTGCTGTCCGCTCTTCGGCGGAAAGGGCCGGATTGTTCAGGGTCGAGAGCACTTCGCTGGCATTCTGAGCGACATAGGCTTCTGTGCGGGCGTCCGCATGCGCTGGCAGCTGGTAGGCTGCGACGACGCTCATGGCCATCAGGGCCGGGAGGATGAAACGCTTCATAATCACTACTCCTTCTACAGGGGTGCCCATGGCTTACTCATCAAATTCGTCAAAATCTGGGAGATCGTCGAACTCATCAAAGTCAGGCAGGTCATCATAGGCGGTGTCCTCGTCGATGCGTCCGTTAAGGATCTCAGTCTGACGCGAAGATGAATAGATCCGTCTCAGGGCAATATAAGGTTCCGGCTGTGCGTTCAGCGTGCGGATCTGGTCTTCAAGCCGGACCCGTGCGTTCAGCGCACCGAAGACGCCGAGGGTTGCGCGGGCGGCGAGGTCGACATCCGAATCGTTGCCGATCTCGACCCAGATGAGCGGGTCAAGCCCCCGGTCAACGCCGATCCCGACAAGGTCGCGCGGCGTTGTCGGGCCGATCACCGGCAGGACGAGATAGGGCCCGCTTTCGACGCCCCAGACAGCGAGGGTCTGGCCGAAATCCTCGGTGTGGCGATCGAGGCCGGCATGCGTCGCAACATCCCAGAGACCGAGGATGCCCAGCGTCGAGTTCATCACGAAGCGCGTGGCAGTGGTGCCGGCGCGGCTCGGTTCGCCCTGCAGCACATCATTGGCGAAGGTGATCGGGCTGCGCAGATTGCGCAGGAAATCGGTGACCCGGTTGCGGCCATATTCCGGGGTTACGGTTTTGTAGGCCCGCGATGCTGGTCCCAGCGCATAGCGGTCCAGCCCGTTATTGAAGGCGAACATCCGGCGGTTGAAGTCTTCGTAGGGGTCGCTGAGATCTGAGCTTCCAGCAGCGGGCGCTGTGGCGCAGGCGGACAGGGCGACCGCGATCAGCGCAGCGCCGGAGGCGGTGATTTTCATGCAGTCACTATTCCTGATGAGACGACAACAGGCAGCGCATGCTCGGGGGAAGTCATGATTTGCGGGCCGGCCTGTGCTGCGAGTGTCTGACTGAGTCAACGTGTGATGACGAGCGGCTTGTTCGACGGCGCTGAGATGGCAATCGGGTTTCCTCGCTTCAAGCCAGCTCCCGCAACTTTTGATGAGGGGCGTGTCTTTCGTGTCATATGCGAGAGAATGCGTTAAGGGCTGTTTAGCGCCTGGCTTCAAAGACGCATTGCAAATCATATAAAGGTTCGTTTATATGATTTCATGAGCGATGCCTTTGACGGTCTTCTGAACAGATTGCGGGCGGCGGGCGAGCCGACCCGCCTGCGCCTGCTCGCGCTGCTGCGCTTTCAGGACCTGTCGGTGGGCGAACTTGTGCAGGTGCTGGAACAGAGCCAGCCGCGCCTGTCGCACCATCTGAAGGCGTTGTCCGAGGCGGAGCTTGCAGAGCGCCTGCCGGAGGGCGCGTTTGTATTCTACCGCGCGGCCCGCAGCGGGCCCGGCCGGGAGTTGCTGGAAGCATTGTTCGCCTCGCTCGGGACCGATGTGCCGGAATTCGAGGCGGATCTTGAGCGGCTGCGCAATGTCATGGCGGGCCGGGCAGCATCGGCGGAGGCGTATTTCTCCAGCGTGGCGGAGACCTGGGATACGGTGCGGGCGCTGCATTATCCGAATGAGGCGATCGAAGCGGCGCTGGTGGAACTTGCCGGGCCCGGACCGTTTCGCCGACTGATCGATTTTGGCACCGGCACGGGCCGGATGCTGGCGCTGTTCTCCCCCATCGTGGGCGAAGCGGAAGGCATCGATTTCAGCCACCGGATGCTGACCGTCGCGCGCAGCAACCTGGATGCCGCCGGCGTGCGCAATGCGCGGGTGCGGTTCGGGCATGTGAATGCGGCGCCATTTGCCGATGAGAGCGCGGACCTCGTGATTATCCACCAGGTGCTGCACTTCCTGGATGCGCCGGGCGATGCGATAGCCGAGGCGGCGCGCGTGCTGGCGCCGGGCGGACGGCTGCTGGTGATCGACTTTGCGCCGCATAACCTTGAATTCCTGCGCGCCGAGCATGGCCACCACCGGCTGGGCGTGCGCGACGATGCGCTTCAGGCATGGGCCGCAGATGCGCGCCTCAGCCTCGAGAGGCCCCTGAGTTTTGACCCGCCCGCCGGTCCAGGCGAGCCGGGCCTGACCGTCAATATCTGGCGGGCCGTCAAGCCCGCTTTAGTCCGGGAGAGAGCCGCGTGATCCGCAGAGTTGCCACAGCCCAGGAGCGCGCCAGCCGCGTGCGGGTATCGTTCGAATTCTTCCCGCCGAAAACCGAGGCGATGAACACCCGCCTGTGGGAAACGGTCCAGCGGCTGGAGCCGATTGCGCCGGAATTCGTTTCCGTCACTTATGGCGCGGGCGGCTCGACCCGTGAGCGCACGCATGACACCGTGCGGCGGATTGCGGCGGAGACGGCGTTGCGCCCCGCGGGGCATCTGACCTGCGTGTCGGCCACAAAGGAAGACGTACTCGCGGTCGCCGAGACTTACTGGCAGGCCGGCGTGAAACATATCGTGGCGCTGCGCGGCGATCCGCCCGCCGGCATGGGCACGAGGTTCGAGCCGCATCCGGGCGGGTTTGTCGATTCGGTCGATCTCATCCGCGGTCTGAGGGAGCACCGGCCGGAACTCGGCAGGTGTTTCGAGATTTCCGTGTCCTGCTATCCGGAGCTTCACCCGGAAAACAAGGGTTGGGATTCGGAGATCGCGTTCCTGAAAGCCAAGCAGGACGCCGGCGCCGACCGCGCGATCACGCAGTTCTTCTTCGAGCCGGAAGTATATCTGCGCTTCCTGGAGAAAGCGCGGACGGGCGGTGTGACGCTGCCGATCGTGCCGGGCATCATGCTGCAGCCGAATTTCAGCGGGCTGAAGCGGATCGCGGGGCTTTGCGGTGCGTCGATCCCGGACTGGCTGCATGGCCTGTATGACGGGCTCGACGGGGACGAGGAGACGCGCGATCTCGTCACGGCCACGGTGGCGGCGGAGCTTTGTCACAAGCTGCAGTCCGAAGGTGTCGAGGATTTCCACTTCTACACGCTGAACCGGGCGGGGCTCGCGCTATCGACCTGCCGGCTGCTCGGCGTGAAACCCCGCGCGGCAGAGGCGGCCTGAGCCA
>CAYPDA010000042.1:0-20495 GCA_964409375.1 uncultured Hyphomonas sp.
CCCGGCGCCCGGCGCAGGCAGCAACGGCGTCGCGGCGGCCGGCGGCGTTCAGTCCGGCTGCCTCAGCCGCGCCTATCCCGAAATCGGCGGCCCCATCGCCCTGATCGACCATACCGGCCAGCGCGTGAGCGAATCCGACTATAAGGGCCGCCCCACGGTCGTCTATTTCGGCTTCACGTATTGCCCGGATGTGTGCCCCGCCGCGCTCTCCACCCTCGGCGCCGCTTATCGCCGCCTGCCGGAGGGCGCTGCAGTGCCGCAGACCCTGCTCATCACGGTCGACCCGGAACGCGACACGCCCGAGGCGCTCGCCGCCTATGTCGACACTTCGGCCTTCCCGCCGGGCCTCGTTGGGCTCACCGGAAGCGACGCCGACATCCGCGCCGCCGCCGACGCTTTCATGGCCGACTATTCCCGCGTCGAGCAGCCTGAAAGCCTCACCGAATACACGATGGACCATACCGGCCTGATCTATGTGATGGCTGAGGACTGGTCGCTCCGGACCTTCTTCACCCACGAAGACACGCCCGAGACGATCTCGGCCTGCCTCGCGGAGCTGTTCTAGGCGGGTTTCTGCGCCGGTCTGGAGGCTGGAGAACGCTGGCCATCAGGTTAGAAGCGCCGCCGTTGACAGACTGCTGCCCGCCCGGTTTCCTTTGCGGATGGATCCACGCCCGCCGCACCGCGCGCCGAAGTTTGTTTGGGATGAAGATGGGCCGGCCACCCTGGCTTCGGCGCAAGGGCTCTTGTTCTTGCTATGCAGTTTTGCGCGCTTCTCGCCAGACTGGAGTGACCGCGAGGGGCGGAGCCTCTGCCTGACTGTGGAACGCGAAACGCAGGAGGATGCGCTCATCACGCTTTCCGGCATCATCAGCGGGCGTATCGAAGTCTCGATCGCCCCATGTCTCTGGCTGCGTGCGGACGTCTATCGCGATGACGCCTGGTTCGGACGCGGCTGGATCGAGCGGTGCTATGAGGAGTGTGAAATTTGGCCCGACGGGTCGGATGGGCATATCGGACCGCGGGTCGAGGACGATCCGCCGGGCCGCATTTCAAAGCGTGGCTTCTGGATCCAGTTCGATACATCGCAATGGCCCGGATACGAATGCCCGGCGCGCTGGATCGGTTTCGAAGTCGTGCAGGCTTAACGGGTTGCGGACGTGTTCGCGAAGCGTTGCCCCGTGTCTCATCGCGCCAATGCCGGCCGCCCCCCCCGCGCCCCTAAACCTCGTCCGCCCCGCCCGGATTGCGGCGGCGGCGGATCAGCCACATCACGCCGCGCAGGTCCGATAGTGCATCCGCGAGCCGCCCGAAATTCGTGTAGTTCGACTTGCCTGTCCCCCGCGGCCGGTGGCCGACATCGCGGAACTCGACGCCGAACCCGTCTGCCCGCATCAGCGCCGGCATATAGCGATGCATGTGATCGAAATAGGGCAGCTGGACGAACGCGGCGCGGTCCATCACCTTGATGCCGCAGCCGGAATCGTCGCAATCATCGCGCAATAGCCGCTTGCGCACCCGGTTGGCAAACCGGCTGCCAAGCCGCTTCCAGGCCGAATCCTTGCGGCCCGCCCGGCGGCCCATCACCATCTTCAGCCCGTGCGGCGCATCGGCGCGCGTCAGCTGGCGGTAAAGATCGGGCAGGTCAGCGGGGTCGTTCTGCCCGTCGCCGTCCAGCGTGCCGACAACCGGCGCGCGCGCGGCGAGGATTCCGGTGCGGATTGATCGGCTCTGCCCGGCATTTTTCCGGTGGCTGACAACCCGCAGCATCGGATAGGCGCGCTTCAGCTCCACAAGCCTGGCGCGTGTCTCATCGGTTGAGGCGTCATCCACGAACACCATCTCGAACGCCCGCCCGTCGAGGGCATGGCCGATCTCGGCGACCAGCTGCGCCACATTGCCGGCCTCATTGAACACGGGCACGACGACAGAAAATTCAAGCGAGTCAGGCACACTTACGTCCATGGGTCTGGCGCGGAACAGACCGGCCACATAGCCCTCCCGCGCCGCAAAAGCGAGCCCTGCTGACACCGTAAAATCTTCGTCTCGCACCGCCAGTTCCGCGAGACGGCCAAAGCAACTGATATTAGAACGCTCCTCATGACATTGCTCGACCGACTCTCGGCCGGCTGGAAAGCTTGGCTGCTTCTGTTCCTGATCACATTCGTCGCCGCCGCGCCGGGCGTCTTCATGATGCCCGCGCTCGACCGCGACGAGAGCCGCTACGCCCAGGCCTCCACCCAGATGCTGGAAGAGGGCGACCTCATCCTGATCCGCTACCAGGACGAGCTGCGCAACAAGAAGCCCGCCGGCATCCACTGGCTCCAGGCCGCGTCCACCGCCGTATTCACCGGCCCGGAAGCGCGGCAGATATGGACGCACCGCGTCCCCAGCTGGCTCGCAGCCGCCTTTGCCACGCTCGCCTGTTTCTGGGCCGGGACGCCCCTGATCGGCCGGCGCGCCAGCTTCCTCGGCTCCGCCCTGTTCGGGGCGACGATCCTGCTGACCGTCGAAGCCCATATTGCCAAGACCGATGCGCTGCTGGTCTGCCTCACCACGCTCGCCCTCGGCGCGCTGGCCCGGCTCTACGCCGAAGTCTCGCAGCCCCGCCGCATGGCCCTCGTATTCTGGGCCGCGCTCGGCGCCGCCTTCCTCGTCAAGGGCCCGGTCGGGCCGATGGTCGCCGTCTTTGCCGGGGCCGGCATCTGGCTCTGGGACAAGCGCCGCCTCGGGGAAGGGGGCCGCTGGTGGCGCCCGCTCCTCTGGCTGCCTGGCCCGTCGCTGTTCCTGGTGATGGTGCTGCCCTGGTTCATCTGGGTCCAGATCGCCACCGGCGGCGCCTTCCTCGAGGGCGCCGTGGGCAAGGACCTCGCCGACAAGGTCACCGGCGCGTCAGAAGGCCATGGCGGCCCGCCGGGCTATCATCTCGCCGCCAGCCTCGTCATATTCTTCCCTGCGACGCTGCTGCTGATCCCGGCGGTCATGGCTGTCGCCAGCGCGCTGCGCGGCAAGACGCTCGGCGCCCTCGGCCATGGCACCCAAGGCCTCAAATTCCTGCTCGCCTGGCTCATCCCCACCTGGATCTTCTTCGAGCTCCTGCCGACCAAGCTTGTGCACTATGTGCTGCCCGCTTATCCTGCCCTCGCGCTATTGTGCGGCTACGCGGCAGTGCAGCTGATGGACGGCATGAAGATGCCCCGCGCCCGCGGCCTCGGCATGATAGCTTTCAGCGCCGGCGCGGTCATCCTTCTGACCATCTCCTTTCCGGGCGTGAGCGCCTATCTGATGGACGATACGGCGGCGATGTTCACCACCGTTTCGAAGGAACAGGTACTCGCTTCCTGGTCGCCTTATGCAAACTACCCTCTCTATCTCTGGGCCATCGGCTTTGCGCTCGCCGGTCTCGCCATCGTTGAATCTGGCCGGATGCGGGTCGGCGCGGCGATCACGCTGGCCGTCCTCGCCAGCCTCGCGCTCGGCGCGCATCTTCGCACCGTCATGCTGCCATCGCAGGTCTGGGCCCAGCCGACCGAGACCGCGCGTCTGGCGCTAGAAGATGTGTGCGGCGTGCCGGGGGAGGAGGCGCTCTGCAATGTGCCCGTGCCAACCCGCGTGCTGGCGCTCGGCTATGCTGAGCCGTCCTACGTCTTCACCTTCGGCACCCGGAACCTGCATTCGCCGCAGACGCCGCTTGAGCTCCCAACGGGCGCCTCCGCCTACCCGGTCGTCTATCTTCTGAACTTCGAGAACCGCGAGATCGCGCCCTCAATGACCGAGACGGCGGCCAGCCTGCGCGAACAGGCGGGGTCGCTCGGCCTCTGCCTCACCGAGGGCGAAAGCCGTTACGCCCTCAACTATTCCAACAGCCAGCCAGTGCACTTCCGCGCCTGGCGGTTTGACTGGGGCCGCTGCCCCTGAAGGCGGGCTGATCCAATCGTCATTCGGGGGCGGATTATACTCCTAAAAACAAGGCTTTGTAGAATGTCTTGTCCAACCCCTGCCGCAGCGGACGTGGACTGCACCCTGTCATGGTCTGGCTGACCTGGCCGATCCAGGGCGCCTCGCCCCTCCAGTTCCTTCTGTGGCCGCTCAGTGGCTGGTCCGCAGGGCCGATACCCGGGCGAACTATGGCCGCGGCCTGCCCTTCGCTCTCGAGATCATTACTGCCGGTAGAGTGCGCCTCACCCCGCGCCCATATGCGGAGGCCCCCTGTCAGCCTACGCCGAGGCGCGCTTTGCGGCGCGGGTTCTCGACAGGTCCTTACGCGCCCGATCCTTACAACAAATCTGCGACCATTTCCCGCACCGGCTGACCGGAAGTGCGGACGCCTGTGCTGCCAGAGGCGAGGGCCTCAGCCCGCTTCGCCTTCCAGCTCTACATCCCAGTAGAGATAATCCATCCAGGTATCGTGGAGGTGGTTCGGCGGGAACCGGCGGCCGATCTCCTGAAGCTGGTAATTGTTGGGCCGGAAGGGGCGGCGCTGGAGTTCCATGCCGCTGTCGCGCAACAGCCGGCCGCCCTTGGAAAGGTTGCAGGGGCTGCAGGCCGCGACGATGTTTTCCCAGCTTGTCCGCCCGCCTTTCGAGCGCGGTACAACGTGATCGAAAGTCAGATTGTCAGGCGCGCCGCAATACGCGCATTCAAACCCGTCGCGCAGGAACACGTTGAACCGCGTGAACGCCGGCGCCCGGTCCTGGCGAACGAAATCGCGCAGCGCGATTACGGAGGGCAGGCGCATCTCCCGGCTCGGACTGCGCACGACATAGTCATATTCGGCAATGATATCGACGCGGTCAAGGAACACCGCCTTGATGACTTCCTGCCAGGGCCAGAGCGACAGAGGATAATAGGACAACGGCCTGAAATCCGCGTTCAGAACGAGGGCGGGTCGGCCATTCGGAGGTGAGGTGACAATCTCAGCCATATGTCCCTCCGGTGCGGCCCTGACGGGCTTTATCCTTTCTGGTCCTACTGAAGGCGCGGCTCCTTACGTCATCCTTCGCCGACGTCGTAGGCGATTCCCGTGTTAAGATTATGACAGTGGGGGCCGAACGCAAGGCGCGCATATGCGCGCGGCTCACGCGGGCGGCGCCGCATCCCGCGCCCGCTCCGCATTGAGCCAACCCCAGAGGAGGTGTGCCGCAACCCCCCGGTAAGGCCGCCAGAGCTCGGCATGAACGGTAAAGGCTTCTGATTCCATTCGGGTTTCATAGCCGCCGAGCTGTCTGTGGGCCTCTATCAGCCCGACATCGGCGATCGGAAAAGCGTCCATCGCGCCGACTGCATAGAGCAGGAACAATTCTGCCGTCCACGGCCCGATCCCGCGCACCGAGACCAGCTCCGCCCGCGCCGAATCAAGATCTGCCCGGCAGACCCGGTCGAGGTCCAGCATGCCGGTCATCATCGCTTCGGCAATCGAGGTGAGATGGCTGATCTTGGGACGCGACAGCCCGCAGGCCCTAAGTGTGCCCGGGTCCGCCGCGAGCAGCGCCTCCGGCGTCACCTCGCCGAGATGCATTTCCACCCGGCCCCAGATCGTCGCGGCGGCCTTGGTCGAGAGTTGCTGATGCGCGATCATCCGGCCGAGCATCCCGTAGCCGGGCGGGCTGCTCCGCCAGGCCGGCACTCCCAGGGCGGCATAGGCACCGGCCAGCGCCTGGTCAGCCAGCGCGAGCTGGTCGCAGGCGGCCTTCAGCCGTTTCAGGCTCGGCGCGGTGCTCATGCTTTCCGGGCCAGCTGCACTGCGCGGCCCTGTTCCAGGAGCCGGTTCGAGCCCGTCTCGAGTTCGAGTTCCAGCCGTGCCATCAGCGTCTTGCGGTCGAGCCCCGCCGGGATCGGCGGCAGCACTTCATAGACGATCCGCCCCGGTGTGCGCCGTGCCCCTTTCGGCGGCCAGCACAGCCCGGCATTGGTCGCGACCGGCACGATTGGCAGGTTCAGCGCCTTGTTGAAAGCCGAGATTCCCGCGGCCTGATAGGCTGGCGCTGCGCCTGCCGGCAGGCGCGTGCCTTCCGGGAAGATCACGATCGTCCGCCCCTGCGCCGCGCGCGCCTTGGCTTTGGTGATCATCTCTTTCAGTGTCTTCGATGTGCCCGCACGGTCGATGGGGATCATGTCGGTCTTCAGCGCATACCAGCCGAGGAAAGGCGTCAGCAGCAATTCCCGCTTCAGGATGATCGCGGGGTCGCGGCAGAGCAGGAAGGGGATGAATACATCCAGCATGCAGTGATGCTTGCCGGCATAGATGTACGGGCCATCGGGCAGGTGTTGCTGTCCGCGAATGAAGGTCTCGATGCAGCAGATATGTTTCAGGCCGAACCGGATTGTCTGGGCGTAAAAGCCGATTGCCCGCATCACCACATTGCGCGGCATCAGCAGGGTCGGGATGTACAGAACACCCAGCAGTGCCATCCAGCCATACAGCCAGGCAACGAACAACCAGGAGCGTAACATGATCATGCTGCGCCTCTAGCCGCCTTCTGCAGACGCGTCACTACATCACCGATTTCAGGGACCGCATCACGGTCAGCCCGGCGGCAAAGCGGGCAGCCAGCCCCGCCAGGATCGGCGTGACGATGAGGATCACGAGGTCCGGCAGGTCGAGGCTGAGTTCCGGCAGCAGGCCTGAGCGCGACGGCGCCGTCCGGGCCACTGCGATCAAGAGGGCTACAGACGCGAGCGCCACGAGCGATCCGACCGCCCCGGCCCGGAGGCCCAGGAGCCAGAACCGCCGCTGGAACAGTCCGGCGATGAACCGGTCCCGTGCGCCTGCAGTATGCAGCACATCGACGATATCCCGCCGGGCCAGCAGGGCGGCATGGGTCGCAAAGGCGATCACCGCAATCGCGGTCGATGCCAGCAGCGCCACGATCGACAGCGCCAACAACCGCGCCGTCGCCAGCATCCGCCGTACTTCGCCCGCCCAGGCGCTGTGCGAATCGACCGCCGCAATATGGCCGGCTTTTTCCAGGGCCGCGACCAGCTCGCGGCTGATGTCGTCCGCGTCTGCCTCGGCGGTTACCGCGATCAGGCGGGGCACCGGCAGGTCCGCGGGAAGGCCGCGATTGCCGAAGCTTGGCTCCAGCAGGACGGCGATCTCGGCGTCCGAAAGAAGCCGAGCGCCCGCCACCCCGTCCAGTTCGAGGATCAGCCGGGCGGCGGCCTCAGCGGCGGCATGGTCGGCGTCCGAGAGTGAGACGGTATATTCGCCTTCAACCTCGGCGGTCCAGGCCTGCGCCGCGCCATAGGTAGATTTCGCCGTCAGAGCCGCCAGCGCCGCGAGGAAGCAGAGCGCGCCAACGACGAAGAACAGCGCTGCCTCACGCGCATCTTCGAGGGGGAGGAGGGCCGTTTCGCCGCGCTTCATGTCGCTGTCCTCAGTTTCAGCCCGTCATTGCGCCTGCGCCTGGATTCGCTGGCTGGACCGTCCCGCTCCTGCATCAGCATCCCGTCCATGATCCGGTACACCGGCGCACCGACCTGGCGGACCAGGCTGACATCATGAGTTGCTATGATCACGGTGGTGCCGAGGCGCTTGTTGAGCTCAGTGAACAGGCGCATCAGCCGCGCGCCCATTTCGGGGTCGACGTTGCCTGTCGGCTCGTCCGCGATCAGCAGGTCCGGCTGCGTGACCACGGCGCGCGCGATCGCAACCCGCTGCTGCTCCCCGCCCGATAGCGTCTCGGGGCGCTTGTGCATACGTTCGCCGAGGCCGACCCAGGTCAGCAGTTCCTCGACATCCGCGCGATATTGCGATTCCCGCCGCCCCAGAACGCGCAGCGGCAGCGCGGCATTCTCATAGGCCGTCAGATGGTTCAGCAGGCGGAATTCCTGGAACACGACGCCGATCCGCTGGCGCAGAGCTGAGAGCTGGTCCCGGCTCAGCCGGCTGGTCGGGCGGCCGAACAGCGAAACCTCGCCGCCCGTCGGCGGGCGGGCGAGGTAGAGCAGCTTCAGGAGGCTGGATTTGCCCGCCCCGGAGGCCCCCGTCAGGAAGCTGAACGATCCGGGTTTCAGGACGAGATCAATCCCGCTAAGGATATCGCCCGACGCATCATAGCGAAGCGTCACCGCATCGAGGCGCACGGCCGCTTCGTCGAAAAGGTCCGGTCGGAGCGGGGTCATCATTGGGCACCTCCGGGCTTGCGGGTGGAACGATCGGGACGAAGAGCGGGAAGAATTGAGCGGGCCATGATTCTTACCTGTCCTTCCTGTGGCACCCATTATTTCGCCGATGACTCAACAATCGGTGAAAGCGGCCGCACTGTTAAATGCGCCAGCTGCGGTCATTCCTGGTTCGTGCGCCCGGAAGGTGACGATACCGTGCGCGAATCCGCGCCAGGGCCGCATGAACTCTACCGCGAGAAAATGCGCGAACAACGCCGCGAGAAGAGCCGGCTGGCGGCGTTTCTGTCCTGGGTGCTCACCGGCGCCCTGTTCATCTCGCTGACGGGCGCTGCATTTTTCTTCCGCAACGAGGTCGTGAAGGTCTGGCCGCAATCGGCAGCGGTCTACAGCCTGTTCGGTCTGGAGGTGAACCGGTTCGGTCTCGATTTTGAAGCTGTGGTCCACAGCCGCACCTTTAATGACACCATCCCCATCGTGACCGTCACGGGACGGACGGTGAATGTCTCGAAGGCCTCGGTAGAGACCCCAGGCGTGCGCGTCGACCTGAAGGACGAGGCCGGCAACATCGTCTCGACCCGGTACAGCTTCATCACGCCGGGCGACCTCGCGCCGGGGGAGGCGGGCCAGTTCGGCGTCGTCATTGAGCCGGCGCCAGTGGAGAGTTTTGAGATTGAACTGGCTTTCGTGGAGCGCTCCGAAGTGCCGCGCCTGCCACCCGGCGATGGTCTGCCAACGGATGGAGCGCCGGACTGACATGACAGAGACGCCGAAGATCGAGATCATCCTCACAGAAGCCGAGCTCATGGCCCGCGTCGATGACCTCGCCGCGCGGCTGGTGCCCCACCTTCAGGGCCCCGACTGGACCGCGGTCTCGATCCTGATCGGTGCCACGCCCTTCACTTCCGACCTGATGAAGGCGCTCGCCCGGCACGGCGTTCACCCTGTACTCGATGTGCTCTGGCTGGAGAGTTACCGCGATGCGCGTGAAAGCTCTGGCCGGGTCGTCGTGCGCGCAGATGTTTCGCGCTCGGTCGAGGGGCGCGGCGTGATCCTTCTGGATGATGTGTTCGACACCGGCCGCACGCTGGATTTTGCCAAGGCGCATCTGATTGCCAAAGGCGCGCGCGAAGTGATCACCTGCACGCTGACCCAGAAACCCTGGGCCCCGCGCGGCGAGGGCGGGGTTGATTTCTGCGCCTTCGATTCGCCGGGGCGGTTCCTCGTTGGCTACGGGATGGACGACAAGGGATTGTACCGCGGGCTGCCTTATATTGGCGCGCTGGATTGATCCGCTTCCGGTTTACTTGTTTCCCCTAAGCTCACTCCCTGTCATCCCGGAATTTGCACAGCAAATATCCGGGACCTTCTGTGTCTCAACAGATTGTGCAGGCCACAGATAGAGGGTCCCGGATAGGCGCTTTGCGCTTTCCGGGATGACAGGGGGTGATCACTTTATAACCCAGCAAAGAAGGGCAGGCTTTCTGCCCGCCCTTCCGGCGCCCCCGCGCTGCCCCCTGTGCGTATCCGGCGGACCCTTTAGGCCATCCGGATACGGCAGGTTTCTGAAGTCTAGTAACGCGCCGACAAGCGCACGCCGTAGAAGCGCGGCTTGCCGGCGATGAAGGTCGGGATACCAAAGCCATCGCCGGTATTGCCCGCGTCGATGATATATTCCTCATCGAGCAGGTTGGTGGCGTAGGCCTCGACCGAGAACCGGTCGCCCGGCAGGTCCAGGCCGAGGTTCAGGTTGAGGAGGCCGTAGGCATCCTCGCTGATCAGGTCACGCCGCGAATTGTCGAAATAGACTTTCGACTGGTAGGTATAACTTGGCACAACCCGTACAGTACCGAAGCTGGTCTCGGCCCGGAACCGCGCGGCCAGTGAGGCGGTATGGTCGGGCGACAGGCGCAGCGGGTTGCCGCCGAATTCCTGAGGCTGTCCGTCTACGGTGTTTTTGAACCGGGCATTGTTGTAGCCATAGCTGGCGATGATGTTGAGCGCATCGCTGAGCAGCCAGTTAGCCTGAACCTCGCCGCCGGTCGACGAAGCGTTGCCGGCATTGATCGGGATGATCACCCCGTCCTCCACGACGCTCGACTGGAAGTTCTCGTATTCATAAGTGAAGACCGACGCGTCGAGCAGAAGGCGGTTGGCCAGCAGGCTGGACTTCACGCCGAATTCATAGGCGTCCACCGTTTCGGCCGGCAGGATCGTGAAGCGCTGGTTCGGGTTGGTGAAGGAGGGAGCGATCACCTCGGCAATACGGCCGCGGGCATAATTGCCGAACAGGTTCACAGTGTCTGTCAGCTCGTATTTCGCAGCGAGACGCCAGCTCGTACCGTCGAAGTTTTCCGAGCGGCGCAGGCGTCCATTGGTCGGAGCCACGACGATCGAGGCCCCGGTCAGATTGCTGGCGCCATTGACATTGCGCGCCTCGATCTCGGTAGTCTTGTCCTCGTTCGTGTAGCGGATGCCGGCGGTGACTTCGAGCCGGTCATTGACGGCGTAGCTGGCGTCCGCGAACACGTCGAGACCGACCGTGCGGCCATAATTGGCGAAGAATTCTTCGTGATAGGGCTTCAGCGGGACCACAACCGTGCCCCCCGATTGCTGGAAGACGGTCAGGTTGATGCCCGGCAGGGCCGAGGCCGGGGGCGCGTCCGGTGGGGTGAAGAGGCCGCCGAGGAGGGCCTGGACACCGCGCTCGTCAAAGCCAAGCGGTACGCCCTGGCTGCCGGTTTCCTTGAAGAAGGAGCCGCCGAAGAAGCCAGTGAAGTCGCCGCCGGCGTCATAGTTGAGGCGGATTTCCTGGCTGAACTGGTCGCCCTTGGCGTCTTCTGCGAAGACGAGAACTTCCGTACCAAAACCATCCGGATCGAATACTTCAAGGCTGTCGAAATGGCGGGTGCCGGTGATGGAACTGGCCGTCCAGCTGTCGCTGATGCGCCAGTCGGCGAGGAAGGTGGCGGACTGGACCTTGCGGTCGAGGCCGAGTTTCTTGCCGCCGAGGAAGCCGCCGAAGCTGTTGAGGTTGGCGGGCTCCCACGGATCAACCGACGCGCCGGGAGCCGGGGCGAAGACCTTTGACTTGAACGAGGTGCCGGTGTTCTCATTTTCCTGATAATTGAGGATCAGGTCTAGGCGCACATCGGCGTTAGGCTCATAGCCGAAGCTGAGGCGGACAGCGCGCATGTCTTCGCCGTTAAAATCATCCTCATTCGGATTGAGACTTTCGACGAAGCCGTCACGCTTGCGATAGCGCGCGGCGAGACGCACAGCGAAGGTGTCGGCGACGACGGGGAAGTTCACCACGCCGTCAGCAAACACTTCGTTGAAGTTGCCGGCGCCGACGGAGGCGTGAGCGGAGACATCCGTCAGATTGGCCTTGGCCTGGATGATGTTGACCCCGCCGATCAGCGCGCCGCGTCCGAACAGCGTCGGCTGTGGACCCTTGGCGACTTCGACGCGCTCGACATCAAATAGTTCGACGATGGATCCGCGCGAACGCGAGATCGAGACGCCGTCCTGGAAGATGGCGATGCGCGGCTCGATGGTTGCCTCGCCGGAGTCGGAGGTAATGCCGCGGATGACGAAGCCCGGATTGTTCGGGCTCTGCTCCTGGACTTCGAAGCCGGGAATGAAGCGCGCGACATCCTCGAAATCGCTGAGGCCGAGATCATCCATGAATTCGCCGTCAAGCACGCTGACGGCGACGGGAACGTCCTGCAGGCTTTGCTCGCGCTTCTGGACCGTCACGGTGATCGTATTCTGGACGAGGGCGGCGTCCGCTGTCTCTTCAGTCTGCGCCCAGGCGCCGCCGGCGCTGGCGAGGACAAGACCGGTCAGCGAGGCGCTGCCGAGTAGGGTTTTCATCATGGGAGGCTCCTGCGGTGGTATTTCGCAAGTGCGGTAGAGGGCCAACGCGACAGGCGCGTATCGGATTTGCGACGAAGTGGTAACAGGGACGGGCTGTGTCGGAGCAGCAACATGTGCGGGCGAGCGGGGTGCGCCCGGATGGCGAGTGCGGAGTCATCCTGAGCCGCGGAATCTGCGTCAGTACCCGACGGGGTCCCATCGTCGCCAAGTTGCCTCACTTAGGGGCTTCCGGCAGGGAGGGGCTGCTTGTAGTCTGGCAATTCCGAATCCTCTGGGAGTTAGCTGATGACTTTTTTCCGTTCTCGCGGCCTGTCGCGCCTGGCCATTGCAGCGCAGGCGCTCGCCCTGTCGCTCGTTGCGGCGTGCACCACCACGGCGCCCGTGGCCGAAGACACTGTGGCGGTGCGCTTTGCCGTGCTTGGCGACGGCGAGCCGAAGCCGCTGGCGGAGTTTCCGCATACCGCTGCGGCGGTGGCCGATGTGAACGCCATGGCAGCCCGCGAGGGAATCGACTTTGTCGTCGGCGTCGGCGACATCGCCCATAAGGGAACGGTGCTGCAGTATGAAGCGGCCACCCCGGTGTTTCAGGCGCTGACCCCGCCTTTCTTCCCGATCATGGGCAATGAAGAGTTCAACGAGACCGAGGAGCGCTTCCTCGAATACGCCAATCGCTGGAATGACGGGAAGGGCACCTTCACCAGCCGGCGCTATGTCCAGGATCGTGGACCTGTCGTGATGGTCTATGCCTCACCGGATTTCAGCCGCGACTTCCATGATGAGGGCATCGACTGGATGCTGGAGCAGGTCCGCGCGGCAGCGCCGAAGCCGGTCTTCCTGATCGTGCACGGCGCGCAGACCGGCGTCTATCCGGAGAATGCCGACAAGGGCATCGCCAATCCGCGTTTCGCCGAAGTGGTGGCTGAGGCGAACCTCGCCGCGGTGATCTCCGGGGACCTGCACATGGACATGGACCGCGTCGACCATTCCAAGCAGATCGGCCAGGTGCATTACCTGCACATCCCGGCGCTCGAGCGGACCAAAATTCCGGACGAGACCAATCACACGCCGATGTTCCGCGTCTTCACGATCACGGATGCCGGCCGGGTGATTGTCGACACCTATGAGACGGGCAATCCGGCGCCGCTGGAGCGCCATGCCTACAGCTTCGAGATTCCGGTGGTTGGCGCGGCTGATCTGATGAATTGAGCGAAAGTCGGGGTCTCTCCTACCAGGCCCCGACATTCGGTGCGCTCGCCCAGGGCTCCTGGGGCGCGAGCGGTTTGCCAGCCTGCAGAAGCTCGACCGAGATACCGTCCGGGGAGCGGATGAAAGTCATCCGGCCGTCCCGGGGCGGACGGCTTATCGTCACGCCGAGATCGGCGAAGCGCTGGGTGGCGGCATAGATGTCAGGTACCTGATAGGCGAGATGGCCAAAATTGCGGCCGCCCTCATAGCCGGCCTCGTCCCAGTTATAAGTCAGCTCCACCATCGGGATGTCCATCTCGGTAGGGGAGGTGCCTGCCGGCACGCCGCCCATCCGCTCGATGTCCGCCGGGGCGGCGAGGAAGACGAGGGTGAAGCGGCCGGCTTCGTTTTCGTAGCGCGTGATTTGAGCGAGGCCAAGCCCGTCACAATAGAAGCGCAGCGCTTCGTCAATGTTGCTGACGCGGACCATGGTGTGGAGGAAACGGGGGCTCATGAATGGGCGTCCTTCAAATTGCGGATCACTTGGCGGAGATTGGGCGGCATCAGCGCATAATACCGCCGCATGGCCACGGCAAGGATGGCGACCGCGAGGCCCATGAAGGTCAGGAAAAAACTGAATGTGTGGATCAGCGTGCCTTCCTCGAACACGGGAGAACCGCCGGTCATGCCCCAGAGCGCGACCCAGACGGTGTTGAACAGGCTCGACAGCGGCGCCAGCGTGGCCGTCATGAACAGGGCGCAGACATAGATATAGGTTGCGGCCCGCGGGCCCTCGGCGCGCAGATAGAGATCGGTGAATTCGCGCGGCTCGATGCTGGCGGGCAGCTCACCGCTTTCCTTGCGCACAGCCAGAAGGGTCGGCGCGAAATCGCGCGCCTGTTTCCAGCGCCAGGCAAGGTGCGCGCCCCAGGCGATGACCACCAGAACAAGAATGAAATAGACCCACATGGACTGGAAACCGGCTCCTCGGTTCATGCGCGCCTCGATGCTGGCTGGCCTGTCAGGGGCCGGTGAGGCGCGCGCGTTCGTAAACCAGCATGGCGCGTTTGCGCGCCACCCCCCAGTGATAGTTATGCAGCCTGCCATCGGCTGCAAGGGCCCGGTGGCAGGGGATGAACCAGCTGAGCGGGTTCGCGCCGACTGCCGCGCCGACCGCGCGGGCGGCTTTCGGCTCGCAGACCTGCGCGGCGAGGGCGCCGTAGCTGCATGTCCGGCCGGCCGGAACTTCCAGTAACGCTCGCCAGACCTGGCGGCGGAACGGTGTGCCATAAAGGCAGACGGGCAGGGGATCGCCCGTCTCGAACACCGACCGGGCCATGCGTTCGGCGGCGGCATCGTCGCGGCGGATTTCGGCCTGCGGATAGCGGGAGGCAAGATTGGCGAAAGCCGCGTCCTCGCTCCGGCCCTGATGCTGAAAGCCGCTGCGGGGGGCGGCGCCGTCATCGATGAAGCCGAGCGCGACCAGCCCGCGCGGGCCGATCAGCCAGGCACCCAGGCCGAAGGGAGTCGGGGCTTTGCCGAGAGCGAGGTCTGCGCCCCGGCCCCCGGATTTCGCCTCGCCAGGGGAAAGGCCCTCATGCGCAATGAAGAGGTCATGCAGGCGGCCCGGACCGGAGAGGCCGGCGTCAAGGGCTGCTTCCAGCACGCTCGCGCCGTCTCTCAATGCGGCGCCGGCCTCGGCATGGGCGATGGCTGCCTGGAACTGGCGCGGGCTGACTCCGGCCCAGCGGCTGAACTCGCGCTGGAAATGATGCGGCGACAGGCCGGCGGCGCGCGCGGCAGCGTCGAGGTTCGGCCAGTCCGCCCAGGTCTCGCCCAGCCATTCGAGCGCCTTCGCCATTCGGTCATAGGCGCGGGCGCGTTCGTCAAGGGGAGCAACCATCTGATCCATACGCCAAGACTGCCGCAGGGCGCGGGCGCGCGCCACCCGATTCTTGCCGCGGCGATTGCACCTATCGAAGGGCGGAGTTTACACTTTTCTGAAATCGGTAAGCCGCGCACACTAGGCGCAAGGACCAGCTTGGGAGGCAGACAAGTATCATGGCGGACGCCCGCAGTATCATCCTGCATGAATACCCTTCTTCGCCCTATGCTGAGAAGGTACGCCTCGCACTCCGGCTCAAGAACCTCGCCTATGCGCGCGTCGAGCTGCCGATGATCATGCCCCGGCCGGAGCTTATGCCGATGACAGGCGGCTATCGCCGTGTGCCGGTGATGCAGATCGGCGCAGACATCTTCTGTGATACAGGCATCATCCTTCGCGAGCTCGAGACGCGCTATCCGCACCATTCGCTGAAGCTGCCGGGCCATGAGGGCATGGCCCAGATGGTGGCCGGCTGGACGGACGGGCGCTGGTTCCAGTGCTCTGTCGCGGTAATCTTCGGCGCGATCGGCGACGGGGTGCCGGAGGCGTTCATCAAAGACCGGGAGCAATTGTCCGGCCGCCCGTTCGACCTCGCCGCCATGAAAGCGGTGGCGCCGATGATGCGTGACCAGTGGCGGGCGCGGCTGATGCTGCTTGAGGAGCGCCTCGCGGGCGGGAAGGGGGCCGGGTCCGGCCTCTATCTCATCGGCACCAAGCCGGGGCTAGTCGATGTGCATGCCTATATGAATGTTTGGTGGATGAAGTCGGCCGTGCCGGACTTCGCCGAGGCCTGCCTCGACCGCGCGCCGCTGACGCGGGCCTGGGCAGAGCGGCTGAGCGAGATTGAAGGCCAGGCGCCGGACACGATCACAGGCGCCGAGGCGCTCGCCATCGGCAGGGACGCCGCGCCGCGGCTGCTGTCTGCGACGACCGAGGACGAACCACAGGGCTTCATGCCGGGCGAAGATGTGGCCGTCGCGCCGGATGATTATGGCCAGGTCTGGGTGGAGGGCGAACTCGTTCATGCCGACGCCCACCGCATCGTGCTGCAGCGGGTGACGGAGGAGGCGGAGACCTGCCATGTTCATTTCCCGCGCGCCGGCTTCCTGGTGCGCCGGGTCTGAGAATGGTTGCGCCTGCCCTCCGCTTGTTTAGGCTGGCCCGAACAAGGATGAGGGAGGAATGCGATGAAACGGATCCTGCTGGCAGGGGCGGCGATGCTGGCCGCCTGCGGCCACGTGACGGCAGACGAGGCGGCGCCCATGGCGCCCGGCGACAAGCGCGAGACGCGCGACGCCTGGTATCCATCGCGCTTCGGCGCAGACGACAGGCTGGGCGCGATCAACCTGATCACGCCGCAAAAGACGGCTGCCGCCGCGAAGCTGATTACCACCGGCAAGACTTACGCGCTGGGGCAGGTGACAGGAGCGGAAACGCCGGCTTACGGCCCGCGCAGTTTCTCGATGACCATTCTTCAGCTCTCCGACGGTTCCGGGACGCCAATGGGCGAGAATCTGGCGACCGGCAATGACGACCTCGTCAATACCTGGGTCGGCATCGGCAGCCAGATTGACGGGCTCGGCCATCTCGGGATCAACCACCGCTATTATAACGGCGTGCCGGCGGCGGAGTTCGTGACCACGGGCGGGCTCACCCAGTTCGGAACGCATGATCTGCCGCCGATGGCGACGCGGGGCCTCCTGCTCGACATGACGAAACAGTTCGGCAATCCGGTGCCGGCAGGGACGGCGTTCAACAGGGCGGAGATCGATGCAGCGCTGGCGCAGGCGGGTGTCGAAGTGAAGGACGGCGATGTCGTGCTGTTCCATACTGGCATGATGAAGGCTCAGGAGGGGTCTACGGATCTTTCTCCTGTAGAGCCGGGGCTCGGCGTGGAGGGCGCGCAATACCTTTCTGATCTCGGCGCAGCGGCGGTCGGCGCGGATACCTGGGCGCTGGAAGTCATCCCGTTCGAGAATGAGGCGCGCCCGTTCGAGGTGCACCAGGTACTGCTGGCCAGGAACGGCGTCTATATCCTGGAGAACATGGTGACGCATGAACTGGCGGAGGACGGCGTCAGCGAATTCTTCTTCGCTCTCGGCGTGCCGAGGCTGGAAGGCGCCGTTCAGGCGATCATCAACCCGGTGGCGATCCGCTAGACCGTCCGCAGGCGGGCGCCCTGATCAACGGGTCAGGGCGTCCACTTTGTCATTGATGAGAACCGGTTCGCCGAGGCCGAGCTGTGAAAGGCGCGGCAGCTGCGTCTCGGCGTCGCCGACGATCACATAATGCATCGCATCCGGCCGGATGAGGCGGCGGGCAAGGGCCTTCACATCCTCTACCGTAAGAGCCGCGACCGATTCGATCTGCCGGGCGACATAGTCATAGGGCAGATCATAATCGGCGATGTCCGACAGCGCGTTCAGCTTGGCGCCGAGCGATTCGAACCGGCGCGCCTGGCTCTTGGTGAAGAAGCTCGTCGTCACCCCAAGATCTTCTTCGGTGAATGTGGCGGCATAGTCCTCCATGATCTCGCGGACGAGCTGTGTTGCCTCAAGCGTTACATTCGACCGGACGCCGCTGGAGACGACAAATGTGCCATCTGTCGTCGTTGCGCTGAAGCCCGAGCCGATACCGTAGGTGTAGCCTTTGCCCTCGCGCAGCTCCTGTGTCAGTCGGGAGGCAAAGCCGCCGCCGCCGAGCCTGTAGTTCATGACACCGGCCAGATCATAATCCGGGTCGGTGCGCAGGAGGGACGGATAGCCGAACATCAGGACGGACTGTGATGATCCGGGTACGTCATAGAAGTAAAGGGTGAATGATTCCGGGGGCCGGGCTGCTGCCTCTTCCGGCAAGGCGACCTCAACCCGCTGCCAGCGTGTCGCGAGGCCGTCCAGCGCGGACATGACATCCGCCTGGCTGACATCGCCGACGACCCGGACACTTGTCAGATGAGGCGACAGATTGCGTTCGCGCCAGGCCTGAAGATCCTCGATGGTGATCGCTGCCAGCGAGGTTTCGCTGCCCAGCGATCTGCGCGCGCGCATGCTGTTTTCGCCGTAGGTCACAAGGTCGAACGCCCAGGACGCGATGGTGTTCGGGTTGCTCCGCGACATGTCGATGGCATCGCGGGTGCGGGCGAGGGCAAGGCCAAACTCGGCCGCGTCCCAGCGCGGCTCCATCAGCGCCTCTTCGACCAGGGCCAGCGTCGGCGCGAGGTTGCGGGCCAGTGTGGAGCCGTTGATCTGGAAGCTCTCTGTGGACACATCGGCGGTGATGTTTGCGCCGAGCAGGGCGAAGGCCTTGTCCAGCTCCGCGGGTGTCTTGGTCGCGGTGCCCTTGAGGAGGATTTCGGCGAGCAGCCTGGCGGTGCCTGCCGTCTCCGGCGTGTCGAGCAGGTGGCCGCCCCTCATCACCATCGAGAAGCGCACGAGAGGAAGCTCGTCGTCCGAGATGCCATAGACCTCGATGCCGTTTTCCGTGGCGGTCTGCCAGACGGCGGGCGGGGAGAGCTGCGGCGGCGGGCCATAGGGCGGCTCGACGCTGCGATCGATCAGGGACGGTGTCGGCTCATAGGCGGCGGCGGCGGTCAGATCGACTTCGGCTTCTGCGCCCTGGACGATGGGTTCGATGACGACCTCGGCTTCGACCGCACCCGCAAGCGCGAGTTCCGGCGCGCCGCGCGGCACGAAGCTCGTCGCGACATGTGGCCGGTCCTTGATATAGGTTTCGTAGACGCGGCGGACATCTTCGGCCGTGACAGCCTGAAGCCGTGCGAGGTCTTCATCAATGAAGCCGGGATCGCCGGCGAATATGCTGTAGCGGGCGAGCTGCGCGCCTTTGCCGAGCACGCTGCCAAGGCCGTTATAGAAGGCGACTTCCTGCTGGATCTTGACGCGTTGCAGGTCTTCATCCGAGATCGGTTCGGCCTCGAAGCGGGCGAAGCCTTCCGCGAGCGCGGCGGCGACATCGTCCAACGGCGTGCCGCTGAAGGCGCTGACCTGCAGGATCCATTCGCCGGCGAGTTCGCTGGTGTAGGGGAATTGCGTGACCGAGGCGGCTACCTTGGCCTCATCGATCAGAACTTCGTTGAGCGGCGCTTCCTTGCCGTCGGTCAGCAGCTGGCCGAGCACGGCGAGCGGGTAGCTGTCGGGATGGAACATCTCGACGGTGGGCCAGTTCAGGGTCAGCTGCGGCAGGCGCGCGAAATTGTCCTCATGGAAGAGGCGGGCGGTCTCTTCGAGGTTGGCCGGTAAGGGCTCCAGGCGCTCGATCTCGGGGCCGCGCGGGATCTCCGCGAAGTAGCGCTCAACCCATGCGCGGGCCTGCACGGGGTCAAAGTCGCCGGCCACCACGAGGGTCACATTGTTGGGCGTGTACCAGGTGTTGAAGAATTCCTTGACGTCGTCGAGGGTTGCCGCCTGCAGGTCGTCGAGCGAGCCGATGACCTGCCAGCTGTAGGGGTGACCCTCGGGATAGAGCGCCTGGTGCATGACATAGAAGGTGTGGCCATAGGGGCGGTTATCGACGCCCTGGCGTTTCTCGTTCTTGACGACCTGTTTCTCCTTCTCGAGCACAGGTTCGGTCACGGTGTTGATGAACCAGCCGAGCTTGTCGGCTTCGGCCCAGAGCATCTTTTCCAGCGCGTCATTCGGGACGGTCTGAAGGTAATCCGTCCGGTCGCGGTTGGTCGAGCCATTGGCCCCGGACCCGCCGATGCGCGCGGAGAGCTGGTCGAGCCCCCCGGGGCCGAGATTTTCGGATTCGAGGAAGAGGAGATGCTCGAACAGGTGAGCGAACCCGGTGCGGCCGGGCTTTTCGCGGGCCGAGCCGACATGCGCAGTCAGGGAGACGGCCACGACCGGGTCGGACCGATCAATATGGAACAGGACGGTCAGGCCGTTGTCGAGGGTGAAAGCCTCATAGGGGAGGAGGGAGGCTGTAGCTTCCGCTTCAGTTTCGCTGGCGGCATCAAGGGCCGGGGCGGGCGCCGTGGGGGCGACCCCGGCGCAGGCCGAGAGGACAAATGCCGCACCAGCGACCAGAAAGCGGGACATGTACATCGGGAAACTCCATCACCGGCTGAGGTGCAGCCTTGGGACATTTATAGGTTCTGCAGGAGGGATCAGCCAACAGGCAATTTGTGAGGCACGGCTGCTGACCTTATCTGGCCAGTTTTCGGGCACTGCGCATCATGCGTCCAGGAACGACGTAATTTCGGCCACCAGCGTGTCTGACATGGCGTCGGCGAGGTCATGGCCCCAGTCCGGGAAGGCCTTGAATCGGGCGCCGGGGATGCGGCGGGCGATGTCCTCCCCGGCGGCGGAGCGGATCAGGGGGTCGGCTGCGCCGTGCAGGACGAGCGCCGGATGCACCACCTCCCCGAGGCGTTCATGCCAGCGCGGCTGGGCGAGAATGGCCG
>CAYPDA010000043.1:0-19454 GCA_964409375.1 uncultured Hyphomonas sp.
TCGACCTGCCGGCTGCTCGGCGTGAAACCCCGCGCGGCAGAGGCGGCCTGAGCCATGGACACAAGAACCAGACTGAAAGCCTTCGACGCGCTGGCAGACCAGCGCATCCTCGTTCTGGACGGCGCAATGGGCACACAGATCCAGGGCTACAAGCTGGTGGAGGAGGATTATGCCGGCACGCGCTTTGCCGGCTGGGCCGTGCCCCTGCGCGGAAACAACGACCTGTTGAACCTGACGCGCCCGGATATCGTCGGCGCCATCCACCGCGCCTATATCGATGCGGGTGCGGACTTTGTAGAGACCAACACCTTCTCCGCGACGACCATCGCAATGGCTGATTACAGGATGGAGTCCCTCGCTGCCGAAATGGCCAGCGAGGGCGCGCGAATTGCGCGCGAGACTGCCGACGCAGCAGAGGCCGAACTCGGCCGGCCGGTAGGCGTGCTCGGCGCCATCGGGCCGACCAACAAGACGCTGTCGCTGAGCCCCAATGTCAACGATCCGGGATACCGGGATGTGACCTTCGATGATGTGCGCACGGCCTATTACGCGCAGGCTGAGGCTATGGCGCCGTTCATCGATTACTTCCTGGTTGAGACGGTATTCGACACGCTGAACGCCAAGGCGGCGATCAAGGCGCTTCTCGACCTGCGACGTGACAGCGGAACTGATCTGCCGATCATCATTTCCGGCACGATCACGGACGCCTCCGGGCGAACCCTCAGCGGGCAGACGGCCGAGGCCTTCTGGAACTCCGTGCGCCATGCCCGTCCCTGGGCCATCGGCCTCAACTGCGCGCTCGGCGCGGATCTCATGCGTCAGCATATCGCCGCGATCGCCCGCATCGCAGACACTCGCGTCATCGCCTATCCGAATGCCGGCCTGCCGAACGCGTTCGGGGAATATGACGAGACGCCGGATCAGACCGCCGGGCATCTGCGCGAATGGGCGCAGAGCGGGCTGGTCAATGTTCTGGGCGGCTGCTGCGGCACTTCGCCGGGGCATATCGCGGCGATTGCGAAGGCGGTTTCGGCCGCCGCGCCGCGCCAGCTGCCGGAGCTGCCGCGCGCGATGCGGCTTTCGGGGCTGGAGCCCTTCATGGTGGCGTCGTGACGGCTGACGATGTCAGGCCGGGAGATCTCTTCGTTTTCTACGGCCTTCTGAAAAAGGGCGCCCTGGGCGGGCCGGAACATATTCCGCTGGCAGATAGCGGCGAGTGGGTCACCTCCTGCCGCTTCCGGGGACGGATGTATGATCTGGGCGGCTTTCCGGGCGTGGTGACGGGCGAGGCTGTCTGCCAGGGTGTGCTCTACCGGATCCGCGATGTGCGCATCGTCGCGGCGCTGGACGCGTACGAGGATGTGACGGACGATCCGGCCACGTCGCTCTACGTGCGCCGGCGCATAGCTCTGCTTGATGCGACGCGCAGCCCGACCAGGGCGAGCGGATGGATCTACCAGTATAATTTGGATACAGACGGATATGAGGTTATTGAAGATGGCAACTGGTCCCTCGAACGTCAAAGGCCGCGGACATGAGTGAAGCGGCTGCCACATTCGTCAATATCGGTGAACGCACGAACGTCACGGGGTCCGCCGCCTTCCGAAAGATGATTACGGATGGGCGCTATGGCGAGGCGGTCGAGGTCGCACGCCAGCAGGTCGAGAACGGGGCGCAGGTGATTGATGTGAACATGGATGAAGGGATGCTCGACGGCGTCCTCGCCATGACGACCTATCTCAACCTCATCGCGGCCGAACCGGATATCGCGCGCGTGCCTGTGATGATCGATTCGTCCAAATGGGAGGTGATCGAGGCCGGCCTGAAATGCGTGCAGGGCAAGCCCATTGTCAACTCGATATCCATGAAGGAGGGCGAGGACAAGTTCCGCGAACAGGCGGAGGCTTGCCTGTCTTTTGGAGCCGCCGTCGTCGTCATGGCGTTTGACGAACAGGGGCAGGCGGATACCGCGCCCCGCAAGATCGAAATCTGCCAGCGTGCCTTCCGTATCCTGACTGAAGAAGTCGGCTTCCCGCCGGAAGACATCATCTTTGATCCGAACATCTTCGCGGTGGCGACGGGGATCGAGGAGCACAACAATTACGCCATGGACTTCATCGAGGCGACCCGCGTGATCCGCGAGACCTGCCCTGGCTGTCACATTTCCGGCGGGCTTTCGAACGTGTCGTTCAGCTTCCGCGGCAATGAACCCGTGCGCCGCGCGATGCATTCGGTATTTCTCTATTATGCGATCCCTGCAGGCATGGACATGGGCATCGTCAATGCCGGTCAACTCGACATCTATGATGATATCGAGCCGGAGCTTCGCGACGCAGTAGAGGATGTGATCCTCAATCGCCGCGCCGATGCGACGGATCGGCTGGTCGATCTTGCCGAGCGCTTCAAGGGCCAGAAGGGAAAGGTTCGCGAGAAGGATCTCAGATGGCGCGAGTTTTCTGTGGCCAAACGGCTGGAGCATGCGCTGGTCCACGGTATCACCGAATATATTGATGTGGACACGGAGGAAGCGCGCCTGAATTTCGAGCGTCCGCTGCATGTGATCGAGGGGCCGCTGATGGCTGGCATGAATGTCGTCGGCGACCTGTTCGGGTCCGGCAAGATGTTCCTGCCGCAGGTGGTGAAATCGGCGCGCGTGATGAAACAGGCCGTCGCCTGGCTCGAGCCCCACATGGAGGAGGAAAAGCAGCGCCTCGGCACGGCCGATAAATCCAATGGCAAGGTGCTGATGGCGACGGTTAAGGGCGATGTGCATGACATCGGCAAGAACATCGTCGGCGTTGTGCTCGCCTGCAATGGTTATGACATCATCGACCTCGGCGTAATGGTGCCAGCGGAGAAAATCCTGGATACGGCCGTGCGGGAGAATGTCGACATTATTGGCCTCTCCGGCCTGATCACCCCGAGCCTGGACGAGATGGTCTATGTCGCCGCCGAGATGCAGCGGCGGGGCATGAAGCAGCCCCTGCTGATCGGGGGGGCGACGACAAGCCCGGCACATACGGCGGTTAAGATCGAACCCGCCATCCGCAGCGCGCCGGTCATCCATGTGGTGGATGCAAGCCGCGCGGTGGGTGTTGTCAGTACCCTGCTGAATGATGATGACCGGCCGGTATTTCTGAACGAGGTGCGCGCGCGCTATCAGCGGATGCGCGAAGCCCGCAAGGATGGCCCGCCAAAGCCGCGTGTGCCAATTGCCGAGGCGCGGGCCGCGAAGCTGAAATTCGACTGGTCGGCCTACACCCCGCCGAAGCCTGCATATGAAGGTGTACGGACGTTTGAGGACATCGATCTGGGCACGCTGGCGCGCTATATCGACTGGACGCCATATTTCTCGGCCTGGGATCTTGCCGGACGGTTCCCGGCCATCCTCGAGGACAAGATTGTCGGCGAGGCGGCCTCCGGCCTCTGGCGCGATACGCAGGCAATGATGCAGCAAGTTGTCGGCGAAAATTGGTTGAAACCCAGGGCCGTTGCGGGTTTCTGGAAAGCCAATTCATCCGTGGACGATGTGAAGGTCGCGGGCGGAGAAACCTTCCTGACGCTTCGCCAGCAGATGGCGAAGGACAATGGCCAGCCGAACTTTGCGCTTGCGGATTTCATTGCGCCGAAAGGCGATGACTGGATCGGGGGTTTCTGCGTCACCTCAGGCCCCGAAGCCGAGGAGATCGCGCAAGCGTTTGCCGCCAAGGGGGATGATTATTCCTCCATCATGGTCAAGGCGCTCGCCGACCGTTTCGCCGAGGCAATGGCCGAATACATGCATGAGAAAGTGCGCCGGGAACTCTGGGCCTATGCGCCGGATGAGGCACTCTCGACGGATGAGCTGATCGGGGAAAAGTACCGGGGTATCCGGCCCGCGCCGGGCTATCCCTGCCAGCCGGACCATACTGAGAAGGCGACCCTGTTCCGCCTGCTGGACGCAGAAAAGCGTATCGGCGTGGAGTTGACCTCCAGCTATGCGATGTATCCGGCGGCGAGCGTGTCGGGGCTGTATCTGTCTCACCCCAAGAGCGTCTATTTCGCTGTGGGCCGGATCGGGCGCGACCAGGTCGAGGACTATGCCGCCCGTAAGGGCTGGGATATGCGCACGGCGGAGCGCTGGCTGGCGCCGATCCTCTCCTATGATCCGTTCGTGATGGCGGATGCGCTGGCCTGACACGTCGTGCCGTGTTGTGGCTGGCGGCGCGCCCGCGAGTCGCTTAGACGTGTGAGCGGTAACGCAAGGGCAAGCCGGGGACTGGAAACGATATGCAGAAGCTGAAGGGCGAGAACGCCAAGATCGTCGCCACGCTGGGACCGGGCAGCCGCTCGCCAAAGGAAGTGCGCGCGCTGGCCGAGGCCGGCGTGGACGTCTTCCGGCTGAATTTCAGCCATGGCGAACATGCTGCGCATAAAGAAGCGCTGGACGCCGTGCGCGCGGCCGAGGCGGCGGTCGGCTGGCCGCTTGCCGCATTGGCAGATCTGCAGGGGCCGAAGGTGCGCGTCGGCAAGTTCGAGGGCGGCGCGCTGCGGCTCGGTTTTCGCAAGGAATATGCCCTGATCGCAGGAGAAACGTCGCCGGATGCCGAGACGATTCCCGTGCCGCATGCCGGGATCCTCGCAATCCTCGAAGTCGGCGACACGATCCTCGCCGATGATGGCAATCTGATCTTCACGGTGATCCAGGCAGGCGACAAGCCGCGCGTGCGGGCCGAAGTGCCGGGCAAGCTGGGCGACCGGAAGGGCTTCACGGTGCGCGGCAAGGCGTTGCCCGTGCGGGCGCTGACCGAGAAGGACCGGGCGGACCTTTTGTTTGCGCTCGAGATCGGCGTCGATATCATCGCGCTCTCCTTCGTCCAGACGGTTGAGGATATTGAAGAGGTTAAGGCGATCATCGCGGGGCGTGCGCCGCTGGTCGCGAAGCTCGAGAAGCCGGCGGCGATCACCAATCTGGACGCCATCGTCGACGCCGCGGATGCGGTGATGGTGGCGCGCGGCGACCTCGGTGTGGAATTTGCGCCGGAGGAAGTGCCGGTGATCCAGCGGCGGATCATCAGGTCTGCGCGCGCGCGGGGGCGGCCGGTGATCGTGGCAACGCAGATGCTGGAATCGATGATCGAGAATTCCGCGCCAACGCGGGCCGAAGCGTCCGATGTCGCGACGGCCATCTATCAGGGGGCCGACGCGGTGATGCTGTCGGCCGAGACGGCGGTGGGGCGCCATCCTGCGACGGCGGTTGTGATCATGTCGCGCATCATCCGCGCGGCAGAGGCGGCAGATGATTATCGCCCGTCGGTCGCGCATTTCGCCGGGGATGACCAGCCCATCGGTGCGATCGATGTGGTGGCCCAGACCTCGCAGGCGATGGCCGAAGCCGAAGGCGCCGGGGCGCTCGCGCTGCGGACAGGCGCGTTTGACCGGCTCGCGCGGTTCGCCCGGGTGCGCGGCGGTGTACCGATTCTCTACGGTTCGCTGGATGACCAGCGCCTGCGCCAGGCCTGCCTGCTCTGGGGCGTGCACCCGCAGCGCCTGAATGCCGGCACGGAGAACTGGTACCGCGACCTGATGAAGGCGGCTGGCCTTGAGGGCCGGGTTGCCTATGCGCGCTGGGCGGGGGACGAGGCGCGGTTCGCATGGGAAATAGGCGTCGGCAAGGGCGCCGATGGCAAGCCGATCACGGGTGTCTGATTACTGGCGGATTATGAGTTGGCCGCGGCGGAATTCGTAAGAGTTCAACTCGCCCAGGAAGGTCATGCCGAGTAGCGACTGTTCAAGGTCAGTGCGCAGGACGACAGCGCCGACATCGTCGACTTGAACCCGGCCGATGCGGATGCTTTTCAGCATGACCGGCGCGCCATAGGTGATGCCGCCGGCCGTGCGGATTTCCGAATCGAAGTCGAGGCTTTCCGGCTTGAGGCCAAGGCGCTGCGCGTCACGAAAGGTCAGGGCGACGATGCTCGCGCCGGTATCCACCATGAACTTCACTTCCGTGCCCTGCACATCGGCGCGGGTCCAGTAGTGCCCGTCCGGCTCGCGCTCGATGAAGGCGGCGCGGGACTGCGTGGTCGGGGGTTCGCTGGTTGTCGCGACGGTGACGGCGGCCTGCTGTCTCTGCGCCTGCTGCTGGCGGACGGCCTGCTGGTATTCGGCTTCGCGCAGCGCGGGGGCGACATAAAGCGCGATCACCATCGCGATCGCGAGGGCGGCCATCATCAGGGACAGGATCTTGCCGGCGCCCATGCGTGTTTTACCTTTTCCCCAGGGAGGTGAGCCGGCCGATACGGTCCGGCAGAAGGGCTAAGACGGCGTCCCGGCCCTGATCGGTCAGGCTCGCCCACTGGCCGATCTCGGCCAGGGTGCGCCCACAGCCAAGGCAATAGCCGGTCTGGCCATCGACTGCGCATACCTTCGTACACGGGCTCTTTATTGATCCGGACAGTGTCATTATACCTTTAGCAATACTGGCCTCGGGGTGTTGGGCAAGGTCTACAGGCAAGGATGAAATAAATCCTTGCTACAGAAGCGCTATATCCGGGCCAAATGATTAAGGCGCCGCCGGCGCACACAGGAGACGGGCGCTTGAGCGAGAATGCACACAGCACATCCCCGATGGATGATGTCCGGGACCTGATCCTCAAGCCCGTGAAGCCGGATGGCGATGCGGCGCGCGCCGTGCATGAGGCATTGCTGGGCATGGGGCGCGAGGGGGATTTCGGCCGTCTCGGCGAGGCGGCGGAATGGCTGGCCGGCTGGCAACGCCGCTTTCCGCCCCGGATCGAGAAGCCGACGCTGGCCGTGTTTGCCGGGGCACACGGCCTGCTGGACCAGGGCGTGTCCCTTTCCAGCGACGCAGATACCCGCGCCCATATCGAGGCGCTCAAGGCGGGGAAGGCGCCGCTTTCGGCCATTGCGGCCCAGGTCGGCACGAATGTTCGGGTGTTTGAACTCGCGCTGGATGCGCCGACACCCAGCATTGCGAGCGCGTCTGCCATGACGGAGCGGGAATGCGCCGCGACGATCGCGTTTGGCTTCGAGGCGGTCGAGGATCATCCTGACCTGCTGGCGATTGCGGTGTCCGGCGCCGGCGTCGGCACGGTCGCAGCGGCGGTCGCCTGCGCGCTCTATGGCGGCTCGCCGGAATACTGGGTTCGCCCGAGCCAGCATACGCCGGCGTCCCTGTCTGAGCGGAGAGTGGCGCTCGTAAGTGCGGCGCTGAAGCTGCATCGCGGCCATCTGTCTGATCCGCTGGATTCGCTGCGCTGTCTCGGCGGGCGCGAACTGGCAGCCTGTGTCGGGGCGATCATTGCGGCCCGCCATCAGGGCATACCGGTCCTGCTTGACGGCTTTGCAACGACGATTGCCGCCGGCATCGTGCATGCGGTATGCCCCGGCGCCGTGAGCCATTGCCTCGCCTCGCACATCACCCAGCGGCCAGCGCATGAGGCGGCGCTCGAGCGCATCGGGCTCAAGCCACTCGTGCAGCTTGAATTCCAGACCGGCAGCGGGCTGGGTTCGGCGACGGCGATCGGCCTGCTTAAAACGGCGTGCGCCCCCTTTCTCGGCAAACCCGCTTCTGCCTGACGCGGCGACATGTGCGTCATTGTTTACGTTTACGTGCGCGTCACCTTGCCAGCAAAGCGGAATGGCTGACATACAGAAATGAAAGGCCGGGCCACAAAGGGCACATCCAGGAGCGAACGACCATGAACCTCGAATTCTCCCCAGAAGAGACTGCATTTCGCGACGAAGTGCGCGCCTTCATCCGGGACACCTACCCGAAAGAACTTGTCGGGCTTGCGAACCGGGAGGATCTGACCCGCGAACAGTTTCTCGCCTGGCACAAGATCCTCGGCAAAAAGGGCTGGTCGGCGCCGGCCTGGCCGGAGAAGTATGGCGGCACTGGCTGGACCTCGACCCAGCGTTACATCTGGTCTGAAGAGAATGCCCGCGTTGACGCGCTGATGCCGCTTCCGTTCGGCATCTCGATGGTCGGCCCCGTGATTTACACTTTCGGCAGCGAGGAACAGAAGGCGCAGCACCTGCCTGGCATTCTCACCGGGGACGTCTGGTGGGCGCAGGGCTATTCCGAGCCGGGCGCGGGCTCTGACCTTGCCAGCGTCAAGACCACGGCCGTCCGCGACGGCGACCATTATGTGATCAATGGCCAGAAGACCTGGACGACACTCGCTCAGCATGCCGACTG
Organism: uncultured Hyphomonas sp.; assembly: GCA_964409375.1. Lineage (GTDB taxonomy): Bacteria > Pseudomonadota > Alphaproteobacteria > Caulobacterales > Hyphomonadaceae > Hyphomonas. The sequence continues at coordinate 8,204 of CAYPDA010000043.1, forward strand.
GGGCTTCTTCCTCTGCCGCACAGATCCGTCAGCGAAGGCGCAGGAAGGCATCTCCTTCATCCTCATTGACATGAAGTCGCCCGGCGTCGAAGTGCGTCCGATCAAGCTGATCGATGGCTCGCACGAAGTGAACGAAACCTGGCTGACGGACGTGCGCGTGCCGGTCGCGAACCTCGTAGGCAAGGAAAACGAAGGCTGGACCTATGCGAAGTTCCTGCTCGCGCATGAGCGGGCCGGTATCGCCGGGGTCGCCCGTTCCAAGCGCGGGGTCGAGCGCCTGCGCGCCATCGCTTCTCAGGAAACAATGGACGGCACCCCCCTGATCCAGACAAGCGATTTTTCCCGCAAGATCAGCCAGCTGGAAATCGACCTGACAGCGCTGGAATATACCGAGCTTCGCACGCTGGCATCCGAGGCGGCCGGCAAAGGCCCTGGCCCGGAAAGCTCGATCCTCAAGATCAAGGGCACCGAAATCCAGCAGCGCCTGACTGAGCTGACGCTCGAAGCGGTTGGCAACTATGGTGCGCCCTATGCGGGCGGCATGGAGCATGACGGCTCGAACGAGTCGGGCGTCGGCCCGGACTATTCCAACTACAGCGCCGGAAGTTACTTCAACATGCGCAAGACCTCGATCTATGGCGGATCGAACGAAATCCAGCGCAACATTATCAGCAAGATGATCCTCGGCCTCTGAGGCAACGGGGCAGGGAGGACTATCCGAGATGGATTTCAATTTCACCGACGAACAGACAATGATCCGCGACAGCCTCGCAAGGCTGATCAAGGACCAGTATGATTTTGACACCCGCCGCAAGGTCATTGCCTCGAAAGAGGGCTGGCGGCCGGAAATGTGGGCGCAGTTTGCCGAGCTTGGCCTGCTGGCTGCGCCGTTCAGTGAAGAGGATGGCGGCCTCGGCGGCGGTCCGATCGATGCGATGGTCGTCATGGAAGAGTTCGGTAAGGGCCTCGTGATCGAGCCGTTCCTGCAGACGGTGGTTCTCGCTGGCGGCTTTCTGAAGGCTGGCAGCACGGCGCAGAAGGAAGATCATCTCGCCGCGCTGGTCACGGGTGAACGGGTGTTCGCCTTTGCCTATGCAGAGCCGAAAGGCCGCTACAATCTGGCAGACCTCGAGACCACAGCGACCAGGGATGGAAGCGGCTGGAAGATTTCCGGCCATAAGGCAGTTGTATCCGGCGCGCCGTGGGCGAGCCATCTGATCGTCACGGCGCGGACGAGTGGTGGCCGGCGTGATGCCAGAGGTGTCGGCGTCTTCATTGTGCCGAAAGATGCGGCCGGTGTGTCGACACGCGACTATCCGACCGTGGACGGACGGCGCGCTTCGGAAGTCTATTTCGAGAATGTCACAGTCGGTGCTGACGCCGCCATCGGTGATCCTTCAGACAGCCTCGGCCTCGTCGAGCAGGTCACGGATGAAGCGATTGCGGCCCTGTGTGCAGAGGCCTGCGGCGCGATGAAAGTCGCCAACACCCAGACGGTCGAATATTCCAAGACCCGCAAACAGTTCGGCCAGCCGATCGGCAAGTTCCAGGTGCTCCAGCACCGGATGGCCGATATGTTCATCGAGCACGAGCAATCGGTGTCGATGACCTATATGGCAACGCTGAAACTGAGCGAAGATGAGATCACCCGGAAGAAAGCTGCATCTGCCGCTAAGGTGCGCATCGGCCAGGGTGGGCGCATCATCGGCCAGAGCGCGATCCAGATCCATGGCGGCATGGGCATGACGGATGAACTCGCCATCGGCCATTATTTCAAACGGCTCACGATGATCGACTCCGAGTTCGGCAATGTCGACCATCACATCAAGCGGTATACCGATCTTTCAGCGGCCGGCCTGCCGATCGCTGCCGAGTGATGAACAATCTCTGCAACGGACCGCGTTCTCGGGCGAGGGCCGTTACAACATCTTCCGGCGGATTTCCGGGATCGCGCGGACAACACAGAAGGCCAGCGCCGCGCCGAACAGCACCAACTCATCCTGCGTCAGGTTGACGGCGCCAAGCATCACGGCGGAAAACAGGATGAAGAATACCAGCCGGACCATCTGGCTGGACAGCACAAGTTCATCCCCCCCGCCGCGGCGCACGGCGTACATCGACCAGGTTCGGGTGATCTGGGCCAGCGCCAGCGCAATCCCGGCAGGATGCGCAGCGAGCAGCACCAGCGGCCCGAAATATTTCACGCAGTGCAGGGGCAGATAGGCAAACACGCGCCAGGGCAGCGCCGCATTGTTGAAGACCCAGAATGCCAGCCGTGCAACGGTCAGGACGGCGATCCATACCGCGGCGAGTGCGAACACAGCCATGTCCGGTGAGACGGCGCCGCCGAGGCCTGTCCGCTCAAGCATTCCCGCCAGGACGCTGGTCGGAAGAATGGCGAAGCCTGCCAGCGAAACGCCGGCGGCCCATATCCAGGCATGCGGCTCCAGCCGGAAATCCGGGTATCTGAAAAAGGCGGGAGACAGTTTGGGCGCAGCTTCGCGGGCATGACCAATCCGGTCATTCTCAGCATAGCCGATTTCATACACGAGCATGAACGCCACGAAGAGCAGCGTGAGCGAGACGGCCAGCGCCAGGCCGATGGTCATGTCGAGCACCGCGAAGGTCAGAAGGATGACCGGCAGTTCCTCAAGGAAGACCTGCTTGATCAGGAAACCGGGACTGCGCTTGATCCGCGCGGTGTAGAAGAAAGGCACATAGGCGCTGCGATGGGCCGGCTGGGTGTTCGCCTCCGGCCATTCGATCACGTATCCGCGGCCGGGCAGACGGGCGAGCATGTCTGCGTCATCGATCGGGGAATCCGTGATCAGTATATCGGTTGCAGGGTCCGGCGTGATGCCGGCATCGCGCAGCATTTCGACCTTGCCGGCCTTGCGGTAGCGCAGGGACTCGAACAGGCCCGGCGCCACGAGTGTTGCCTGTTCGTAGCGCGTTCCGCTAATCAGTTCACGGATTACATGCCTGAATCCGAAACTGACAATCACGATGTTCTCAGGCGGCGTACCAGCGAGCATCCGGTCGAGTTCGGTATTCAGCTGCTTGTGGAAGATGTCGCCCGCACGGCGCCTGAAAACGAGGCCCGTCCACGGCGCTGTCAGATAGCACAGGATCATGCGGAAAAAGTCGCGCCACACGAAATAGCCGTGCTTGCCGAACATGCGCCAGGGGGCGAGTGCGCCGAGTATTTTCAGGAGGATCGCGGTGTAGAACGCCGGGCGGGTGGAATCGACAAAGGCTTCGGTCGAGTTCCAGAGAAACAGCGTGTGGTCAAAATCCACCAGCACGCGCTTGGGATGCGAGCCGGGGCTGAGCTGGCGTTCCAAAGCCTTGCGCCGGTCGGCGTCCGGCGGGGCATGGAGCTTGGCGGGCGGCGGATCCGGATCCTTCATCACGAGGTCGCCTTCGTTCTGAGGTTTCGTGCAGCCTCGGACATCAGCAGGGCAGCGGGCACATTGGAGAGACGCTCTCGCACGTCGTCTCCGGCGCGCCGCGACATTTCAAGGCGTGTACGGTCGGAGTTGAGCAGGGTGACAAGTTCTGCAGCGAACGCCTCCTGAGTTTTCGTTGTCCGGACCAGATCGTCCAGTGCGGACCCGAAGCCTTCCAGCGCGAGCGGATAGGCAACGCTAGGCATACCCAGCACGAGGTACTCGGCGAGCTTTATACTGACGCCGGTTGCGAGCCGCGTCGGGGCGATGCCGATCGACTGGCTGCCGCCCAGTTCGCCGAGATCGTTCACCCGGCCAAGCACCCGGACGCCGGGCTGGGAAGCTTCCCGGCCGCTGAGCATCGCGCCGACCGATCCGGCGACCCAGAATTCGGACTCCGGGCGTTGTGCTCGCACAAGCGGCCAGATATCGGCGATGAAATGCTTCACGGCGTCTTCATTGCCGGCATGTTTCGTACCGATGAAGACCACCCGCGGCGGGCCCTCCTTTGGCCGGGCGACATAATCCGGCGCATCCGGCGGCAGCCAGACAGATTGAATCTGCGGGAAGTATTCGCGCACCGTGTTGAGTTCGTCGGCCGAGGCAAAGACGAGAAGGTCGCAGTTGGCGATCCAGCCGAGTTCGGTTTCGGGGGGGACCGGCTCGAAGTCCAGTGGCAGACCGGCCTTGCGGAACCGGTCGGCGCGGGCCGATAGCAGGTCGTGCATCAGGCAGGCTCGCACGGTCAGGGCCGTCACCAGGTCGAGGGCCGGGGCCATGGAGCTATACTCGGCCATTGTCACATCAGCGGGCCGCGCATTGCAGACCGCCGCCACCCTTCGGGCGTCCTTCTCACTGACGCGTTCGCCGAGATAGCTGCGGACCGGCGTCACAATGCCGACGCGTTTGAGGACTTCCTGAATCAGGCGCACCAGGAAACGGTCCCAGACGGACAGGGACAGCGATATGTGCTGTTTCCCGATGCGGATCGCAGCCGGCCAGACTGTCTCGTCGATAAAGGCGCCAAGTTCGGGGTGTACGCTGGCCCAGGGCCGATTACCGAAGGACTGGACCGGCGCAAAGATGACGCGCGTGCGAAATCCGCCCGCACGGGCGGCGCGCAGAAAGGTTTCGAGATAGGCGCAGTTGCCGCTGGTTCGGTTGTCGATCTGGCGCTGCAGCAGGATGTCCATGTTCAAGGACGCAGGGCTGGCCTGTTCGGGCAGGCTGGTCAGGCTCATCGAGGCGCCCATCGGGGTGATGCGGGCAGAGGGTTCAGGGACCGTTGGCAAATCTGGGCTCTTCCGATGGAGGGGCTGCGGCGGGTATGCGCCTGACAATGCAAGACTTCGGCCAGAAAACCAGCCTTGCGCGTCCGGGTCCAGCCTCAGGCTTGCCGCGCCCAAAGTGTCTCCAGTGCAGCAGCGATCTGCTGGCAGGCGGGGCCTGCAGCCTCCGGGCAACCGAAGGCGACCATGGCGGAGCCTTCCAGGGAGCTTGTATCCTGCGGCGGGACCGGCCAGCGGGCGCCGGCAATCAGCGGATTGCCGAGGGTTGCGAGATAGTCGCCGAACTCGGCCTCACGACCATCCCGGAACAGGGGCAGCCAGAGGATCAGCTGCGCCTTTGGCCAGCGTTTGAGTGCCCTCGGTGTCCATAGGGCAAGGGCCTCTATATCGCGGCGGGTCTCGTAGCTTGGATCGACGAGCACCATCAGCCGTTCGCCGCTGCGCGGGGCGAGCCTCAGCGCGCCGTTATAGCCGTCGGCTTCGCGGACCTGAACGCGGGCGTCTCCCTCCAGGGCGGCGCAGAGCGCCGTGTATTCCTGCGGATGGCGCTCGAACAGGACGAGGCGGGCGCTGGCGGGCAGGCGGGCCAGGGCGAGGGCTGGTGAGCCGGCATAATCACTCGCCCCGCGTGCGCGCACGAGATTCAGCCAGGGCCGGAGCGGGGGCGGTGCGTCGCCCTGCATGAGGGCGAGCACGCCGGTGTCGGATTCGCCCCGCTTGCGCGCCTGCGCGCCCATCAGGTCATACCGGCCCCGGCCGGAATGTGTCTCCACATACAGGACCGGGCCGGGCGCGGCCGCGGTTTCGCGCAGCAGCGTGTCGAGCACCGCATGTTTCAGCACATCGGCCCGGTTTCCGGCATGATATCCGTGCTGGTAGGAAAGCATGAGGCCTCTTCTCAGGGCAGGATGGAGGGCAGCGCCCGCCGGCTAGTTACCGGCGAGGCTCTGCTGGCGGACGGATTCAAACTCGTTGCCCGGATACCAGGTCGGCCAGTCCTGCGAGTTGGCTATCCGGCGGCCGACTTCATGCAGGACTTTCATGTCCTCCTCAAAGCCCGACAGGTCCCAATTCTCCGAATAGGTGTCCATCGGCTTGTGATAGCGCTCTGCCGTGTAGACGGCCGCTGCGGCCCGCCCGGCAGCGACGCCGCCATCGAGCTTGTCCTCACCGCCATCGGAATACAGCATCGGCACGCCGACCTTCGCCAGCGAGATATGGTCCGAGCGGTAGAAGAAGCCGGCTTCCGGGCGGGCATCGGGTGAGACGACCCGCCCGCTTTCGGCCAGCACGTCCGCCAGGATCTCCTCTATTTCGGAGGCACCATATCCGATCACGATCATGTCGCGTGTGCGCCCCATCGGCAGGACCGAGTCGATGTTGAGGCCGGCAACGATTCTGTTCAGCGGTACGGTCGGGTTTTCGGCAAAATAGGCCGAGCCCAGCAGGCCGGATTCTTCCAGCGTCACTGCCACGAACAGCACGGACCGGCCGAGTGTTTCGGCGGCCATCGCCTCGGCGATCTCGAGGATTGCGGCGGTGCCGGTCGCGTTGTCGACCGCGCCGTTATAGATCTGGTCGGCATAGAAATCTTCGCCCGGCGCGCCGGTTTTCATGCCGAGATGATCCCAGTGAGCCATGTAGAGCAAATATTCGTCCGGCGTGGCGGCACCTTCGAGTAGGCCGATGACATTGCGGCTCCTGAGCAGGTCGATCTCCTGATGGATCTCGCCGCGGACCTGCAGGCCCTCAAGCGGCACCGGCTGGAAGCCTGACTGGCTGGCGGCGCGTTTCGCTTCCTCAAAATTCAGCCCCGCACGCTCGAACATCTGCTCCGCCATGCCGCGCGTAATCCAGCCTTCAAGCATGGCCCGGCCGGCGCCGCCGTCGGGGCGCACAAGGTCAGATTGTGCGCCGCTCCAGGAGCCTGCAACCACATCCCAGCCATACGAGGCCGGTTCGGTCTCGTGGACAATGAGGGCGGCGGTGGCGCCCTGGCGGGCGGCCTCCTCGAACTTGTAGGTCCAGCGGCCGTAATAGGTCATCGCGCGGCCATTGAAGAGGCCGGGATCGCCCGTCGCGAAGCCGGGGTCATTGACCAGCATGATAACGGTCTTGCCGGTGTAATCCTGCGTCGCGCCGCGATAATCGTCCCACTCATATTCCGGCGCGACGGCGCCATAGCCGACGAAGACGACCTCGGCCGGATCGAAGGATACGTGGTTGGTGTCCTGCTTCTTGGTCCAGACCACGGCGTCCTGGCCAAGGCTCAGGGAGAGGTCCTCGCCATCCGGCCAGGTGACGATGAGGCTCGAAGCGGTCTCGTCGATGGTCTGGTTGACCATGTCGACCGGCTGGAACCAGCTGCCGTCCGGCCCGCCGGGCTTGAGGCCGATGCGGGACATTTCCGCCGCAATCCAGTCCGCCGACGCCTCGCCGGCCGGCGTACCCGGGCCGCGGCCTTCGAAGATGTCGTCGGCCAGCGTCCGGACCCGGATGTCTAGATCCGCGGCCCGGATTTCGGGGCTGGTCTCTTCTGGCAGAGGCAGGAGCAGACTTTCTGCGGGCGGGGTGTCAGTGGCCGGGGGCGCGGCAGGAACGTCACGGCCACAGGCGGCGAGCGCGAGGCATATGAAAGCGGCTGACAGGGGTACATGTTTCATGAGAGCGCAGGCTTCATCTCGAATTTGTAATGATGCCGGTCTGGCATGGCGGGGCGGGATCGGCAAGCAAGGCGCCTCGGCTGCCCGGCGCTGAAAACAGGCGGTAAGCTTCCGTTCAGCTTCGATCGGGCTTATTTCACAACTCACCTTCGAAAGACCACCAAAGGCCCATCCATGTTGACCCGACCTTTCTCCTTGCTGTTTCAGGGCGTCGCCCTGCGCCTGGTGATTGCCGCGACGGCGTTGGTCGCCGTGCCGGTGGCAGCCTGCGCCAGCCCGATCACGCAGGGCGCGTTCCAGACGAGTGCGCCGGTGCAGCCCGCCTTCCGGCCCGAACAGAGCCTCTTCATAGCGCAGGACGGCGCCCGGCTCGGCCTCACGGTCTGGCACGGCGAAGGCGTCGAGCAACCGGACTATGTCGTCGTCGGCGTGCACGGCATGAACGATTATGCCAACGCCTTCCACATGGCCGCGCCCTACTGGGCCCGGCACGGCGTGACCACCTATGCCTATGACCAGCGCGGGTTTGGCCGCTCGCCCAACAAGGGCATCTGGCCGGACGAAGACCTGATGCGCGAGGATTTGCGCACCGCGGTTGATCTGGCCCGCGCGCGCCATCCGGAGGCGGTCATCACAGTGGTCGGCATCTCGATGGGCGGGTCGGTGGCGATGACGGCTTTCGGGTCGGAGCGCCCGCCGAAGGCAGACCGTCTGATCGTGTCTGGGCCTGGGCTGCGCGGCTGGGGCGCCATCAATCCGCTTTACCGGCTGAGCCTGATGGCTTCGGCCTACACCAATCCCGGCTGGCTGGTCGTGCCGCCGGCCGGTCTTGTAAAGATCGAACCGTCCGACAATCTTGCCATGCTGAGGCGAACCTGGTCCGACCCGCTCATGACCTACCGGACGCGAATCGACCAGGTACACGGCCTTGTCACCGTTATGGAGAATGCGCACCGCGCTGCCGCGGCGCTTAACGCTGATGTGCCGGTCCTGATTTCCTATGGCGCGCGGGACATCGTCATTCCCGAAAGCGGCATCCGCCGAACGGCGCAGGTGCTGGCGCAGCATGTCCGCACCGTGTATTATCCGGATGGCTATCACATGCTGCTGCGTGACCTGCAGGCAGAGACGGTCCATGCCGACTATCTCGCCTTCATGCGGGATCCGGGTGCAACACTGGCGAGCGGGCTCGGGGAATGGCCGTTTCGTTCATCCAGCCGCTGAGGCGCCTGCCGAGCCTGTTGCTGCTTGTCTTGGGAGCCGCTTGCGCGACACCGGTAGCGCAGGGCGCGTTGCCCTCTGATTCGATGGGGGCGTCTATGCCAGCGCTGCTGGATGATCAGGAGGTCATGATCGCCCATGATGGCGCGCGCCTCGGCCTGTCAGTCTGGAAGCCGGAAGGGGATGCGCCGGCGCGCCAGGTCATCATCGGCGTCCACGGCATGAACAATTATGCGGGTGAGTTCCGGCTTGCCGCGCCGGTCTGGGCCAGCGAGGGCCGTGTCGTCTACGCCTATGACCAGCGCGGATTTGGCCGTTCGGTCGGGCGCGGCCTCTGGCCGGAGGAACACCTGATGCGCGAGGATTTGCGCACCGCCGTCAGCCTCGCCCGCGCGCGCCACCCCGAAGCGACACTCAGCGTGGTCGCGATCTCGATGGGCTCGGCGGTGGCGATCACGGCGTTTGCCTCGGACGACCCGCCGGACGCCGACCGGCTGATCCTCTCTGGTCCCGGCCTGCGCGGCTGGGGCGTCCTGAACCCGGCCTTTGCGGCGAGCCTGCGGCTCAGCGCCCATGTGCGTCCGGGCGCGAGGGTGCGCGCACCGGGGTTCGCGCAGCCGAAGATGACGGACAATGAGGCGTTCCTGACGTTGCAGGACGCAGATCCGCTGCATACGCGCGAGAACCGGGTGGATCAGCTTTACGGCGTGGTGACGCTCATGGAGCACGCCCACCAGGCGGCGGGTCGCCTGCCGCCGGACCTGCCGGTGCTCGCCTCGTACGGGGCCCGAGACGCAGTGATCCCGCCCGCCGGGCCCCGGCGCACGGCCCGGAGACTGCCCCCGCACGTGCGCACGGTCTATTATCCGGAGGGGTATCATGTGCTGCTCAGCGACCTGCAGCGCGGGCGTGTGATTTCCGATTATTCCGCATTCATGGATGATCCGGAGGCTGCGCTGCCGAGCGGCCTGGGCGAATGGCCGTTTCGCCGGGCTATTCCACAGCAGGGCTGACCTTGCACTGGTCAGCGCATGGACAAATATACAAGCATCTGCCAATCCTGCAGCGGATGTTCAGCGATATTTTCAAAGGCCTTATTGATGTCCACCTCGATCCAGACCGCGCTAAACCTTGTTCCGATGGTCGTCGAGCAGACGAGCCGCGGTGAGCGCGCTTTCGATATCTTTTCGCGCCTTCTCAAAGAGCGCATCATCTTCCTGACCGGCCCGATCGATGACGGCGTGGCCGCGCTGATCACATCGCAGCTTCTGTTCCTGGAATCCGAGAACCCGAAACGCGAGATCGCCATGTATATCAACAGCCCGGGCGGCTATGTCTCCTCCGGCCTCGCGATTTATGACACGATGCAATATGTCCGCTGCCCGATCTCCACGGTCTGCATCGGCCAGGCGGCCTCGATGGGCTCGCTGCTCCTCGCCGCCGGCGAGAATGGCATGCGGATTGCCCTGCCGAACGCCCGTGTAATGCTGCATCAGCCGATGGGGGGCTATTCGGGGGTGGCCACCGATATCGAGCGCCATGCCGAGGAAATCATCGAACTGAAGCGCCGGCTTAACGAAATCTATGTGCGTCATACCGGCCAACCCTATGACGTTATTGAGAGGACACTCGATCGCGACACCTTCCTGACAGCCGAAAAGGCCATGGAATTCGGGATCGTTGACAAGGTTTATGAACGCCGCGCTGCAGACGACGAAAAATAACATCGTTTGTATCAAGGTGCGGCCCGGCCCTTGCAGGTCAGGCGAACAGCTTTATTGTTTATGAAAGGACCGTATGTGGCGGGCCCTTAAAGCCCGCGTTAAGCCTTGTGCGGCAATGAGGACACTATGACCAAACAAAGCGGATCCGGCGATTCTAAGAACACGCTGTATTGCTCTTTCTGCGGGAAGAGCCAGCATGAAGTGAAAAAGCTGATTGCCGGACCGACTGTGTTCATCTGCGATGAATGCGTCGAACTCTGCATGGACATCATTCGCGAGGAGAACAAGACCTCTGCGATAAAGTCCCGTGACGGCGTGCCGACCCCGCAGGAAATTTGTGATGTGCTCGATGATTATGTGATCGGACAGCGCTATGCGAAGCGCATCCTGTCGGTGGCGGTCCACAATCACTACAAACGCCTGTCCCATGCCGGCAAGGCTGACGGGGTGGAGTTGTCCAAATCCAATATCCTGCTGGTCGGGCCTACGGGTTGCGGGAAGACGCTGCTCGCCCAGACGCTGGCGCGCATCCTGGATGTGCCGTTCACGATGGCCGATGCCACGACCCTCACCGAAGCCGGCTATGTCGGCGAGGATGTCGAGAATATCGTCCTGAAGCTGCTCCAGTCGGCCGATTATAACGTCGAGCGGGCGCAGCGCGGCATCGTCTACATCGACGAGATCGACAAGATTTCGCGCAAATCGGACAATCCCTCGATCACGCGCGACGTGTCGGGCGAGGGCGTTCAGCAGGCGCTCCTGAAGATCATGGAAGGCACCGTTGCCGCCGTCCCGCCCCAGGGCGGCCGGAAACACCCGCAGCAGGAATTCCTGCAGGTCGACACAACAAACATCCTGTTCATCTGCGGCGGCGCGTTTGCCGGCCTCGAGAAGATCATCGCCGC
>CAYPDA010000044.1:0-19081 GCA_964409375.1 uncultured Hyphomonas sp.
CCGATCGGCACGCCGATGCCGGAGGCCGCCGAATAGATGATCATATTGTGCGAAGGGGGAATGAGCAGGCCGACGATTGCCGCAGACGCCGTGACGTTCACGCCATAGTCCGCATCATAGCCTTTCTGTTTCATCAGCGGCATGAGCGTCGCGCCCATGGCGGATGCGCTGGCGATGGCAGAGCCGGACACTGCGCCGAACATGGTCGAGGCGCCGACATTGACGAGGCCGAGGCCGCCGCGCGTGCGTCCGAGCATGGCTTCAGCGACTTCGACCAACCGCCCGGCAATACCCGACCGGTACATCAGGTCGCCTGCGAAGATGAAGAAAGGAATAGCCATAAGCGAGAACACGCTGATGCCGCCCGCCAGGCGCTGAAAGATCACGACGAGGGGAATGTCCAGTACAAGAAAGGTCGCGATCGCGGCGCCGAGCAGCGAATAGGCAACCGGAACGCCGAGGGCGAGCAGGACCAGCAGCACCCCCATCAGCACCATCAGCTCCATCGCGGATCCTCCTCATCCTTGATCGGCTGGGCGTTCAGGACTTCAATAATGCGTTCGATCGCGAACAGCGCCATCAGGGCGCCGGCGATGGGCAGGCCCAGATAGGCGAGCCCGCGCGGGATGCCGAGCGAAGGCACGACATGGCTCCAGGTGCGCAGCACGAGTTCGCCGCCCCAGATCAGCATGGCGATGCCGCAAAGCCCGACGACCGAATTGGAAAAGACCTGCATCGCCTTGCGAAACCCCGGCGAGACCGCCTCTTCCAGCGCGACGATACGGATGTGGAAGCCCTGGCGGACGCCGGCGGCCGCGGCGAGCGACACGTACCAGATCATCAGGGTCAGGGCCGCCTGCTCCGACCAGGAGGGCGTGGAGTTCAGCACATAGCGGCCGAACACCTGCCAGCCGATAATCAGTGTCATGAGGATCAGGCCGGCTGCGGCGATCTTCACGAGGATGTCGGCTGCGACATGCGTGAGCCTGGAGAATAACCGGATCATTCCGCCTCTCCCATCGCCACGATGGCATCAACAAGGCGGCGCTGCTGGTCGGTCACGATGTAACGCTGCCAGACCGGGCGCATGGCTTCGGAGAAGGCTGCGCTGTCCTCGATTTCATTGACCATGATACCGGACGCGATCAGGCGTTCGCGCGCCTCGGCCACGCGCTGGTCCCAGAGCGAGCGCATATAGGGCACCGACCCCAGCGCCGCCTCGCGGACAAGGGCCTGATCTGGCGCGCTGAGCTTGTCCCAGCGGCTTTTCGACATGACCAGCACTTCCGGCGCCAGCACATGCCGCGTCAAGCTGTAATAGGGCGCTGCCTCGAAATGCCGGCCGCTCTCATAAGAGGGCCAGTTGTTTTCGGCGCCGTCGATGACGCCCTGGACGAGCGACTGGTAGACTTCCGAGATACTCATCGGTGTCGCATCGGCGCCCAGCGCCCGGATCATCGAGACATAAAGATCAGACCCCGGAACACGGATCTTCAGGCCGCGCATATCGGCCGGCGTATAGACCGGGCGGCGCGTATTGTAGATGTTCCGGTCGCCGCTGTCATAGAAGCAGAGGCCGATGAGGCCATGCGGCGTCAATGACTGCAGGATTTCCTCGCCCATCGGACCGTCGAGCACGCCGCGAAGATGCGCGTCCGAGCGGAACAGGAATGGCAGGGCCAGTATTGTCGTCAACGGTTCGATCGAGTTGAGCGGGGCGAGGTTGACGCGGTTGAGATCGAGCCCGCCAAAGACAGTGATCTCGAGTGTGTCCTGTTCCGAACCGAGCTGGCCTCCGGCATATATCTTCACGTCCAGCCGGCCATTCGTCCGTTCACTGATCAGGCGGCCCATCTCTTCCACGGCGGACACGGTCGGATAGCCCCGCGGATGGGTATCGGATGACAGGAATGCGCGTCCCGCCTGCGCGCCGCATGCGCCCAGCCCGCCCAGCGCAGCGGCGGAAGCGAGAAGCCCGCGCCGGCTGAGATTGTTTCCGCTGGATGATGCGGGCGTCGGCATGATTGTTTACAGCTCCCCTCAAGGCCATGGGCGCTCTGGCCGCGCCAGTCATTCTTGAGGGGTCATTTTCGCGTTTTGGTAACCGGTGTCAATGCCTATTCGCGTCCGGTTTTCAGCGCCTTACGTCGAGGCTGCCCCCGGCCAAGGCGGCTTCAACTTCCGCGAGGCTGACGCGGTTCAAATCGCCGGGGATCGAATGCTTGAGCGCGCCGGCGGCGACGGCGAAATCAATCGTGTATTGTGGCTCCCTGCCCTCAAGCAGGCCATGCAGCGCCCCGGCCGCAAAGGCATCCCCGCCCCCGATCCGGTCGACGACGCCGGGCAGCTGGTGTTCGGGCGATACCCAGCGGCCGGTCCGCGTCACGAGTTCGGCGGCGAGCACCTGATCCTCGACCGAAGATTGCTGGCGCGTCGTGGCGGCGATGACCTGCAGCCGCGGCCAGGCCCCGAAGGCCGCGGCGAAGGCGGATGCGCGGTCATCGAAGGGGCGCCCGAGGATCAGCGCAATGTCGCGCTCATTGATGAAGGCATAGGTCGCGCCGGCCATGATCCGGTTGAGGATCGCCGGGCCGTCGCCCCTCCAGACTTCCCAGAGCAGGGCACGGTAGTTGCCATCAAACGAGACCGGGACGCCCGCCGAAACCGCGGCCTCGACGGCGCGAATGGAAGCGTCCGACGCATTCGGTCCGATGGCGGGTGTAACGCCCGAGACATGCAGAAGGTTTGCGCCTGCCAGGATTGTGTTCCAGTCGAGCGTGTCGGGCGCGGCTTCCGCAAAGGCAGACCCGGCCCGGTCATAGGTTATGCGAGAAGGGCGGCGCACGGCGCCGGGCTCGAGGAAGTAAAGGCCCATCCGGCCGGGGGCGCGCTGGACCATGTCGGCGTTCACGCAATGGCGGCGAAGCTCGCCCAGCGCCGCATCGCCAAGCGGATTGTCAGCGACGAGGCTCGCAAGGCTGACCTGATGGCCGAAGCCCGCCAGCGACACCGCAACATTCGCCTCTGCCCCGCCGACACAGACATCCAGCGACCATGACTGCAGCAGACGTTCGCTGCCCGGCGCGGTGAGGCGCAGCAGCAGTTCTCCGAAACACACCACACGCGCCATGCCAGCTTCCTCCCCGATGCGCCCCGAGCCTTAGCGCGCGAGCCATCCTCCATCCACGGCAATCACCGTGCCCTGGACATAATCAGACGCGCGGGAGGAAAGGAATACCGCCGCGCCTGCGAGGTCTGACGCTTCTCCCCAGCGGCCTGCAGGGATCCGGCCGAGGATTTCTGCGTTGCGCTTTTCGTCGGCGCGCAGGGCGCCTGTATTGTTGGTGGTGAAGTATCCGGGCGCGATGGCGTTCACATTGATGCCATGCTTTGCCCATTCATTGGCGAGCGCGCGCGTGAGGCCGAGCACCCCGCTCTTGGAAGCGGTATAGGAGGGCACGCGGACCCCGCCCTGAAAAGACAGCATGGACGCGATATTGATGATCTTGCCCCCCTTGCCGGCATCGATCATGGCGCGGGCGGCCTTCTGGCTGAGGAAGAAGAGGGAGCGCAGGTTGATATTCATCACGCTGTCCCAGTCCTCGACGGTGAAATCGATGGCATCATTGCGCTGGATGATGCCGGCATTGTTCACGAGGATATCAACGCCGCCGAGCGCCTCCCGGGTCTCGTCAACGATCGCGTCAACCGGCTCAAGGCGACCGAGGTCGGCCATGATGACATGCGCCTTGCCGCCGGCTTGTCGCACCCGCGCGACCGTCTCGTCCGGCGCGGAGCGGCCCACCAGGGCGAGGCTCGCGCCCGCTTCCGCCAGCGCCACCGCAATGCCTTGTCCGAGACCGGTATTGGCCCCGGTGACGATGGCGGTCTTGCCTTCAAGGCTGAACATGCTGAGGCTCAAGGGTCTCCCTCCGGAAATTCGACTTTACAGGCGCGCTGGGACGGCGCGGATCAGGATGCCAGGACGCTCTTCAGGTAACCAGACATCGCCTCGTCCTGCGAGCTGGCGAAGAAGTATTCCTCGAACTTCTCGCCAGAAATGGCGGTCTTCAGGAGGTCCTGATCGATCGTCTTCAGCACGGTGAGCATGTCGTGGCAGGACGCCTTCTTCAGCTCACTGAGGATACCGCGGTTCTCGGCCATTACGGCGGCGCGCTCTTTCGGATAGCCTTCGCCGCGCTTTACCTCGAACAGCTTGCGATAGCAGTCCTGAAGGTTTAGTTCGGCGGCCCAGCCGAAACCCTTTGCGTAAGGCATCGAAACGGCGTTGCCGTCATTGATCTGGCCGAACAGGAAGGCGTCGGTCGGATCGATGACGAGACCGCAGAAGATGCCCGGCATCGCATTGCAGGCGAGGTTCGAACCCATGCCCGTACCGCAACCGGTGACGATGAAATCGGCGGCTTTCGCGTTGATCAGGATGCCGGCGAGGATGCCGATCATCGGATAGGTCAGGTGGGCTTTGTCTTCCGGCGTGTACATGCCGTAGTGGAACACTTCATTGCCCAGCGGTTCGGCGACAGATTTCAGGGCGCCGTGAACGACGCTGCTCTTTGCGGCCTGGCTGTTTTCAATGATGAGCGCGATTTTCATGCGGATGGTCCTTGGCGGCGTATCATTCGGTAACCGGTGTCATAACTGTAACGCCCAGCGCCCGCAACCCTGTTCCGCCTTCAATCCGGAATATCGGAAAGCCGATCAGCCCGAGTGGCGCGGCGCCGCGGAAGTGGACTCGCGCACGACGATCTCCGGCGTGAAGCTGATCACGTCTCCCCGCTCAGTGCCGGCAGCCTGCTCAAGCAGCAGCGCGGCGGCGGCGCGCCCCATTTCCCGGATCGGCAAGCGGACGGTCGTCAGAGCGGGCCAGAGCCGGCCGGCAATCGGCGTGTCGTCGAAGCCGACAATCGAGACGTCTTCGGGTATCCGCAGCCCCGCCTTGCGGACGGCGACATAGGCGCCGGTCGCCATCTCGTCATTGCCGGCAAATACGGCCGTGGGGCGCTGCTTGCGGTACAGCAGCCGCTCCATCGCCTGAAGGCCGGAATCAAACGTGTAGCCGCCCTCGATCGTCAGGTCCGGCATCAGTGCGCGGCCGTCTTCCTGCAGTGCACGCTGGAACCCGCCGCGCCGCTCATGGGCCGAGCGGAACGATTCCGGGCCATGGATATGTGCGATGCGCTCATGGCCGAGCGAGCAGAGATGGCGCGCCGCCTGCGCCGCCCCCTCGCTGTCGTGCGTCAGGATCATGCGCGAAGGCGTATCGAGCATACCGGAGGCGATGCGGACATAATCCACATCATGTTCGCGCAGCATCTCGATCAGCTCATTATCCTCAGAAACGGAGGGCGGCAGGATCAGCCCGAATGGCTTGTGATGCTGGACGAACTGGCGGAGCCGGCTGTGATAATTTTCATCCGTCCGGCTGACCGGCCGAAGGACAAGCTGGAAATCTGTCTCTTCCAGCGCATCGAGGATCCCGCGCTGCATGTTGACGACATATTGCGGGCTGGGATTGTCATAGACGAGCCCGACGAGGAAGGATCGCCTGAGGGCCAGGGCCCGCGCCTGCGGGTCCGGAGAATAGCCAAGTTCGGCGATGATCGCCTTGACCATCTCACGCGTGCGCGGCTTGACCAGGGGGCTGTCATTGATGACGCGTGAGACGGTCTTCTTCGACACCTTCGCAATGCGCGCGATATCATTGATCGTCGCACGGCCCTGAAGCCGAAACGCTGCCGCCTCAAGGACAGCGGCAGCAATTTCGGACGCGGCGTCGGGCTTGATGTCTTCGCTCACCTTAAGACCTTCTCAGAACAGCAAATGTCCTGTCTTGCCCAGCGGTGGACATTTGGCAAGCGCCGAGCGCTTGTGGCATCAGGTCCCGCGGCCGCGTGCCGGCGCGTCAGGCGCCTCGGGAGACAGTGGGAGCATGGTCTCCACGTCGCACAGCACCCGGTCAAAAGCGCGGCGCGTCGGCTCAGACTTCGGAAAACCGCCAACTTCGTTCTGGCTGGCGGCCCGGGCCATGGCTGTCGAGCGCGGTGACCCGAACGACCTCGCTGCACCGGACGCCGGCCGTGTCCTGCCCAGTCAATGCCGGGAAAAAACACACGAGGCCTGCGATGGCACAATCAGACTGGATTTTTCCAGAGGCTGCGGCCTGAACCGCGCCGCCTGCCGACGAAGGCGCCGCATTGGCGCACCCGCCAAGCAGGATGGCCGCGCCAGCCAAGCCATAAAGAAGAGAGTTGCCGATCGAGAGCGACATAGAGCCCGCCACTTTGGCGTCCGCCGGTGCGGGCGCCCTCCCTTCTCTCTTCTCGGCCCTTCATGCCAGAAGGAAACCTGTTGACAGACCGGAAATTCAAGGAACAATGACACCGGTTTCCTGCGGTTCTGCACGCCATCAGGACTGAAAGTCACACATTACCACCCGGCGCGCCGCTTGGCGCAGCAACAGACGGGCGGGCCGGGAAGACGCGGAGCAATGCAGTCACGATGAATACAGAATTGGCAGAAGACATCCGCGCCCGAAGCTTTACGAACGCCAGGATCATGGCCCAGGCCTTGCCGGATTATCCGGGTACGCCGCCACAATCGCTGAGCGAGGCCTATGCGATTCAGGCTCAGGCGATACGTTTCTGGCCGGACAGGGTCGTAGGCTGGAAGGTTGGCAAGATTAACCCGCCTTGGGACGAAATGCTTGGTACGGACCGTCTGGCGGGTCCGATCTTCAGCCGCGACGTGGCCCAGGCGGGTGAAGATGCTGTCGACGCCTTCGTGTTCGAAGGCGGCTTCGGCGCTGTCGAAGGCGAGATCATCATCGTATGCGGAGCCGACGCTCCAGCCGGAAAACTGACCTGGACAGTCAACGAAGCAATTGAATTCATTAAAGAAATGATCGTCGGTGTAGAAATCGCCTCGAGCCCTTTTCACGGCATCAACGATCTTGGACCGCTGGTGACCATCTCCGACTTCGGCAACAATAACGGCCTGGTTCTCGGAGCTTCGATCCAGGACTGGCAGGATGCGTCCCCCGCAGAGTGGCGTTTCCAGACCTTCATCGACAATGATGAGATTGGCTCTGCCGATGCATCAGGCATTCCCGGCGGTCCGGTCGAATCGTTCCGGGCAGTGCTCGAAATCTGCGCGGCCCGCGGCATGCCGCTTCGCCAGGGCATGTATGTTTCGACCGGCGCCGTCACCGGCGTTCACACCATTCAAGCCGGACAGTCCGCCGTCGTCGCAATGGAAGGCTATCCGGGCATCCGGTTGAACATACTGTACAAGAAGGCATCAGCCCTGCTGGAGAAGCCTTCGAGTGCAGCTTCTGGAGAACAGTGGCGGAAAAATGACGGGCCAATCTGAAAGCTCACGAATTTGTAACTGCCAGCCTTAACCGGATGGGCAATGATACCGGTGCCAGGAAGTCAGTTCCCAGGTCACCGGCCAATCCGTCGCCCCCTCAAACAATACCCTGGAATACGGCGTTCTCAATGTGAGGCCGTTGCCGAATGGCAGAGGCCGCGTTTCCTAAGAAAACCAATTCCGCCAACCCTCGGCTCGGCCCCTCCCGGGCGAGCCTCGAATGGCCCTGCAGCCAGTCGGGCCAGCCATCACCCCCCCGGGACCACCCTTGATCATTTCTGAGTGCGTTCACCCAGAAATCACACCGGCAGCATGACCTCTCAAGCCGGGTTTCGCGATCCGCGTGCTCCCTTCTCCATGTTCAGCGGTCAGGCAAGCACGCCGTTCAGTCGTGCCCGGATGATGTCCTCGGCTTCGGACATGATCCGGTCGACCAGTTCCTTCACGCTCGGGATATCATCGATCAGGCCCTGCACCGGACCGGCCGACCAGATGCCGCCGTCGGTATCGCCGTCTTCCATCGCCTTGCGCCCGCGTACGCCGGCCACAAGGTGCATGACATCTTCGAACTTCGCCCCGCCCTTGCGCTCGATCTCGACAACTTCGGAGCTGACCTTGTTGCGCATCACGCGCGCCGTGTTGTGCAGGGTCCGGAAGATCAGGTCGGTCTGGCGCTCGTCATTGGCGACCATCTGCTGCTTGAAGTTCTGATGGATCGGGGCCTCTTTCGTGACGCAGAAGCGCGTGCCCATGTTGACGCCGTCGGCACCGAGGGCGATCGCGGCGACCAGCCCGCGCGCATCCGCGAAGCCGCCGGAGGCTAGCATCGGGATCTTCACCTTGTTGGCGGCGGCGGGAATCAGGATCAGGTTCGGAATATCATCCTCGCCCGGATGGCCGGCACATTCGAAGCCATCAATCGAGATCGCGTCGACACCCATCCGCTCGGCGGACAGTGCATGGCGCACCGCCGTGCATTTGTGGATGATCCTGATGCCGTGCGCCTTGAAGTGATCGACATGTTCCTGCGGTCTGTAGCCGGCCGTCTCGACCACCTTGATGCCGCCCTGGATGATGGCGTCGCGGTACTCCGCGTAGGGCGGCGGCTTGATGGCGGGCAGGATGGTGAGGTTCACGCCGAAGGGCTTGTCGGTCAGGTCCTTGGTGCGCCGGATTTCCTTCGCAAGCTCCTCCGGCGTCGGCTGGGTCAGCGCCGTCAGGAAACCAAGCGCGCCGGCATTTGCCACCGCTGCGACGAGTTCGGCCTTGCCGACCCATTGCATCCCGCCCTGGGCAATGGGGTGCTCGACCCCGAACATGTCCGTGAACCGTGTCTTGATTGCCATCTGGGTTGCTCCCTTGGATTGTGCGTCTTTTACGCAATCTCCCAGCTGGCGCGGGGGCGCGCAATGTTGCCCTCGCGCGAACCGAGGCAGGACATCCCGCACAAACGAAAAAAGGCGGCGCCCCTGCCGGGCGCCGCCCTTCCCGTCTGGTTCAGTCCGTCAGATCAGGCGTGCGCCTTGACCTTGGCCGGGACGGTCGCAATTTCGAACCGGTCGAGGTCCATGACCTTGGTCCAGGCGGCCACGAAGTCCTTGACGAACTTCGTCTGGCAGTCGCTCTGGCCGTAGACCTCGGCAATTGCCCGCAGCTGCGAGTGGGAACCGAAGATGAGGTCGACACGGGTGGCCGTCCACTTAACGTCGCCGGTCTTCCGGTCGCGGCCCTGATAGGTGCCATCCGAGGCCGGCGACCAGACCGTTCCCATGTCGAGGAGGTTGACGAAGAAGTCGTTGGTCAGCGTCTCCGGACGGTCCGTGAACACGCCGTGCCTGTTGCCGCCATAGTTCGCGCCAAGTGCCCTCATACCGCCGACGAGCACCGACATTTCCGGCGCAGTCAGGGTGAGGAGATGGGCGCGGTCGACCAGCATTTCCTCGGCGTTGCGCTGGATCGCCTTGCGGACATAGTTGCGGAAACCGTCACCGGTCGGCTCGAGCGGTGCAAAAGAACCGGCATCCGTCAGTTCGTCCGTCGTGTCCGTCCGGCCCGGCGTAAAGGGCACCTTGACGTCCATGCCGGCCTTCTTCGCCGCCACTTCGACAGCGGCGCAGCCGCCGAGGATGATGAGGTCGGCCAGCGACACTTTCTTGCCGCCGGTCTGCGCCGAATTGAACGCAGACTGCACGCCTTCAAGCGCCGACAGTACCTTTGCGAGCACCGCCGGTTCGTTGACCTCCCAGTCCTTCTGCGGCGCGAGGCGGATACGGGCGCCATTGGCGCCGCCCCGCTTGTCCGAGCCGCGGAAGGTCGAGGCAGACGCCCAGGCCGTCTTGACGAGGTCAGGAATGGTAAGGCCCGTCGCCAGGATCTGGCTCTTGAGGGTCTCGATGTCCTGCGCATTGACCAGTTCATGGTAAAGCGGCGGTACCGGATCCTGCCAGATCAGCTCTTCAGCTGGCACTTCCGGCCCGAGATAGAGCACTTTCGGCCCCATATCGCGGTGGGTCAGCTTGAACCAGGCCCGCGCGAACGCGTCCGCGAACAGGTCGGGGTTCTGATGATATTTGCGCGAGATCGGCTCGTAGATCGGATCGAAGCGCAGCGCGAGGTCGGCGGTCGTCATCATCGGCGG
Organism: uncultured Hyphomonas sp.; assembly: GCA_964409375.1. Classification (GTDB taxonomy): domain Bacteria; phylum Pseudomonadota; class Alphaproteobacteria; order Caulobacterales; family Hyphomonadaceae; genus Hyphomonas. Next base: position 10,028 of record CAYPDA010000044.1, read on the forward strand.
GTGCGATTTCGACGGGTCGTGCGCATCCGGGATCATGTGCTCGGGGCGCACGTCCTTTGGCCGCCACTGGTTGGCGCCGGCAGGGCTTTTCACTAGCTCCCACTCATAGCCGAACAGCATGTCGAAATAGCCCATGTCCCAGGTCGTCGGGTTGGGTTTCCACGCGCCTTCGATGCCCGACGTGATCGTGTCGGCACCGATACCCGAGCCGTGCCGGTTGGCCCAGCCGAAGCCGAGCGCCTCGATCGGCGAGGATTCCGGATTGGCGCCCACGAGCGCCGCATCGCCGGCGCCGTGCGCCTTGCCGAAGGTGTGGCCGCCAGCAACGAGCGCGACCGTCTCTTCGTCATTCATCGCCATGCGGGCGAAGGTCTCGCGAATGTCGCGGCCTGACGCAACAGGATCAGGCTTGCCGTCCGGCCCCTCCGGGTTGACGTAGATGAGGCCCATCTGAACGGCGGCCAGCGGGTCTTCGAGTTCGCGCTCACCCGAATAGCGGCTGTTGGGCTTGTCGCTCGTGGCGAGCCATTCGGTTTCGGACCCCCAATAGACGTCCTCTTCCGGCTCCCACACATCAACCCGGCCACCGGCAAAGCCGAAGGTCTTGAAGCCCATGGATTCCAGCGCGACATTTCCCGTCAGGATAATCAGGTCAGCCCAGGAAATCTGGTTGCCGTATTTCTGCTTGATAGGCCACAGCAGGCGGCGCGCCTTGTCGAGGTTGCCATTGTCCGGCCAGCTGTTGAGGGGTGCAAAGCGCAGCTGCCCGGCCCCGGCGCCGCCGCGGCCATCGCCGATCCGGTAGGTGCCGGCGCTGTGCCAGGCCATGCGGATGAAGAAGCCGCCATAATGGCCCCAGTCCGCCGGCCACCAGTCCTGCGAATCCGTCATCAGCGCATGAAGGTCCTGCTTCAGCGCGGCATAATCGAGCTTCTTGAATTCGTCGGGATAATTGAAATCCTGCCCCATCGGGTTCGACAGCGAGGAGTTCTGGTGGAGGATCTTGATGTTGAGCTGGTTCGGCCACCATTTCGCGTTTGTCGGGGCGTCAGCGCTCGCCACACTTCCAGCGCCGCGCATTACCGGGCACTTTTGTTCGGTATCCATGATTTCTCCCATCATTGACTTCAGTCTGGTATTGTCACCACAGGCTGGACTGATGCGCCCTATAGATCAAATTGATTTTAACTGACCGAGCTATAGACGCCATCTTTTGCAGCAATCCGCAACAGGGCTGCCAGGCGAATTGAGCGAGGTAGGGGTCAGCGGCCCGGCACGAGCCCCGCGGCGACAAGTTGCGCCGATGGCGGCCACACACCCTCAGCCCGGATCGACATGAACGCGTCGTCCGCCGCCTCAAGCGTGTAATCGATATCGGCCTCGGTCATCGCGGCGCACAGGAACATATTGTGCCAGGGGTGGAAATAGACGCCGCGTTTCATCAGCGCCGCGCTCCAGGCATAGCCCTTGCCGAGCCCGGGATCATCTTCGAACAGGATCAGCGGCATCTGTACGGGCCCCGTCTGGCGCAGCCCGAACCCGTGGCGTGCCGCCACCGCGTCCAGACCGTCGCGCAGGCGCTGGCCCAGCGCGACGGTCTGCTCCAGATAATCCGTCTCGCGGACCAGCTTCAGCGTCGCGAGCGCCGCGGCCATCGGCGCGGCGGAGAACCAGAACGATCCCGTCACATAGATCGAGGCCGCCGCAGACCGCGCCTTGTCCGCCCCGAGGAGCGCTGAGATCGGGTGGCCATTGGCAATCGCCTTGCCCCAGCAGGAAAGGTCCGGAGCAACGCCGATCCGCGACCAGCTGCAATCACGCGCCAGCCGCAAACCCGCCCGCACATCATCCACGATCAACAGCGCGCCGGTCTGGTCACAGATCTCCCGCGCACGCCTGGCATAAGCCAGGTTTGGAGCCTCCTGGTCCACGAAGGTGTCATGCCGGAACGGCGCGGCAAAGATCGCGGCGAGGTCATCGCCGGCCTCGCGCATGGCGGCTTCCAGGCTTTTCACGTCATTGTATGTGCACAACACCTGCCCGGCCCGGTCGCCCGGCGCCACACCGCGCCGCACCGGTGTGCACCAGGGCGCCGCGCCGTGATACGCGCCCGTCGCGAGGATGATGGTGTTGCGGCGCGTTTGGCTGCGCGCCGTCATCATCGCCATCGTGGTCGCGTCCGTTCCGTTCTTGCAGAACATAGCCCAGTCGGCATGGCTCACCATCGCGGTCATCTGCTCGGCGAGATCGACCATCAGGCCGGACGGTCCGGTCATCGTGTCGCCGCGCGCCAGCTGGGCTGCATAGGCCGCATCGATCTCCTCGTGCGCATAGCCAAACAGGTTGGGGCCATAGCCGCACATGAAGTCGAGATAGCGGTTGGCGTCCGCATCCCAGAGATGGGCGCCGGAGGCACGCTCGAAGAATTGCGGATAGTCATCCGGCAGGAGGCGCGCAGACTGATGGCCATACATGCCGCCTGGGATCACTGCCTCGGCGCGCTGTCGAAGCGCCTTGTCCTCGGAATTGCTCCACATCACACGTCCTCCCGCTGCGGGTTGATACCCGTCTGCCTCGCCTCCAGCCTATCGGCGGCGCGGCGCGCTGCAAAGCGGGAACATCGCGGCGCCCAAGGTTGATCGGCAGGCCATGAACGCGTTAGCCTGCCGGTCAAAGCGTCAACCCAAAAGGAAGATGATGAAAACACAGCACACAGACATTGCCATTCTCGGCCTTGGCGCAATGGGCCTTTCGGCCCTTCATGAGGCCGCCAGCCGGGGGCTCGGCGTCCTAGGGATCGACCAGTTTGATCCGCCCCATATCCAGGGCAGCTCGCACGGCGAAACCCGCCTCATCCGCGAGGCTTACAGCGAGGATGCGCGCTACATTCCGATGATCCGCCGCGCGCTCGAACTCTGGCGCGCGCATGCGGCGGTGATGGACGGCGAGATCTTCCATGAAACCGGCGTGCAATATTTCGGCCCGGCGGATGATCCCCGGATGACGGCCACCCGCACCTCAGCCGCCGCCTATGACATACCCCTCATCGACGCCGGCGCTGACACATACGAGGGCAAGGCGGGGTTCGACGTGCCCGAGGGCTGGGACCATTTTCACGAAACCCGCGCCGGCTATCTCGGCGTCGAAACCTATCTCAGCCAACTCCAGCAGTGCGCCGAGGCCCGCGGCGCTGTATGTCTCACGGGCCGGACCATTCGATCAGCGCAGGCCGAAGGTTGCCGCTGGCGTATCGGACTCGACGACCGGGTAATCGAAGCCGAGAAGGTGATATTCACGGCCGGCCCCTGGTCGCATGAACTGATCCCGGCGCTTCAGCAACACCTCGTGCTTGAACGCAACACGCTCCACTGGCTCGAAGGCCCCGGCGATGACCGGTTCGAGAGCGGCGCCGGCTTCCGGCCCTTCGTGGCGCATCTGCCCGGCAACAAATGGATCTATGGCTTCCCGGCGAATGAAGACAGGCTCGTCAAGATCGCGGAGCACGGCACCGGCGAGCGCTTCGATCGCTGGCAGAACATCGACCGTGCCATCCGCGACAAGGACCGCACACCGATCGAAGACTTCTGCAGCAGCTTCGCCCCCTCCCTCGGCCCGATCCGCAAATCCGTGACATGCATGTACACGATGTCGCCAGACGGCAATTTCATCATCGACCACCATCCGCAAAGCCCGTCCGGTGTCATCGCTGCCGGATTATCCGGCCACGGATATAAATTCGCGCCGGTGATCGGTGAGATTCTCGTCAGGCTGGTCCTGCAGGAAGACCCCGGCTTTGACCTCTCCCTCTTCAGCCTCTCGCGCTTTGAAAGCCGGGCTGCTCAGAGCGCATAATAGGTCGGCGATCCGGGCCCGACAGGAATGCCAAGGACGAAAGTCCAGAGAAAGAAGAAGCCAGACCAGAAGAGCATGAAAAAGATTGAGTAGGGCAGCATCATCGCGATCAGCGTGCCGACGCCGAGTTTCTTGTCATAGCGCGTGGCCCAGGCGAGGATCAGACCGAAATAGCTCATCATAGGTGTAATGATGTTGGTAGAGGAATCGCCGATCCGGTAAGCCGCCTGGATGACTTCCGGCGAGTAGCCGATCAGCATCAGCATCGGCACGAAGATCGGCGCCGTGACCGCCCATTGCGCTGAGGCCGAACCAAGCGACAGGTTGATGATCGCGCACATCAGGATGAACAGGAAGAAGACGAGCGGCCCTGTCATGCCGGAATCCTGAAGGAACTGCGCGCCCGTCACCGCCGTGATGGCGCCGAGATTGGTCCAGTTGAAGAAAGCCACGAACTGCGCTGCGAAGAAGACCAGAAGGATATAGAGGCCGAGTGAGGCGAGCGCCGCGGCCATGGCGTCAATGACATCCGTGTCCGTCTTCATCACGCCGACAGCCCGCCCATAGGCATAGCCCGCCACGACGAAGAAGATCAGGATCCAGACGACAAATCCGCCGAAGAAGGGCGAATCGATACGGTCCCCCGTTTCAGGGTTGCGTAGCACGCCCCAGTCCGGCACCAGCGTCAACGCCATCAGGCCGAACACGCCAAGGATGGCCACCCCGGCCCAGAGCAGGCCCCTCTTCTCCTCATTCTTGAGCGGCTCCATCATCCGCTCATCGAGAATGGTCGGGTCGGCGCGCGAGGGGTCATAAGGGCCGAGCTTCGGCTCCACGATGAAGATCGAAACGAGTGATCCGATCAGCGTGATGAGGAAGGTGGACCCCGCCATGAAATACCAGTTCGCCGTGGCCAGCACGACATAATCGGGATCAATCAGGCGCGCCGCCTCCTGGGTGATGCCTGCCAGCAGCGGGTCGATCGTACCGATCAGCAAGTTTGCGCTGTAGCCGCCGGACACACCGGCAAACGCGGCCGCCATGCCGGCCAGGGGATGACGGCCGAGGGCGTAATAGATGGCACCGGCAAGCGGGATCAGCACGACATAGCCGACTTCGGAGGCCGTGTTGGAGACGATCCCAGAAAACACGATCGCAACCGTCACCATATGACGCGGCGCCGACAGAACCATCGATCGGACGGCCGCCGAGAGCAGCCCCGATTTCTCGGCAACACCAACGCCGATCATCGCCACGAGGACGACGCCCAGGGGCGCGAAACTCGTGAAATTGGTGACAAGATTGGTGAAGATGCGGCGGATCCCATCGCCGTTGAGAAGGCTGACCGCGCGGATCATCCCGTCTTCGGCCACGCCGCGCGCGCCTGCCGGCCGCGGATCCTCCACCGCCAGCCCCATCCAGCCGAACAGCCCCGAAAGCAGCACGATGCCGAAAGCGAGGACCGCAAACAGCGTGACCGGATGCGGCAACAGATTGCCGAGCCATTCGACCCCGTCGAGGAAACGCGTGAAGGCATTCCGGCGCGGCGGCGCCTCGCTCGGCAGGGGGGACTGCATGGGACTTCATCCTCCGGGATCGTTGGCCTGTGGCGGCCTAACAGAACGGTCATGGCCAGAAAAAGCAACCGGAAGCCGGCATTTGGCGAAGCGCCGCGCGAAATCGCCGCAAATCCAGCAACATAAGGGCGCTGGGTCACTCTGGCCAGACACCCCGTTTCGCCGCAGGATGCCGGCCAGTCTCGGCACAAATGTCAGATGACGCCGGATCTCGCCGGCCCCTGCAACGCTTCGTCATCGTCATACAGACATCGGCCGGGCGGCGGCGAAGCTCCTGCTTTCGAACCGGTCCCCAACCGGCCCAAAGGCCCGGATCGAACTCAACCCTGAAGTCATCGAACGGGGACCCACTGCAGCCCCGCCCGGTCAGTCATCCTCCGGCAAGGCGCGCCTCCGATCCCGGGAGATCCTTAGCTCAAGGAAGCGATGGCCCGGACGCCTGCATCAACTTCCTCCGCTGAGAAAGCTGATAGTCATAAAGTGAAGGGGCATAGTGTACTGGCTCGCCGATCATCTCCGTGTACGGCGTGGGCCAATAGGTAAGGTCGAACTCGAAGTCTGCATGGAGTCCGACGATGCGCGCTCCCGGACCTTCAAGACCACTCGAGATATGCACGCGTTCCTGGAGCGCGTCAGAATTCGGCGTCTCTAAACGAATGTTCCAGTGCGTATTGTACAGGCCATGACCCGGCTTCCAGTAATCGGCTCCGCCGCCTCTCCATAACTGGTAGTGAAACGCCCCGCCATCGCTCTTATGCGGCTCTATCCTTAGGACAATCTGGTCAAAAAGGTTCTGGTGATTGGAACCACTATGCTGATCTATGATCGCGTTCTTCAGCACGACGGCACGCTGATAAACTGATCTGGTCGCGCGCGTGTTGACACTTAGAGGATGAACCACACGGTTTTCCACACGCAGCCCGGTAACAAGCACGTTGTGAACCGCGCCGATATGAACGGAATAGTGGGCGGTATGCTCTCCCTTGGTCGTCACGTCAGATATTGTCAGAGAAGCCGCATTATCAGTCAGTATACCACTATCGGCGTTTTCTATGACGAGATTACTGACCCACCCGTCGAACACGCCTGTCAGGTAGATTCCATTATACCCCTGCTCCAGGTGATGCCCAAACCAGGCACTGTGGGGAAAAGTCAGGCGCATATCTTGAATTCCGACGTTGCTGAGATGCTCCCATTCCGCAACGATTGCCGGCTGAACGCCAGAGATATCATGGAGGAGGGGATCCCCCAGCTCGATCCGTGAGCCATCAATGTTCACTATTCGGGTCGTCTGCGCGACGACAGGACGATTTGGAAATGTCCAGTGATGGGAGCCGATATGAAGCATCCGGCGTACATCTGTTTGCTGACTATTCCAGTCTTCGAACGTTCCGTACATCGATTTGAGAATACTGCTTTCAGCGCCGTCGTCAGAGTACCATAGAACTTGTACGACCTGGCCAACAGCCAACTGCTCTGCCGAGTCGACGATAAGCTCGCGCTCAAATTGCCTGCCCTCACGGACATCCGTTAATGTCGCGGGGCGGACCTCGGTGGCGGGGTCGTATGAAACCGGCGTTGTACCGGCTGGTCCAACCAGCAGAAACCCGCCAGACCAGCTGTACTCACTGAACAGCATGTTGATGTTCTGATCGGGTTCTCTCTGAATCTTGTTTTCGCGAACGAGATACTCACGGAGCTGATCCTGCCGATCCGACCGGTCCACCATACTCAGAGGGCGAGGAAAAAAGAGCTCTGTTCCGCCCTCCCCACTTCCTGCTCCCTGGAGAATGAGTTCGCTCCGCTCAATCGGAATAATTTCCGACAACTGAATACGGCCCGGCGGCAGAAGTAAGGTCACACGCCCGGACACTTCGGCCGCCGCGTCCAGCGCCTGCAAAAGCGCCCGCGAATCGTCCTTCCCGTCATCCGGAATGACGCCGTAGTCGGACGCGTAGATTATCGTTCCCGGTTCTGCAGGAAGAGGCTCTAATCCGAACCTGTAGCCAGCATACGAGTAATCCGGCAGCAGAACCGGCGCCTGCATACTTTGACTGCCCAGTATGCGAGGTTCAGCCCCTTGAATCCGCGCCACCGGAGGCTCAGGGACGGCGGAACAGGCAACCGCCAGTATTGAGGTCAACACAAGAAGATGCGGCCGGCGGAAACCTTTCCCGCCGACCAGCAAGGTTGAGGGGCTGTTCTTTAACACTCGATACTTCATGACTTAGCGTCTCCCAAACCCACTGCTTCCCGCGCAGGAGCCTCGACTTCTTGATTGAACAGTCATGCCCGCTAGAAGCGAGCCCGAAGCCCGACCGAAAGGCGCCGCTCAGACAGAGAATACGCATTCAGAGCCAGTGGATTGCCGTTCGCAATTTCAATCCTGGCCGAATCCTCTGGTATTAGGTTCTGTCCCTGGAGCGAAAGAGCAAGCTGCTTCGTCAGATCTATTGAGAGTTGTGCGTCCAGTTGAGAATTGGCCTTGATGTAATCCGGCCGATCCTGCGTGAACTTCAGGACAGCATCATCCCGCCAGTTGTAGGCAATTCTCGCTTTGTAGCGCCCACGCTCGTAAAGCGCCGACAGGTTGTAGCTATGCTTGGAGTTGGCGATCAGCGGAAAGCCGTTGCTGTCCTTCGCATCCGAGTATGTGTAATTGGCGATGACTCCCAAACCGTCGAGCGGTTCCGGCAGGTTATCGAAGAAGTGCTGCACCCCGACTTCAAAGCCCCGTACTTCAGCCGAGGCCACATTATCTGGCCGCGTCACCAGCACTTCCCCAATGCTTTCGAAGCCGGGAATGACTGCTAGGGTGTTGCTCGTTGCAATAAAGTCCTTCACGTCTTTTGCGAAAACGGCACCGGACAGAAGGGAGCCGCGATCAAAGTACCACTCCAGAGATACATCGAAGTTTGTTGATGTCGGCGGCTTGAGAGAAGCATTTCCGCTGGTTGACGTGTTGTTTGTGACGTTCACAAAAGTCGAGGGAGCAAGGTCCTGGAGCCCAGCCCGCTGAAGCGTTTGTGAAGCGGCGAACCTTACCAGCAGATCATCGGTAAGATTGAGTGTGAGGTTGGCGCTCGGCAAGACATTCGTGTACTTGTTATTGTCAGTCTGCAGATTCCCAACGCTCGTTCCGGCCGTGAGATAGGTGTTCACTTCAAAATCAGTCTCTGCCACGCGGACGCCCACATTGTACCTGGCAGGAAGGCCCAGCAGTTGGGTCTCTCCATCGATCTGAACGTACGCAGCAAGAACTTTCTCTGTCAGAAAGAAATCACGCTGCTCGTTTCTACGGAGGTTACCGGGGCCATCACCAGAGATATTCGGCTCGTCCTCAAGTCCGCGGGCAATAATGAAGTCCTGCCCGGGAACTGCAGTGACGAAGAAACGTGGAAAGTCCCCGGAAATACCGGACAGGAAATCCGGGTTTCCTGAATTGAGGAAGGGAAGCAGGTCATCGCGGGTTGCTCTGGCCCGGCTTCTGAAAGATTCAAAGGTGGCGCCAAGGTCCGTATACCGCAGCCCGCCGGACAGTTTGAGCGAGTCGTTCAGGCGGTAGCCAATATCGAACCGGGCACTCGTTTCCTCCATGTCTGCAGGAACATAACCCGCGCGAATG
>CAYPDA010000045.1:0-18792 GCA_964409375.1 uncultured Hyphomonas sp.
GGACCGTCCGCCAGGAGTGGCTCGGCCAGTTCATCTTCAACACGATCGAGGAGGTCAAGGAACACGCCACCAGGTGGCTATGGACTTACAACAATGAGCGCCCGAACATGGGCATCGGCGGCATCACACCCGCCATGAAACTGAAACTTGCCGCGTGAAGTCCAGAAGTCCGGCCGCTTAAAAATGGGATGATTACCCCCTGTCCGGTTCAGTTTAGCGCAAAATGGAAAGATCAAGACGGCAAGGACCGCGAGCATGAGTGTGACGACTGGGAGACTTCTTCCGCCTTCCATCGATTCGAGAGGGACTATGGCCGCTCAGAAGCAATTAACATCTTACGTAAAAAGTATGAGCACGACTACTTCAAAGCCGGGCTGTTGCTAGCCTTCAGCACGCACAGCCGGCGCAACGTGACGCATGGGACGAGCAACCAATGGCTTTTGGTAGGTATGATCCGTGTGAACGGTAGCTCGCAGGGCGATCTATTCCTGGGCTAGATCGACGCGGTTTGGTGTTTAGCCCTACGGGCCAAAGGCTCACGACTCACGGCTCGCCATGCACGACGATATAGTCGCGCAGAATACTTCCAATGAGGAGATGGGCTTCTTCATTCTCATCCGGGCAGACGCGGATCATGGCCACGGCGAGCTTTCGGCAGATGCCGCGCGATGACGTGGCGGCCATTGTCGACAGCGAAGACAGCAGGACTGCATTCTCCTCGCTCAGCGCCGCGATCCGAGTGCTGAGGCGGTCCATCTCTGGATTGTCCGGATGCTGGCTCTGCTCGGCAGGCGACAGACGCGCCCAGTTCTGGGTCTTAAAGAGATAGTTTTCGAGCTTCTGCCAGCGGCGGATCAGCTGTTCCTGCTCCGACTCGTTGGCCAGCCATGCCTCACACGCAGCGGCCGCCTGATCGGTCTGTGCCGGATCTGGCTGGGCGTTGCCGAGCAATGGCAGGGCCCCAGCTCCCAGGACAAGCCTGCGCGTGGGACCTTCCGGGCGAACGGGTTCGTTCGCCTCTTTATCAGGGCGTCGAGACATTGTTCAGACCTTCGCGTATTCTGTGAGCGCAAATGTATCACAAGCGCCAGATGCGTGCAACATAATAACTCATATGAGATAATTTAATGCTTACATCAGGTCAAATCCGGGCGGCCCGGGCGCTTCTCGACTGGAACCAGCAGAAACTGGCGGAGGAAAGCGGCGTGTCACTGGCCACAATCCGGCGGATTGAAAGTGACCGCGAGCCGGATCGCACGACGAGCCCCAATCGGGAGGCTATCCAGAGAGCGCTCGAGAATGGCGGCGTGAGCTTCATCGCCAAGGACACCAAGAGCGGCGAAGGCGTGAGGATGAAGCGCTAGCCGAGATCGGCTATTTCCCGCGCCGGGCGCCCTGAGCTCCGAGACCGGGAGGTATGTAACCTGCCAAATACCCCCCCTGACAAAGCCAGCTGAAATCCAATTTGATTGGACTTTTTGCATTTTTTATGCACTTTAGATAATCAAAGAGGGATCAATATGCTTTTAGAGTTCAGAACGGGCAATTTCCGAGCGTTCCGAGACGAGGTGGCTCTGTCGCTGGTTGCTTCATCGGACCGGACACTGGAATCGACGAACACGGTCGAGACGGAGATCAACGCTGCTCCGAAAGCGGTGCGGACAGTCGCGATCTATGGTCAGAACGCTGGCGGCAAGACCACCTTGCTGCGCGCGCTCGACATGATGTCGAGGATCGTCCAAGAATCCGTGCGCCTGAAACCGGGTAGCAAGTGGAACATCCAGCCCTTCCTGCTGGACGAAGAAGCCCGAGCCAGACCCACCCTCTTCGAAGCGACCATTGTTCTAGACGGCGTACGCCATCAATACGGATTCGAGCTCGACCGGGAGCGTGTTCACGCCGAATGGCTGCTTGTCTACGAACACGCTCGCCCGCAGACATGGTTCGAACGCCGACTCAATCCGGACACGGGCGAAAGCGAATACAGCTTCAGCTCGTTCCTGCCGGGTCCGAAGAAGGTCTGGGAAGAAGCCACACGCCCCAACACGCTGTTTCTCTCGACCGCCGCGCAGCTCAACAGCGACGCGCTCAGTCCGGTGTTCAACTGGTTCAGCGAGGACATGCATGTTTTCCTCGATGGGGGACACATTGAACCGCAATTCTCGAACCTCTGGGCAGAAACCCCTGCCCGGCGCGGCGAAATCCGGAATCTGCTCAGAGCAGCCGATATCAGCATTGCGGACATTGTCGTCGAGCGAAAGAAGGCCAAGCTGAACGAAATGAAGATCGACCTAGCTACAGGCGACGCGTCGTTTGAAGGCAATATTGACGGCGAAGTCTTTGTCACCCAGTTCCGCCACAGCGTCGGCAAGACCGATGCCCTGATCGGTTATGGTGACGAATCCCAGGGCACACAGAAGCTGTACGCCCTGGCAGGCCCGGTCATCGATATCATCGAGCGTGGACGCGTGCTTGTCATCGACGAGATCGACCGGAGCCTCCACCCGCTACTTGTCCGCCGTCTGATCGAAATATTCCAGGACCCGCTCGTCAACAGGTCCGGCGCCCAGCTGATCTTCACGACGCATGACACCACTCTGCTCGATCCCACCCTGCTGCGCCGGGATCAGGTCTGGTTCAGCGAGCGCGATCAGATGCAGGCCGCGCATCTGACACCGCTCACGGATTTCTCGGCGCGCAAGGGTGAAGCCTTCGAGAAAGGCTATCTCGCCGGCCGATATGGCGGCATTCCGGTTCTCGCCAACCGTCTGATACCGGCGGAAGTGGATGCCTAGAGACAAGAATCCGCGCGAACGGCAGAAGCGGGAACTCAGGCGCCGAAAGGCTATCAGGCGGCCCTACGACCGTATTCTGGTCGTGACGGAGGGCTCGAGGACAGAGCCGCAATACTTCGAAGAGATACGAGTGTCGGTCCGCGCGACGTCTGCGTTCGTCCGGATCCTTCACAGTGCAGACGGAACCGATCCTCTTCAGATCGTCGAATTTGCAGAGAAACAGTTCCTTGAAACGAAGGCATTCGAAGCCATTCACGCCGTGTTTGATCGGGATGCACACGGTGGATACTTTGCAGCGTTGACAAAGGCTGCTGCCCTGAACGGGAAGCACAGAAACGATGAAGGAAAACCGGTCCCGTTCCATGCCGTACCCAGCGTGCCAAACTTCGAATTGTGGATTCTTCTGCACTATCAGGATCTATGGTCGTACACTGATCGAAACGACATCCTGACGGCGCTGCGCGTTCATTTCCGAAGCTACCAGAAAGGCGACAGCGGGCTGTATGAACGCCTGCACGAGCGCCTCCCGCAGGCCAATGAAAGAGCTGCCCGCCTCAGGAGTCGGCATGGGCCAGACTCGGGCGTTGATCCATACACCGATGTCGACCTGCTGATCGACAGGATCCTCAGGCTGAGGGAAGCGGTGCAGACCACGACGTAACCTGCACCGCTTCCCGGATCGACTCCGGGAATGCAGGGCGCCGCCCAGCCCCGCAGCTGTTCCACGTGTGAGCGGATCGGAGGACGACCTCGCATCACGATCCGGTTTCGCAGGCGGCCATGCCTTCGGCCCACCCCCTGACCGCCCGGGCCCGGTAGAGGTTGCGCGTCCCGCCGAGCTGGACAGGCTGCGGGAAGTCCAGCGAAGGATCGCGGCGCCGTTCCCAGAGTGTCTTCCGGCTGATCTTCAGGAACGAGCAGGTCATGCGGGTCGTCCACCATTCGTCCGGCCCCGCCGGCGAGAAGACCGGGTTTGCCGAAGGCGTGCGCATCACCGGGCCACTGCGTTCGTAGGCAGGCGGGGTCGGCGCCGGCTTCGCGGCGAGACGGGCGGACGGCGGGGCGGGAACGGCGCGAGCCGGGACGGCGGCGAACAGATCGATTTGGGAGGCAGGTGGGGACTTGTGCACAGTCATGACTTTACTCCGTAAACGGCTTCAGAAGGATATCATCGGTGACAAGGACGCGGACCGGCGCGCCGGCAGGAACCCGAAGGGTGGGGCGCAAGTTCAACTCGCGCTGGACGATACGGCTCCCGGTGCGAGCCGCCTCCTGCGCGGCGGCGTCGCCGAGGCTGCGGGTGAATCGCCCGTCGGATGTGGCCTCAGCCTCGTTCGCCAGGATGCTGAGCACTGCCGAAATCGCGATCGCCCCGCCCACCCGGCCAAGACGGTTGTCGACCCGGGCGGCAAGGCCTGCCGCGCCCGCGGCGTCGGTCGCCGCCATCTGCGGCAGGTCGAGCGAACCTCCGTCCGGCATCAGCAGCCGGTCCCAGCTGAGGAAGACACGGGCATCGCCATAAGCGGCCTGGCTGGCATAGGTGCCGATGAGGCGCGCGCCTTGCGGGATCAGCAGGTGATCGCCTGTGATGCTGTCATATACGGGCGCGGAGACCTGCGCGATCACCCGGCCCGGCAGATCAGAATTGACGGCAGTCAGCAACGCTGCCGGGATGACGCTGCCCGCCTGGACCAGATAGGGCGGGCCCGGCGGCGGACCGGGGGTGGCCGTCAGATATTGACGTCCGGGCGTCTGGGAGGGCGCCTTTTCTGCCGCCTCTGCTGGCGGCGCGCTGACGGACAGCGCTTTGGGAGGTTCGCGGCGGGCAAAGAAGAGTTCGGCGGGCGGCGGCTGGCCTGGCGGGGCGGTCTGGGGAGCGGCGCCCATATCCCGGGGCTCAGGGGTGTCCCATCGGCTGCCTTCCGGAAGAGCAAGATCTTCATAAGGGTCCTCCGTATAGAGATGGTCCGGCGGACCGTGCGGGCCCCAGAGCCAGTCATGTGGTTCCTGCGGTTCGGGGGCGGCGAGGGTCAGCGCCCCGGTGTCGTAGCGCGCCGGCAGGCGGCTGAGGCCCTCGGGGAGCGCGGCAGCCCCGGGCGGCGCCGTCCCGGCGGCAGGCGATTCGGCCCGCGTCCTCGGCGAGAGGCCTGAGACAAGCGCAAAGGCGATGATCACGCCGATGGTCCCGGCGCCTGCCAAGAGGACCTTCCGGGAAAGGCGTTTCGGGGACGGCGGATGCGCGTGCAGGCACACCGCCTCTTCCGCCGGCGTGGGCTCAGGACCTGCGCGCGCCCGCATCAGCGTCCCTCCCCTGGCCTCGGCGCCTGGCGCTGGAGAGTTACGACAACCGGCCGGATGCGGCCGAGCCTCAGCTCCGCTTCTGCAAAGATCCGGTCGATTTCGTAGCGGCGGCCCTGGACGCGGTAATTGACGAGTTCGAGCCCCTCGGGCGTCCGTATGAACAGGGGCGGCATGTCGGCGGCGGCGATGCCTTCGGGGAATTGCACCCAGGTCCTGCGCCCATCATCCCAGACCTTCTCCGGCATCCAGGCGGGCGGGCCCCGGCGCGGCGCTTTCAGGACGTAGTCCTCGTGGACCGGGCGCGGCGGAGGTTCGGGTTTGGGCGCGGGCTGCGGGGCTGGCGGCGGCGCGGGCGGGACCGGATAGGTCCAGGCGGCCTGGGCGGTATAGACCTCGCCGGCCGCCGAGACCGCCTCGATCAGATAGACGCGCCGGTCGGTTACCAGCACGATATTGGTCTTCAGCCTCGCCGCGGCCGGCTTGACGATCAGGACCGTGCGGTTGCCCGACAAAGTGTTCGAGACGCTCCAGCGGGCCGTGTCAGCGGCTGCGATGTCGATCAGGGCCTCCCCCGGCTCCAGAAGCAGCGCCGAGACATAATCGGGCGATGTCTGGAGCTCGTAGATCGCGCCCGGCTCATAGGCATAAAGCAGCGTCGCCTCTTCGAACGCGCCCGGCGCGGCGCGCTGGCGCGCGCCGCTATTGGCGTCGGCAAGGAATTTTGCCGCATCGCGCGGGCTGACTGGCTCGGCTCGCCGTTCTTGTTCGACGCTTACTAGCTCCGGCACCGGGGACGGCTCGGCGGCGGCCTCTTCCGGCGGACTTGCGGCGACGGTCTCTTCCCGAGGCTCAGGCGCCTCCAGCGGCTCGGATGTAATCCAGCCAGCCTCGATGGACGGCGGCTCGGCGAGGACCGGAGGCAGCGGGGGCGCGCTCGCGCAGGCGGCAAGACAGCTTGCGGAGAAAGCGGCATGAAGGAAGGCTGCGGTGAGAGGGCGCATTACTGGTCGCGGCTCCAGCTGAAATCGGTGATGTAGAGGCCGAGCGGATTGACGGTGACATCATCGGCTCGCCTCGGCGGCACATGGGAGACCGAGAAGAGACCCGTCCAGGATCCCTTCGCCGTCGCACCCGGGCCGGTCTCCTCTTCGGTCCACGTAACCTGCCAGCTCCGGTCGCTGCGCTGGACAATCGAGCGGATATGCACCGTGCGGGCGGCGCTGCCGACGGCCCGGAACGGATCCTCTTCCCGGGCGACCGCGCTGAGCTTTGTGGCCGCTTCGGGCGTGACGAACCTGTAGGCGGTGAGCCAGTTCTCGCGCAGCACCACGGCGTCCGTCGGACGGCCGCGGACCTGGCGGACGAAGGCGCCGAGGAAATACGCTGTCTGGGCGCTGCCCGGCGTCCAGCTGCCGGCATTGGTGCGCACCGAGAGGACCTGGCCCTCCGGCGCAACCTCCACCACATGTACGAGCGTGCGATGCTGCAGCGCGACCACCGTCAGAGCGGCGCCGAGACCTGCCGCAAGCACGAGCGCGGCAAAGGCAATACGCCGCCAGCTCGCCGCCGACAGGACAGCCGAACCCATCCGCGCGTCCCATTCGGCCTGCGCGCGCCGGTAGGGCGTATCGGCGGGCGGGGGCGCGTAGGAGATTGCAGGCGTGCGGAACGGAAAGCGCATCAGGATCTCCCTCGATTCGGCTGGCGCCTCGGCTGAAGCTTCGAATGGTCGACACCCGCATAGGCAGCTGCGCGGCGCGGCGCAGCGGCCGGGCGAATACCGGCGCCCCGGCCGGCGCCGGCCGCCATGCTCCGGACACTGACCACCGTGCCGATCGCCGCCGCCCCGGCGCCTTGCGCGCCGCGGTAGGCGTCGGCGCCGGAGAGATGCGGCTGGCCTGCCACCACTTCGGCCGCGAGTTGGGGCCCGAACCAGGCGAGCGACAGGATTGTCAGCCCGAAGAGAAGGATATTGAGCGCCCCGCCGGCGTCCAGCGTCAGGTCGTCCGGCAGGCGGTCCACGAAGGTGATCGAGACCGAGGCGATCAGCGCCAGAACGAACAGGCGTACCGCGCTCCCGACCACCCAGCCGAGCGGGCGCTCCGCGATCCAGGCCGTCCCGGAAAACACGCCCCAGGGCAGGGCCACGAACGCGGCCAGCGCGCCGAGCTTGAACGCGATGAGCGCCGTGAAGATCTGCAGGGCCAGGACGAAGAAGCCGAGCATGACGGTGATCGACGCGATCAGCACGACCGACAGCGTCAGGAAATCGGTGATGATGTTCATCCCCTGCCCGAGCGCCGCCGTCCGTCCGAAAAGCTCGGTGCCGATGCCCGCGATACGCCCGGGATCATGCAGGTCCTCCAGGCTGAGGCTGCTGCCGCCCGCGCGCAGACCCAGCATCGCGCCCGAGGCATTCACCGCGCCGGCCAGCGCGTTCCAGTTGTTGATCAGGAAGGCAAAGAAGCCGATGAACAGGACCTTGCGGAAGAAGGGCGCGAGCGAGGCCTCCTGGGCGAGCGCCCATTGCGCGCCCGCGAGCGTCACCGAAATCACGATCAGCGCGTTCAGGAGATAAGCGACATCCCCGGCGATGAACCCGAATCCGGAATCCAGCACGCCGAGGAAGGTGTCGAGAAAGCCGTTGATGACATTGTTCTCCATCGCCCCCTCCCTCAGAACGCCCGGCGCGCCGGCGGCGCGCTATCCGGCCGGGCTGCCGGGAAAGCGCGTATACGGATCTCTTCGGCGCGCGCCTCCCGGGCGAGCCGCTCCATCCGCTCGGCCTGCAGCGCCCGGCCCTCGGCAATCATCAGCGCCTCGATGCCGGCAAGCTGCGCGGCGCTGAGCCCGATCAGCTGGTTGCCCGCCTGGACGGCCGAGGTCTGGCCTTCGGCCGCATCGGAGGCGGCGAGCGCGGCTTCGAGCCGGGCCCGGGTCATCCCGAGGCCGGCAGCGGCCTGCGCCTCCGCCGCCATGGCGCGCGCGAGGCTGCGGCGGCTTTCCTCCGCCCATCGCCGGGACTGGCCAAGGACGCCGGCGAGGTCGTACGCGGCCCAGGTCTCCGGATAGAGGGCTTCGATCTCGCCGCTGAGGCGGGCGATGTCATGGCTGAGCCCCTCCCCGCGCCGGAACAGCGCCTCGGCGTCTTCAATTGTGCGCCCAAGCTCCGGGGAGAGCTGCAGCGGGCTGCGCGCCAGCATCCGGGCCTGCTGCTCGAGCGCCTCGATCTGGTGCCGGATCTGCTCCAGCATGCGGGCCGCCGCAAGCAGGTTCTCGGCATGGTTTGCCGGGTCGTGGACGATGACCTGCGCCGATGCGGGCGGCGGAGCGAGACCCGAGAGGGCGGGCCCGGAGAGGCCGAGCATCAGGACGCCGAGGAGGGAGATCTGCCGGGTCATGCGGCGACCTCCTTCGGCAGGCTGGAGGACCCTGGCGCCTCACCGGCCGGCGCTGCTGTGTCGCCCGTCCCTTCCAGGGCTTCGAACCGGCCGATCGCGGCGGCCGCTTCCGGCAGGCCCTTTGCGATGAGCCAGTTGCGGGCAAAGCCGCCCGCGCCGTTCATCCTCAGGACCTTGTCGATGAGGGCCTGGTCTTCCGGCCTGCCCGCCGCGGCAAAGGCGAGCGCGGCGGGGCCGAGCTCCAGCTCGATCCGGCGGCATCCGGCGCGCCCGGCAATATAATAGTCCCGCTTCGCAAGGGCCTCGGCGACAAGATCGATCTGCCGGTCATTGAGGCCGGCGGCCTCATAGAAGCTGCGGGTCGCGGGCTCGCGCGCCCGGTCGTTCGGCAGGAAGATCCGGGTGGGGCAGTTTTCGAGAACGGCGGCCGCAATCGGCGACCGGGTCACATCCGCGAGCGCCTGGCTGGCAAAGATGACCGCGACATTCTGCTTTCGCAGCGTCTTGAGCCAGGTCTCGATCTCGGCGGCAAAGGCCGTGTCCTTGAGATAGAGCCACGCCTCGTCGAGCACCAGAAGGCTCGGCCGGCCATCAAACCGCGCCGCGAGGCTGCGGAAGATCACCGGCAGCACGCTGCGCGCCGCGCGCGGCTGGCGCAGCAGCGCGCCGACTTCGAACGCCGTCACATCTACCGAGCCAGATAGTTCCGTATCCTGATCAAGCAGGCTGCCAAGAGGTCCGGCATGGGTGAACGGCTGCAGCGCGCCGCGCAGCGATGCATCCTGGACGAAGGCTGCGAGCAGCGACAGCGTCCGCTCGGCGGTAGGGCGCGCGGCGAGCAGCGACAGCGCCCGGCCAAGTTCGAGCCGGAGCTCCGGGCTGAGCCCTACCCCCTCCGCCAGGATCAGGTCGCAGAGCCAGGCCTCGGCCCAGGCCCGCTCGGCGGGGTCATGCACTGCGGCGAGGGGCTGGAACCCCGGCGCGAGGGCCGGATCCTCCGCATCCGGATCGAAGAAGACCCCGCCGAGCCCCAGCACCGTCGCGCGGCAGGACCGGCCGGTGTCGAACACGAAGGCCTGCGCGCCCTCATAGCGAAGCCACTGCGCGATCAGCGCGGCGATGAGGACCGACTTGCCCGCCCCCGTCGGCCCGATGATCAGCGTATGGCCGGTGTCGCCGGCATGGAGGTTCAGGCGGAACGGCGTCGCCCCGTCGGTCGCCGCCAGCATCAAGGGCGGGCCGCCGAGATGGGCGTTCCAGGCCTCGCCCGGCCAGACCGCGCTCACGGGCAGGAGATGGGCGAGGTTGGGCGCGAGCAGGAGCGGCCGGCGGACATCGGCGTAGGCCTGGCCCGGCAGGCTGCCGAGCCAGGCCTCGACCGCATTGACGCTTTCAAGTTCGGTGACGAAGCCGAGCCCGTCCGTCATCTGGCGGATCCGGGCGATAGCCTCATCGGCCGCTTCGACGCTTGTCTCTGCCACCGTGATCGTCAGCGTCGCATACCCCGCCCCGCAGCCCTCTCCGAGAAGCGTCTGCAAGGCGGCGTCGGCGTCGCCCGCCTGGTTGGCGGCGTCATTGTCCTGCAGCGCGGACTCTTCCCGGAAGAGCGCCTCGCGCAGCAGGGTCATCAGCCCCTTGCGCTTGGAAAACCAGCGCTTGCGGGCGCGCTCGATCTCCCGGCGCGCCTCTTCCGGCGATAGCGGCAGGAAGCGTGTCACCCATCGATAAGAAAGTGGCAGGCGGCCGAGGGCGTCGAGCAGGCCTGGCTCGCTTTCGCTGACGAAGCTGCGCACCGAAAGGATGCGCAGATGATGGACGCCGAGCCTCGGCGCGAGACCGCCAACAAGCATCGCATCGGTCAGGAGCCCGTCGAGATGGAAGGGGGTGTCCGGAACCGCGAGCCGGCCCAGCCGGCGGTCGGAGACCGCGTCATGCAGGAAGCCGAGCGTTGCGGCGTCATCGAGCCACGACGCCTCTGGCATCAGCGCCCCGAGCGCCATCCGGAACTGGTCGGTCTCCTCGGCAAACCGGGCGAGACGCGCGCGGTAGTCAGCCGCCGGCGCGCCGGCGGTTCCGCCTTCGAAGAGCAGCGATTCAAGGCGGCCCTCCTTCTCCGGCGGCGGCAGGAATGTCAGCGTCAGGAAATAATCCGTCTCGAACCGCGCGCCCGCCGTCTCGAACAGGAGCCGGCGCTCCTCATCGATCAGCCAGGCGAGGCCGCGGCGGAAGACCGAGTCCGGATAGCCGGGCGCGGCACGCCGCCGCGCCTCGGCATGCAGGCACCAGCCAGAGCCGAACCGGCGCAGGGCGCCGGCGAGCCGGGCAGACGTCCCCATAAGCTCGGCGAGCGAGGCAGAATCGAGGTCTGCGCCCCGGAAACGTAGCGTGCGCTGGAACGCGCCGTCCTTGTTGAGGATGATCCCCGGCGCGACCAGCGCGCCCCAGGGGAGGTAATCGCTGAGCCGGGCAGCGCGGCGGCGGTAGGGGCGGAGATCCATCATCGCTGTCAGCTCCCGAACACGGAGGGTTTAGAGAGATGGCGCGGCCAGGTCTCCAGGAACCAGGGGTCCCGGGCGGCGGCCCAGGCGGCCGCGCCTTGCGCGATCGCCCAGAGCGGCAGGCCGATGAGGGGCTGCTGAAGCCCGAAGGCGACCGCGGCGCCGAGCGTTGCGTTGAGGATCGCAAACTCGCGCGGCACGCCGCCGAGCAGGATGGGCCGCGTCAGCGATGTGTGGAGCCGGGTCACATAGCCTTCTGGCAGCGCCGCGGCCATCAGAGCACCGCCCCGCCGGCAAAGCCGAAGAAATCGAGGAAGAAGGAGACAGCGGCAAACATGACCGCGATGCCGAGCCCGACAAAAGCAAGCTTGCGCACCCCGCCCCCACCTTCGGAAAACATGATGGTAATGCCGGCCAGCACGATGGCGATCACCGCCGCGGCGCGCGCGACCGGACCCGTGATCGAATCGACGACCTGCTGGAGCGGGCCCTCCCAGGGCATGCCGGACCCGGCGGCAAAGGCCGGCGCAGCCGCCGCGGCGCCGAGCGCGATGAGCGAAGCGGCCTTTGCTGCAAGGCGCCTGGCTGTGTACCTATGGCGTTCCATTCCATGTCTCCTTTGGCTGTGACGAGGCTGGTCCTGTTGTCGAGAAGCTCGGTGATGCACCGGCCATGGGCCGTGCGCGCAATGAACACGATGAGATGGGCGGCCGAGGCGATGAGACGCCGGGGACTCGCGGCCTGCGCTTCCAGGCAGAGATCCTCGAGCCGGTCACATGCATCGCGCGCCGAGTTGGCGTGCAGGCTCAGCAGACCGCCCGGATGGCCGGTGTTCCAGGCCTTGAGGACGTCGAGCGCCGCGCCGCCGCGCACTTCGCCGACAATGATCCGGTCGGGCCTGAGCCTCAGGGCGGCCTGCACCAGGTCGCGCAGGGTGACTTCCGGCGCGGCGCGCCGGGTCAGCAGCTTGACGGTATCGGGAGACGAGACCTGGAGTTCGGGCGTATCCTCGAGGACAATGAGGCGCTGGTTCGCAAGGGAGCGCTCGGCGAGCAGTGCATTTAGCAGCGTTGTCTTGCCCGAACCCGCGCCCCCGGCCACGATGATATTGAGGCGCTCGGCGACCGCCTTGCGCAGTACGGCGACCTGGCGGGGCGTGGCAATGCCGGCAGCAAGGTAGTCCCGCAGCGTATGGATGCGGGCCGGCCGGAGGCGGATCGCCAGCACCGGCGCTTCGGCGAGCGGTGGCAGGACTGCCTGGACCCGCGCCCGGCTGCCCGGAAGGCTGGCCGAAAGCAGCGGATGGGCCGGGCCGACCGTCTCGCCCGCCGCATGGGCCAGCAGCCGGATCGCGGTCTCCCGGTCACTGGCCGGCATATGGTTGCCGGTCGCCTCGAGCCCCTTGCCCGCGCGGTCGATCCAGATGGCGCCGTCCGCATTGACGAGGATCTCGGCCACGGTCGGATCGGCGAGCGCGGCCGCCAGGACCGGGCCGAGGGCGGCTTCCAGCACGCAGCGCTGCCGGATCGAAGGAAGGGTGGTGCCCGGCGCCGCGCTCATGGGGCACCTTCCCCTGCGCCGTCGTCCGTCAGAGCTGGATCAGGCCCGTCATCCGCCGCAAGGCCGTGGAGGTGGGCCGCCCCGCCCCTTGACCAGGTGAGCGATGCGAGATCCATGAACCGGTCGAGCCGCGCGTCAGCGCTGGCTGCGAGGCTCTCCGCAATCGCCTCATCGAGCGGCGGGTTATGTTCCAGCCAGACCTGGACAAAAGTGAGAAAGAGCTCGCGCTGCATCGCCTGCTCGCCGGAGAGACGCAAGAGCTCGCTCTCGATCCGGCCGATCTGGCGCCGGACGCTATCGCTGGCCGCGCGGGCAGGCCCCTCTTCGCCTGCCGCCAGCATCGCGCGCACCGCCGAGGCGATGAAGGCCGATTCCGAGCGGCCCTGCCTTGCGGCGAGCCTCGAGACTTTCCGGGCCAGGTCCGGTTCGAGATAGGTGCGCAGGCAGGTCGATCCCATGAGCGTCAGATCCCCGTTCTGCGGCGCGGCCGCTTGCCCGGAGGCCCGGGCGGCGCCGGCTGGCGCGTGCCGGGCCAGCCCGGGGGCGCTTTCAGGCCGGCGAGCGCCTTTTGCGACAGACTGAGAGGTCCCGGTATAAACAGGTCGCCCTGCGACGAAGCGGCGGGCGCCGGCGTCCGCGTGCGCGCCGGCGGTGCGGCACGCCGTGTGTCAGCCTGCGGCTGGAGGCGGCCGAGGGGCAGGACATGTTCCCAGTCATGGCCGGTCGTCAGACGGACGGGCCTGTCCGAGGCGGGCCGCAGCCGGCCCGCGAAGACAGGCTCCTCGTCATAGCGGAGCTTCCTTGTACGGAGGGGTTTTGTGCCCGTGACAAAGGTCAGCTGCTCGCCGGGAGGAAGCTGGCGCACATCGGCCGCGAGCAGCAGCGGGCGGCTTTCTTCGCGCCAGGTGATACTCCCCCTTCTGGCGCCAAGCAGCGGCCGCGGGCGCTGCTCGGAATGCTGAGGGCGAAGCTCGCGCGCCTCGCCGGCCATCTCGGCGATCTTCTTCGCCGTATCCATGTCAGCTGCGGCAAACGCCGTCACGATCTGGCAATTGTCGAGGATGACATTGTCGCGGCCATAGGCGCGCAGGATGTGGTTCAGCGACTGGCAGACGAGGTAGGCTTTGAGGCCATAGCCCGCGAACGCGCCCATCGCCGTCTCGAAGAAGGGCATCTTTCCGAGCTGGGGGAACTCGTCGAGGCAGAGGAGCAGGGTATGACGCTTGGCCCGCCCGTCACTGCCACGGGCAAGATCCTCCATCTGGCTGCGCGCAAGCTGGTTGAGGAAGAGGCGCATCAGCGGCATCAGGCGCGCCGCATCCGAAGGCGGCGGCTGGAGGTAGAGCGTGACCGGCGCGTCGCCGCACATGAGGTCTGCCAGCCTGAAATCCGAGACGCTTGTCTTCTCCGCCACCAGCGGATCGGCAAGGAGGCCGAAGAAGCTCTCGGCCGTCGCCTTGAGACCCGCCTGGAGGCGCTCCTCCCCGGCAAGGAAGCTCTCCGCCCCGTGCAGGACTTCAGGGTGGACTTCCGGCGCGCCCGTGACGGGGCTCAGCCGGTGCAGCGTCACGCGCATCTCCTCGCAGGTGGCCCTGAGGTCGCGCAGCTTCTCGCGCACCACGCAGAGCGACTTGCGCCCGGGCGGCTCGGCATGGAGCACATGCAGGATGACCCCCGTCATGACCTGACGGGCCGACTTGTCCCAGAAATCTGAATGGCGGCCGTCGCCGGCCGGGTCGGTGATGATCTCGACGATGTTCTGCACGTCGCGGACTTCATTGGCGCCGCGGCGAACTTCCAGGAGCGGATTGAAGGAAGCCGATCCGGGCCGTGTCGGCGCAAAGCAGAGGACCGGCCCCAGCGTTTCGCGAAACCCGGCCGTCCCCGGAAAGTCATGGCGCGGGTCGCCGCCGGCAAGCTCGCCCTTCACATCGAGGACGAGCACCGACCCACCCCAGGCCAGCAGGGTCGGCACGATATGGCCCCTGCCCTTGCCGGCGCGCGAGGCGCCGATCAGGAGCTGATGGCCCGGCCCGTCATGGCAGAGGATCTCGCCGCCGAGCCTGCCAAGCACGGTCCCACTCGAAGCGAAGAGCCCGGCTTCCCGCGCATCCTTCATTGTGCCCCAGGCCGCAGCGCCGAAGGGCTTCTGTGTCTTTCTGGGCCGCACGGCTGAGGCAACCGGCGCCAGGGCCGCGAGGCTGCCTGTGAAGATCATGGCATGGGCCAGCTTGAACGGGCGCGGGAAATCGGCGGCATGGGCAGACGACCAGCCAAGCACCGCCCACGGAGGATAGAGGGCGAACGTCTCGGAAAGCGCGAGCCGGTGTCCGAGCGCGCGGTGGTGGCCGAAGACATGGCCGATGAACTGCGTCGCCGCGCTGAAGGTGAGCACCAGGATCAGGAGGGAGGCGGCCGCAGCAACTCCGAAACGCATGATCAGACCCGGTCCGAAACGCCCGGGAACAGCCCCGGGCTTCGGGGCCATCACCGCCAGAGACAGGACGAATCGCCAGCCCTGACACCTTCCGGGCGAAATGGGGCCGGGCGGGCTGGAGGCCGGAATTTGGTGAAGTTCACCAGACAGGAAAGCTTGGCTCGCGAATGTCTTTATCCGGCAGAGAATGAGGGGCGTATTTCGCAGAAACTGCGGCGTCGAGCCTCAGGGCGGGACGCAGCGGTGTCGACAGGGGGGAATTCGCGCGAGCGTGGAATTACCGCGTTGTGAGTGCGCGGCAAGCATCTGCGGGCAGCGGACCTCGCCAAACCGCCGACCTTCCCGTTCCGCCAGTCGCCAAAGGTCTGAGACCATCGCGGGCAGCGCGAAGCAGGTTTCTCAGGCTTGATACCTGATATCATTTTTTATATATTGATAGCATTGCCATCATAAGCCGGAGCTTGTCATCATGGTTGCCGTTACGATTCGGAATCTGCCGGAAGAAGTTCATCGCGCGCTCAAGTTGCGCGCCGCCCAGCACAATCGGAGTGCCGAGGCAGAAATGAGAGCTATCCTCGAAGCGGCCTTGCGCCCTGCCGGGCGCCTTCGTCTGGGAACGGCTCTGTTGGAAATCAGCCGGAATGCCGGGCTGACAAATGCTGACGTCGAAGCGCAGGGGCAAGTACGTGACTCCAAGCCTGCTGACCCGATGCGTTTCGAATGATCATACTGGATACAAATGTCGTTTCGGAAGGAATGAAGCCCGAACCCGATGCCTGCGTGCGAGACTGGCTCGATTCACAAGCTGCAGAGACGCTGTTTCTTACCAGTATCACCGTTGCCGAACTGAAATTCGGCGTTGCCGCGCTACCCCGCGGGAAGCGTAAGGATCGGCTCATCTTCGCGGTCGATGGCCTGCTTGACCTTTTTGCTGGCCGGATCCTGGCATTCGACGTCGAGGCAGCGTCGCGCTACGCCGATATCGCGGTCGCTGCCCGCACCGCCGGGCGCGGCTTTCCGACCCCTGATGGCTACATTGCAGCAATCGTAGCAGCTCGGAGCTTCAGTGTCGCCACGCGCGATAGCAGCGCCTTCGCCGCAGCGGGTCTTCGTATCATAGATCCCTGGAAAGCAGGGCCAGGGAATACTGCCTGAGCCGGTCGGGAGAACCTCGCCTGATGAACTCTTACCGGTTACGGCGTAACAGCGGCGGCTAACGACACCGATCACTCAGGCGACCCCTACCTTGATGCGACTGCGGCAGAAGGCGGTCTGTGTGTCCGACAGCTTTTTCCGACAAGGCTCCCTGAGCACCTGATCCCGTACCGCCTGCGTTCAGCGAGAATCCCTGAATAGGAGGGGGTGTGGGACGGCGCGTTTAACGATGCGCGCGACCGGCCGGATCCGGGCACGGTCGATGAACTCTGCCTGCGGATCGAGCGTGGCTCTCAAGGCAGGCCAGTCAGCCGCGTGGCGCAGGGCGGCCCTCAAGGAGAGATCGAACTCCCCGATGATCTCGATCGCTTCCATCACTTCAGGGGCTTCGGCAATGGCCTGCTCGAACCGTTCGCGCCTGCCGGCGGGGCTCCGCGTCAGGGCGAGGTCGATCCAGGTGACCGGCCAGGCCTCGAAGATCGACGCGTCGAGCTCTGCCATATAGCGCAGTACCGCGCCGGACTCTTCCAGACGCCGCAGGCGGTGAAGCGTCCCGCTATGGGAAAGTTCAATACGCCGCGCGATATCCTGTATCGACGCGCGCGCGCCGGTCTGCAGGAGGCGGAGGATCTTGAGGTCGGTTGCATCCAGCCTGGCACCCGAGGGCGCAAACAGGGGCGGCAGGGGCTGCGTCGACGCCGGGGAGCGGTCATTCTGGGGCATGGAGGCGTCTGCCGGCAGCTACATCCGTTCAACACTCGATACCCGGAGCAACTTAAATAAACCCTAAGATGTTTCGATAAACAACTCAGTGTTGATCGCGCCCCATCGCTCCCGACCCGTCTCAAACAGCCTCCAAGGTTCCGGGCACAGTCGTCGGAAACTGAAAGCCGGAGAATGCCAGGGTGCTTATAGAAAGCGTATCAGCGCACACCTATGGGTCCCGCTGCGCAATCAACCACAACCCCGAAATGATCAGATCGCCTGCGCCCATCTTCTGAAGCTGCGGGCCGGCCGAACACCCTGGTTGCTTCCAGGTTGCCGGCGATGGCAACATGGTCGATCGCCCTGGCGCCGACCCCTTCGATGTCGCCAGTCGTTACAAAACTGAATCCGGCGAGTGTTTTCTCCATCAGCGCATGGGAACGCTTTGGTCCCCAGGCATGCGGCATGAATTGGTTGAAGTCCCCGACTACGATCACGGGCCCCTCGTCGCGCCATTGGCGGATCCGGGGTGCGAGGTCCTCAAGGAACCGCTCATGCTGGCTCCAGGGCCTGGCCCGGGGCTCCTGGCCGATCGGACTTGCGAAGTGGTATGGTATGCAAAGTCCGGTGACACGGAGCCGCGTCTCTCCAACAACCGTCAGGCCTGTGATCGCGCTTCCCGTCACCTCAAGCGCATCGATTGTCTCGACATCCTGCCAGGGGTGCTTTGACCAGAGCAGGACTTTGCGCTCGTTTTCATCCTCGGTGCTCCAGAGCGCGCCGGGCGCCGAAATCGCGTAGCCGCCCAGATCCGCTGCGGACCCTTCCCATGCTTCGGTCAGGCACAGGACATCCGGACCAAGCCCTGCGATCTCCGCCAGCAGGGACTTCGCCTGCCATGTCGCTGGAGCGTGCCGCTCGATATTCCAGTTGACGATTCTCACCTGACAACTCCCTGCCTGCTCCCGCCACCCGAGTGCCAACTGGACTGCGGGGGTCACGTCAAGGCAGCAATCGTGCCTCCCCCCGGCGCCGAAGATCCGCAGAGCCGGTCGCGGGCGGACGTCGCGTCTGCCGGAGCGCGGTCGCCGCGCAAGGGGGCGGGTCCTGATCGAGCGTGAACGTCCGCAGGTTTCTTACCTACAGCTTCCCCTTGCGCGGCGCCCTCATGCGCTCCGGCCATGCGCCTTCCTGCCGCCCGCCACCGCCTCCTGCGGACAGGCACGAGACGGCGAAGGAGACTGACATGACCAGACCAACCACACCCCCTCCCCCCGGAACGCGCGCCGCGGCCGAAGGCGCTGCCGTCTCACCAGACGAACGGCCACGCATCTATGCGGCGTGCCTTGCGGCCTATAACAGCGGAGTCCTGCACGGGCGCTGGATCGAGGCCACCACGCCGGACGAAGTCATGGCCGAGGTGCGCGCCATGCTGGCGGCGAGCCCTGTGCCCGGCGCGGAGGAATGGGCAATCCATGACTTCGAAGGCTTTGAAGGCATCAGCCTATCGGAATATGCCGCCTTCGAGATGGTCTGCGAGCTTGCCGATTTCCTCGGCGAGCATGGCAGCCTCGGCGCGAAGCTCTACGATCATTTCGGCGGTTCGATCGACGAGGCGCGCGCCGCCTTCGAGGACTATGCCGGCCAGTTCCAGACGGCCGCCGACTTTGCCGAGGAGATGTTCCGGGAGACGGGCACCGAAATCCCCGCCTCGCTTGAATACTATATCGACTGGCAGGCCCTGGCCCGCGACATGGCGCTGAATGGCGAAATCCTCGTCTTCCAGACAGGCTTCGACGAAGTCCATGTCTTCTGGTCGCGGTAAGGGAGGGCGCAGCGATGTTCACGACAAGCTTCTCCTCCTTCGTCTGCCCCGGCGACACCATCACCTGCGAGACCGAAGGCTTTACCGTCTCTGCACGCATCCTTCCCGATGACTG
>CAYPDA010000046.1:0-17713 GCA_964409375.1 uncultured Hyphomonas sp.
ATGTGCAGGGCGGCGGTCTGGGAGCAGGTCATGCTGAGGGTCGAGGAATAGGGCGGTATCATGGAGCAGACTCACCATATTTGGTGATGCACTTTGAGTTCGGATTTTCCAGAGGGAAAGCAGATGTCAAAAGATAGACCGGTGTTTAGCAGCACATTTGAACAGGCGAGTCGATGTAACAAACCCGCCATAGGTTTCGACATCGAAGTCTGGCGCGCTGGTGTTGATGTCCTCAAAGACTGGGACCGCGAAAACGAGTCTGAATGGCAAGTTATTGCGTGGATCTATTTTGCGTTCTTGGACGCCTCAGCTGATGGCGTTATTCCAAGTTCCGACTGAATGGATTGCTCAAGAGCCGTAATGCCTGGAGAGGATACCAAAAATGTTGCGGACCCCAAGATTTCAATAAGAGCCGGGTCAATCGCCGAAGGATCATAAGACAGCGGCTCATCTGTTGAACGAAACATTTTCTGTGGATTGAATAAAATCGATGGCACGCCGTCCGCTATCGAGATTTTGACAGCACCTCGCGCATAGCGGATAGTTTCATCTGCAGCAGTTAGCGGACGTTTGGTGTGGACGCCGGAGGCAACATTCGCAACATAGGTTATCACGGCGCCACGGGTAGCCCACCTACCTCCAATACAAAGCACTGGCTGTTTGACGAACGAGCCCAGATCAACCTCAACTCGCGCATCAGGATCAAAGTTTTGGTAGCTCGTCGGCGCACCCCTGTGCACCATTAAACAAGCTGCCGTTAACCCGAAGACTGAACCGCCGCCTGTACAAAAAAACTCAAACGGATTCTGCTCTGAAAGTTTGAGGAGAGATTTTGTATCTGGCTGCAGAACTTTCACCCGTCCTGTTCGTGGGGCAGCTGCAAGATTAAGCTCATCGTCAGTGACCAAGCGCCTAAGCACTGCGCTGAGTCGCCGAATTTCACCTTTGTCCGGATTTTGTCTAAGACTGACTTCTCGGACATGCTGGAGATCTTCTAGAATAGACGCCGCGAGATCGCGTGTTTTTTCTTTCAATTCCGCGCGGCGCGCTTCGCTCAGAGGATTCTTGGCCATGCCCGAGTCCCTGCAGTTCGCGGTGCGTAATTTACAGAGCAAAACGCTTCGTTTTTAGTGCGTCTGCACATTGCAGGAGAAAGGCTGCAGAAAAGCCGCCGCGGCTGATTTTGTTCTCCAGACCCCGGGCGCTTATCTCTATACCCATAGCGTTCAGTTTCGCTGCCAGCGCTTCGTAATCGTTCGCGGTCTCCTTGAGCATGGAGCGCAGCAACTCCTTGGCGCGATCCTCATACTCAGCATTTATCGGCAGCGCCTTACGCGCCTCAGGCTTAGGTGGGGGGCTGGCCTTCGGCTTGGTTTTGACGGGCACGGGCGGCTCCAATAAAATCACCTGATTTGGTGAAATTAGCACTTGACCCGCTGAGGGTAAAGCCATATCTACAAATCACCAAATATGGTGAGAAAGATGGCCCAGCACTTCCTCCACTCCCCCGCCGCGAAAACGCTTTCGCTTACCAAGGTTCTACGCATGTCGGACCAGCAAGCAGAGAAGGCGTTCCGCGCGATCCGCTGGGCCGATACCGATGGCGAGCCTGTCTGCCCTGAGTGTGGTTGCCTTGAGCACTACAACCTGAAAAGCCGCCCGGTCTGGAAGTGCAAGGGCTGCGCAAAGCAGTTCAGCCTGACCAGCGGCACTATCTTTCACAGCCGCAAGCTCACCCTGCGCGACATTCTCGGCGCCATCGCCATCTTCACCAACGGCGCCAAAGGATACTCCGCACTCCAACTTTCCCGCGATCTGTGCTGCGACTACAAATCGGCTTTCGTGCTGCTCCACAAACTGCGCGAAGCAATAGGGCTTGCCCGTGAAGAGGGCGCCCTGTCTGGTGACGTCGAAGTCGATGGCGCTTATTTCGGCGGCTATGTGAAGCCCGCCAATGACCGCACTGACCGCAAGGATCGCCGTCGCAAAATCCACCAGTCCGGTAAGCGCCAAGTCGTGATCGCCGTGCGCGAGCGTGAAGGCCGTACACTGACGACTGTTGCCGCTTCTGAGGCTGAAGGCGTTGCAGTCGTCCGCGAAAACGTCGCTGCGGGTTCAACGGTTCACGCTGACGAGGCCGCGCATTGGGACAAGCTGGCCGCTCACTTCCCGACAAAGCGGATCAACCACCAGCAAGCTTATTCGATGAATGGCGCTTGCACCAACCAAGCTGAGAGCTTCTTTAGCCGCGTTCGCCGCTCGGAAATCGGCATACACCACCACATCGCAGGCAAGTACCTCTCGGCTTACGCGACTGAGCTTGCATGGCGTGAAGACGCTCGCCGCGTCTCCAACGGAAACCAATTTGCGATGTTGGTCAGCGCCGCTGCTGTTGCCCCCAAGTCTGTAGCATGGTGCGGTTACTGGCAGCGGGAGAAGAATGCTTAAGATTCCCCTAAAAGGACTTGTCAGCCCCTGAGCCTCAATGTATGAGGCTGTATGTCAAACGCACTTGAACCCCTGATTCTCGCAGCCCAACAGCAAGACGCTGAAGGGGAAAGGCTCATCGCTTTGGGTAACAAGCTCAAGGCGGAGGCGGCTATTCGTCTCTCTGCCTATCACGAGGCAGAGCGCGCGTTTGCTGGAAAAATCTCTGTGAGTGAAAAGCTCACGGAGGCCCCTGATGAGGGCAAGAAGTTTGATAAGGTGTCCGAAAAATGGCGCGAGATTTACGCTCAGATCTACCGCAGCCACAAGGCGCCGTTCGGATACCAAGATGTGAAGGTGGCCATGGAGCAGCTTGGTCATGAGGCGAAAATAGCCTCCATTCGAAGCCACATGCAGGGCTGCGCAAAGGCGGGCATGTTTTCAAGGCCCGCCGAGGGGCAGTTCGCTTTTACGAAAGAGTTTATCGATGCGTTGGCGCTGGATGCCCCATCAACTCACGGGCTGAACGGATCTGTAGACAACGCCGGACACGTCCAGCTTAGATTTCCCGCATCGTCACATTTACAGGGGTCTTCGTGATGGAACCCATATGACGACCACTTCCTGGTTCAGAGGGGTCTAGCCACCCGTCTGAGTCAGCAGTCGCCAGTAAGGGCGGCAGGGCCGGGGCCTAAGAATCCCGGTCCATCTCACCGAACAGCCCCCTTCCATAAGGGGCTGGGGCCGTGCTCACCTTGGCGTCCAGAGTCATAGGTGAGCACGGCCTTATTGCATGAAAATCTCTCAAAACGCAAGGTCACCTAATTTTCCACAGCTTATATGGCCCGTTCGCGTCGTGATCCGTGGTTTGCCCGACGCATTCCAAGAGCCCCTGCTTTATGGAATCCTTTATCGCGTAGCTGACGCTGCTTCGGATCTTGTTGATTGTCGGGCTATCCTTCTCAAGTCCGCACTCTTCGGCCCAGAGCAAAGCGATCTGCCGGGAGGTCATTGGCTCTGAGGATTCCCGCAGAGTGTTGAGCATGAACCGCTTAAGCCCGGTCCGCTTGGGCTTCTTTGCCTCCAGGATCTGACGCACCGCTGGCTCCTGACACTTCGGATCAAATAGCCGGATGACGGCCGACACCTGCTCTATGCTAGCGGTGATGGCTTTGACCTCTGCCTGATAGTGATCACGGAGCTGTACCAGCTCTTTGTGCTTCGCTACCAAGCCGGAGACGGTGTTAGGGCGGTCGTATGTGATTTCCTGTGTCATGGGAGCTATTCACCATAAAAGGTGAGGCCCCGTCAAGTCACCAAATATGGTGAGTCTGCTCCATGATACCGGAATAGGGCGTCAGGCTGCGGTCCAGGGTGAGGGCGTCGATGAGGGGGCAGCGGACACCGCGCTCTGAATCTTCGAGCGGGGTGTAATCGACGCCGGCCGCGTCGAGGGCAATGAAACAGGCTTCGCGGTCACCCCGCAGGCGGGCGAGCTGCATCGGGGTGGCGACGCCCGGCGGGCTCGCGAGATCCAGTGGCGCGAGGGGGTTATGCCGGTCCGGCACGCCGCGCAGCAGGATGCTTGCGATCGACGTGAGCAGCACGGCGTAGACAAGGACGATGATGGTTCCACGCATTAATGCAGCAGGTGCCTTCGAGATTTCTTAACCAAACGCCGGTTTCTGTTAACCTGCTAAGAGACGCATGAATGCGAGTCGGGATGCATCCTGGCCGCGAAACCTGCACCAGAATGTGGCGAGACCTGCTTTTAAGAGGCCAGAATGTCCAAGCGAACTGCCGAACCCCCTGCGGACCGGATCATCAATGAGCCGATGAGCGAGGCGCTGTCGAAGCGCTATCTCGCCTATGCGCTGTCCACGATCACGTCGCGCGCCTTGCCGGATGTGCGCGACGGGCTGAAGCCCGTGCAGCGGCGGATCCTGTATGGGATGCGCGTTCTGCGGCTTGACCCGGAAGGCGGATACCGCAAGTGCGCTAAGATCGTCGGCGATGTCATGGGCAACTATCACCCGCACGGCGACAGTTCCATTTATGACACGCTGGTGCGCCTCGCGCAGGATTTCAACGTGCGCTACCGGCTCGTCGACGGGCAGGGGAACTTCGGCAATATCGACGGCGACAGCGCGGCGGCTTATCGCTACACCGAGGCGCGGATGACGCGCGCGGCAGAACTCCTGATGGAGGGGCTGGACGAGAACGCGGTCGATTTCCGTGCCAACTATGCCGAGAATGATCATGAGCCGGTGGTTCTGCCGGCGGGGTTCCCGAACCTGCTCGCAAATGGGGCGACGGGGATTGCCGTTGGCATGGCAACGTCGATCCCGCCGCACAATGTGGCAGAGGTGATCGATGCGGCCCGGCACCTGATCGAAAAGCCGAAGGCGACGACAGCGGAGCTGATGGAGTTCGTTCAGGGCCCGGACTTTCCGACCGGCGGCATCATCGTCGAGGACTGTGCCTCGATGCTGGAAGCGTATGAGACGGGGCGGGGCTCGTTCCGCATGCGTGCGCGCTGGCATGTCGAGGATACGGGGCGGGGGACGTATCAGATCATCGTGACGGAGATTCCGTATCAGGTGCAGAAGTCGCGCCTGCTGGAGAAGCTGTCGGAGCTGCTGGAAGCGAAGAAGGTGCCGCTGCTGGAAGACGTGCGCGATGAGAGCGCGGAGGACGTGCGCCTCGTGCTGGTGCCGCGGGCCAAGACGGTTGAGCCGGACGTGCTGATGGAGAGCCTGTTCAAGACGTGTGATCTGGAGACGCGCTTCAGCCTCAACATGAATGTGCTGCACAAGGGCGCGCCCCAGGTGATGGGGCTTCGCGATGTCCTTCAGGCCTATCTCGACCATCGCCGCGAGGTGGTGGTGCGCCGGGCGGAGTTCCGCCTCGACAAGATCGAGAAGCGGCTGCACATACTTGAGGGCTTCCTCAAGGCGTATCTCAACATTGACGAGGTGATCCGCATCATTCGGACGGAAGATGAGCCGAAGCCCGTGCTGATGGAGCGTTTCAGCATCTCGGATATCCAGGCAGAAGCGATCCTCAACCTGCGCCTGCGCGCCTTGCGCAAGCTCGAGGAGATGGAAATCCAGGGCGAGCATGCCCGGCTGGAGGCGGAGCGTGAACAGATCGTCCAGTTGCTCGGCTCAGTGCGGCGGCAATGGACGAAAGTGTCGAAGGAACTGGCGGCGGCGCGCGGCGAGTTCGATCCGTCCACGGAGCTCGGCCGGCGGCGGGCGACGTTCGAGGCGGCGCCTGAGGTGGATCTTGCCGCGGCGCTGGAAGCCTCGCGGCCCAGGGAGCCGGTGACGGTTGTGCTGTCGGCACAGGGCTGGATCCGGAGTATGAAGGGTCACGCGATTGATCCGGACACAATCAGGTTCAAGGAGGGCGACGGGCCATCTTTCATGGCGGAGGTGATGACCACCGACCGGCTGGTGTTCATGTCATCAGACGGGCGCGCTTTCATTCTGGCGGCGGACCGGCTGCCCGGTGGGCGTGGGCACGGCGAGCCGATCCGGCTGTCGATCGAACTGGAAGACAATGTTGGTATCGTGAGCATGTTCAGGTTTGATCCGGCGCGCAAACGTGTGATGGCGTCGTCCACAGGGTATGGTTTTGTTGTTCCGGAGGCGGAGCTTGAATCGAACCGCAAGGCGGGCAAGCAGATCGTCAATACGGGCGGCGGGGTGCTGAACATATGCGCGCCGGTGATGGGCGACATGATCGCGGTGGTTGGCACCAACCGCAAAATGCTGATCTTCCCGCTCCAGGATCTGCCGGAGATGCCGCGCGGCAAGGGCAACAAGCTGCAGGCCTATAGCGGCGGCGCGGAACTGGCGGACCTGATGACGTTCGACAAGCGCGACGGGCTGATCGTCATGACGGGCGGGCGCCACCGCGCGTTCGAGGAATGGAAAGAGTGGAAAGGCCAGCGCGCGCAGGCGGGCAAGGTCGTGCCGAAGGGCTTTCCGAAGGGTGGGACGTTCGGGGGGTAGTATTCCCTGAACCCGTCTCCCCCGGGGGCCGGGGCGTCGCATGTGTCGGCTGGCATCTGATGTTGAAGCGAAGTCTCTTGTCTGGCGGCGCGAGCAACCGGCACTCAACCGGATCAAAATGCTCGGCATGCGCAGTATATCAGTGAGTTCAGGCTATCTGGGCCTTCCACAGCAAAAGACTTAGGCCGGCGCAGTCATGGTCCTTATCAGGGGAGAACGGTGGGAGACGAGCGCGCGGCCTGCGCGTTACGCGCCGGGGCTGCTGAGTTGCCTGCCTGACAGGCTTGACGGGCACCTCGCCGCGCCGGCGGGTCTTGCTGACCGCGGTGGTGTCGGCGATGTCAATCAGAACCTCTGGCGCTTTTTTCGATCCGGACAGGCGCCAGGCCCGGTGCTCCTGATCCGTCAAACTGGCTCGTATCAGGGAAGATGGCTGTACCGGCATCCAAGGCCAAAGGTAGCGGGAATGATACTTTCCCGGACACCTTTATAGTCGCTCTCCTGCAGGTGAGGGCGCTTCAGCGCCTGCGTCGCTTCGGAGAGAGGAGCCCGGATAATCGCTGCAGGGTTCCGGATGACAGAGCTCAGAGGCGCTCCAGCACCGCGCTCATAAGTGGCCCGATTTCTGTGTTCAGAACCAGGTCTGCGTACGGATCCAGGTCGGTTTCTTCGCGGTTGACGATGGCGAGGTCTGAGCCGGATTTCTTGGCGATGACAGGCAGGCCGGCGGCGGGGTAGACGACGAGGGAGGAGCCGAGGACGAGGAAGAGGTCGGCGAGGATCGCTTCTTCGGTGGCGCGCTCCATTTTGTCTTCCGGCATCGGTTGGCCGAAGGAGACGGTCGCGGACTTGACCAGGCCTGTGCAGAAGACGCAGGTGAGATCCTCATCGGCTTCCCAGCGCGGGCGGAGGGCTTCGAACTCGTAGCGCTTGGCGCAACCGAGGCATTTGGCGTAGCTGGCATTGCCATGGACCTCGATGACCTGGTCAGGCGGGATGCCGGATTCCTGGTGGAGATTGTCGACATTCTGGGTGATGACGCTGCTGACTTTTCCGGCGGCCACGAGATCGGCGACGGCATAGTGGCCCGTGTTGGGGGAAGCGCCGGTCCAGCCGGCGGTCTTGTTGAACACGCGGTTCCAGGATTCGCGGCGGGCTTCGCGCGAGGCGACAAAGTCCTGGAACATGATCGGCTTCATCTTCGACCAGACGCCGCCGGGGGAGCGGAAATCCGGGATGCCGCTTTCGGTCGAGATGCCGGCACCGGTGAAGACGACAACGCGTTCGGCACTTCGGATCAGGCGGGCGAGTTCATCGGGGGCAGGGTCTGTCATGCGCGCCATGGTATAGCAAAAAGGCGCTGTTTCCAGCGGCACATATCTGCACGCCGATTGGTGCTATGCTCCGTCCGGGCCTTCAGGCAGCTGCCCGGGCGGCCGGGCTTCCGGTGCAGTTGAAGGAGGATCCGGAGGCGTAGGGCAGAGCTGCTAAAGCACCATGCCGAAGGCGGCGCCGATCAGCCCTGTGACGATCATGGCGACGGCGCCCCAGAAGACGATACGGGTGATCGCGCGCAACTTTTCTGCGCCGCCCGCGGCCGCAGACAGCCAGCCGAGGATCGCGAGGCTGGCGAGCGAGACGGAGGCGACGACCGGGGTGACGAGGCCGTCCGGGGCCAGCGCGGCCGAGGCGAGGGGCAGAGCTGCCCCGGTGGAGAAGGCGGCGGCAGAGCTCCAGGCGGCCTGAACGGGATTGGCTGCGACTGTCTCGCTGAGGCCGATTTCATCGCGTGCATGGGCGCCGAGCGCATCATGCCGGGTCAGCTGTTCGGCGACGGCGCGGGCGGTTGCGGGCTCGACGCCGCGGCCGATATAGATAGACGTGAGCTCCTCGAGTTCTTCGGCCGGAAACGTCTTCAGGGCCCGGCGTTCGATTTCGAGATCGGCCTGTTCGGTGTCGGACTGGGAGCTGACGGAGACATATTCGCCGGCGGCCATCGACATCGCGCCGGCGACGAGGCCGGCCATGCCGGCGAGGAGGATCTCGGCCGGAGCGGCGGCGGCGGCGGCGACGCCGATGACGAGGCTGGCGGTGGAGACGATGCCGTCATTGGCGCCCAGCACCGAGGCACGCAGCCAGCCTGTGCGCCGGATATAATGGCGCTCGGGATGAGGCGGGGCTGAGGCCATGCGGGCGCCTTGCGCGAACAGCTTGATTGGCATCGAGTTTCTGTCCCGCCCGGCCTGGCGTCAAGGCGAGCTTTCCCTTGCACGCGGCGCCGCATGAGATTACCCCTGCCGTGGAATCAACGCTCCGAAGGGGACACCTCATGGAAATGATTTACGTTATTCTGGCCGTCGTGGTGGCCGTCATCGGCGCGATCATCCTGATCTATAATGCCCTGGTCATGAAACGGCAGCGTGTGAACCAAGCGTTTGCCGATGTCGATGTGCAGTTGAAACAGCGCCAGAACCTGATCCCGAACCTTGTCGAGACCGTAAAAGGTTACGCCGCGCATGAGCAGGCGACGTTCCAGCAGGTGATCGCGGCGCGTGCCGCGGCGCAGGCAGCAACCACGGCCGGGGAGATGGCGCAGGCCGAGGGCGTTCTGAGCCAGGCGCTGGGCAAGCTGTTCGCGCTGGCCGAGGCCTATCCGGACCTCAAGGCGAACACGAACTTCCTGCAGCTGCAGCAGCAGCTGTCCTCGATCGAGGACAAGCTGGCGGCGGCGCGGCGATTCTATAACTCCGCCGTTCAGGACTACAACACAGCGCGCGAGCAGTTTCCGGGCTCGATCATCGCCGGCAGCTTCAATTTCGAGAGCCGCGAGTTCTTCGATGTCGGTATCGAGAGCCGCGCCGCGATGGACGAACCGCCGAAGGTGGCTTTCTGATCCAAGCGCGCCGCGCGCCGGCAAGACGGGCCTGAGGGCCGCGCTGGACGCTTGCCGCTTTCGCAGCCGCTGGCCCTTACGGCTGCTGCGGGTTGAGGGCCATGGTCCAGCCGGGCGGTATTGTGGTATCAGGCAGGCGTGATGAGTGATGCTCTTGGTCCCGGCGATCTGGTTCTCTGTGTCAATGCGGCTGCGAACCATTTGACGGGCGAGCCCGTGCCGCTTGTCGCGGGCGAGACCTACCGGGTGCTCGATCTGTGGGAATTTGCCTGCCCGTGCGGGCGCTCGGATGCACTGATTGATGTCGGCATCGGCTTTGCCTGGTGCCAGAGCC
Source organism: uncultured Hyphomonas sp. (assembly GCA_964409375.1). Taxonomy (GTDB): domain Bacteria; phylum Pseudomonadota; class Alphaproteobacteria; order Caulobacterales; family Hyphomonadaceae; genus Hyphomonas. The sequence continues at coordinate 9,674 of CAYPDA010000046.1, forward strand.
GCTTCCGGAAACTGCCGAAGCCGAAAGCGAAGGCAAAGTCACGGCGAGTAACGACACCGAAGAAGATGGAGCCGGCTTAATCACGTCGCGAACCGCAGGCCGAGATCCGGAGCAGACAGGCGCCGTTTTTCGCGTCACCGCTTCTCCATCGCAACAGGTCCCGGGTCTGTTCGCCCGGCGAGTCGCGAAGCGGCTCTGCCTCGGTCGTTGCTGCCCAATCTGCAGACTGAACTCTGAAACAGACAGATGCCCGAGCGGAGCCTTAGGGGAGAAATCACCGATGCGAACTGTGATGCTTGTTATCTTGACGCTTTTGCTTTGCAAGCTCGCATTCGCCGAGGTGCCCCGGGAGTGCGGTTCAGGCTCGGACCGATTTTGCCGGTCGCCGGCAATTCTTGTCTGAGCTGCCGTGACCCAGTTCCATCACGCAAGTGATGGTTGGGAAACTTGAAGGTCTGCTCCTTGGGGGCCATTCGTTCCTGGTACGGGCAAAGTTCGACTTGAACTTGTATCCCCGATACAACACTTTGCAGAGCAACGGTGCACTCTGCCTGGAGGGGGAAGCTCAAAGGGGATGGTGAGAACACGACAGTCCGTAACGAGCCGTTTGCGTTGGTATTGGCAGATGGAGGCTGCAATTGTGGTGTTCGTCCCGGCAGCTGCCTGGTTGCTGGTCTGGACGTCCGGAGGCGCGACGACCCCCGCTTTTTGGGTCGCGGCATTTACTTGCTCCGCTTTGCTCATAATCGGCGCTCTCTACTGGCGGGCTGTTTTACGCCAGATCGAGGGAGCTACACGCGTGTTCAGTTTCTGGCTCCCGGGCTTGGCAAAAGCCGAATACTATTCACTGGCGCTGCTTTCACTATCGGCAATCGTGTTCGTATCGGAGCTCGCTCTCCATTACGGAGCCTGGACGACTGCTCACATTGCCGCTGCTCTTCTGATAACGCTGGCCGCACTTGAGTACGTCAACTACTACAAGTTCCAGCTCCAGCATTTCGACAATCGGGCAGACTTCAGGCGGCTGATTGCCGGGCGAGGGTTTCGAAAGGCGCACCTGGCCCGCGACATAGCTGCCTGGCGCTCGACTGGTGGCGAGAAAGGGCAGGTTGACTGACTGGAATCGGCGAAGTCCGGCCTTCAGGCGGCAGGGCCACCGAATGGCACGATCGGATCCAACCGCCTGATTTATGTGCCGCGCCGGAATGGCAGGTCTAAGGTGACCCCGCCGGACGCCGGACCCGGTGATCAGCGCAGGCATGGTCCATTCTTCGGTCCCTGGAGACAGGGCGCGAGGCCGCTGGAAGTACAACAGACCCCCCAGCCATCCTGCGGAAAATCGCAGTGCCATTCCGGTTCCGCCTCGCTGCCACAGACACCGGCCCGGGTCCGGCCGGATGTGTGTGGCCGTGGTCGGGAGACAGAAGGTCGCCTGGTAAGGGTATGCCTAGCCCTTCGAGATCGTCCAGGATGTGGTGCCCTCGTCATGCGTCATCGTCAGCGTGTCACCCTCAACCGTGAGTCCGGGCATTTGGCCGGTTTTCATGCCGAGGAGTGCGATTGCGGGCGTCATTAGCATTACGGGCTGTTCTTCGCTGCTGGCCGCCACGGCCCTCATCGAATCCGAACACATCTGCGACACCGCCCCGGCGGGATAATCGGTCCGCAGGGTTACCACAAGCAGGCCCTCGGACTGGGCCATCGAGACGACGGAGCCGTGCTCGAAATCACCCGAAAGTGTGGGAGGCGGGCAGCCCGGTGTGGAGCCCCGAACGTTGGAGACCTCGGAGGGGTAGTTTGTGAACGTCGGTTCTCCGACGAGCTTGCTTTCGAACTGGTTCCACCGGAACTCAAGCTCATAGCGGTCTGTAACGTCGGCACGCGCGTCTCCGCCATTCAGGACGTAGCGTTCTGCGGCGTAGGTCTCGACCACGTTGAACTTCAAGACCGGGGTGGAGCCCCATTTCGCGAAGATCGCCGGATCGAACTGGGCGTGAGCCGGAGCCTGGACTGCGAGGCCCAAGGCTGTCACAGCCATTGCGATAACTCTGTTTTTCATGTGCGTGTCCCGTTGTGTCCCCCGGTCACTCTGTACTCCAGAGCTCGGAAGCATTCCATCCTGGATCGACAAGGGGAGGCAGACACCCTGCCGGAAGGACGAGCGCGCATTGCGGCGCGCAGGGATCCGCGCTGGTGCCGCATGGATTCTCCTGTCGAAGTCACTGCAGAGCGCAGACGGTCAGCCGGGAAGCATGCAAATGAGCGGCTAGAGTTTCACTTCAACCTCAGTTGACGCCCGGCAGGGGAGTGAAGGGTGCCCTTGACTTGCCTGGTGGCAGCAGGACTTCTACCCGGTTCCGGCCGAGATTTTTGGCGCGGTAGAGCGACTTGTCTGCGCGGTCGACGGCAGTAAGGATGTCGACTTCGGCCGGCGCCGGGCTGCTGACCCCCATGCTTACGGTAATTCCGAAAGCGCCCTTGGGGCTTTCAAAGCCGGTCTCCTCCACCTTCTGGCGCAGCCGGTTGGCGATGCAGATGGCTGCGTCCACGTTGGTCTCGGGCAAGACGAGGGCAAACTCTTCCCCGCCGATGCGGCCGAACAGGTCTTCGTCGCGGATACCGGACAAGATCAATTGAGCCAGCTTCACGAGGACTTTGTCGCCGCAGGCGTGCCCGTGCGTGTCGTTGACAGGCTTGAAGTGGTCGATGTCAAACAGGATTACGCTCAGGGCTGTGTCATGGCGCGCAGCCCGCAGGACTTCACGTTCGGCGAAGCGGAAAAAGGCGCGGCGGTTGAGCGCCCTGGTCAGAGGGTCGGTCACGGCGAGGTCGTAGAGGGCGCATTTGTCTTTTTCTGCTTCAATCAGATCACGGATGGCGTAGCGCCCGGCGCTGCGCAGACAGATGTCCTGACTGATCAGTGCGGCGAAGTGTTCGAGTATCTGCATCTGCGCCTGGTTGAGCGAGCGGGGCCTGTCGTCTATCAGGCAGAGTGTGCCGAAGCGCTTGCCGTCTGGATCGCTTATCGGGGCGCCGGCAAAGAAGACGACTCCGGCCGGGCCGGAGACAGCCGCCTCTCGTGCAAAATAAGCCTCCTTGCGGGTATCGGCCACAAGGAAAGTGCTCTCGGCAAGGCTTGCATTGGCGCAGAAGGCCAGCAGCGTTTCCAGGTCCTGACCAGAGACGCCGTGGGTTGCGGCATACCAGCAGCGATAGCGCTCGTTCAAGCAGATAACGACGCGCGGCATGCCAAGAACGAGCGACACAGTCGCCGCGATCTGGCTGGCATCATGTACCTCAGCGTCATGCAGGATCCGGTAGCGCTGCAGCACTTCGGATTTCTGCTGCTCGAATCGAGGTGGCGGATACTGTAACAATGGTTGGTCCCCTGACCGGCTCGGTTACCGCCCTGTTATACCTAACGGAGTTTAAATTGACGTCGACCGGATCGGTGCAATTTTACGTTTCCGGAAACCGGCGGGCGGGTTCGCGCTTCAGTTGAGGCGGCTTCAGGGTTTCATCCGCTGCCACGCAGCGCCTGCGCCCAGCAGGGCCGGGACCTGAATGTCCTCGCCAAGTCGCGAACATAAGTTTGTATGATGCGCGCACCTGGTAGAGGTAGAGCCAAGTGTCTTTGGGGCCTCCGGTTTCGGCGAAGTCCGCCTGTTTTCCGATGGGCGGCCGAATGACCGGACTGAGGTGGCCCTAGCGGATGCCTGACCCTGTGATCATAGCCGACTTGGCCCTATGCGGACACCCGCAAATACGGGTATGGTGCGGCGTATGAGCCTCCGGCCCGGCCATTTGGATGACGCGGTCGCGTTAGGCGAACTCTGGTTCGGCAGTTGGATGTCGACCAAGCCTGTGAATCCAATCGTCACGAATGCCGATCTGGTGAAGCGCGCTCTTGCGGAGCTCGCCTGCCGGTGGGAAGTCACGGTCGCCGAGATCGATCATGAGTTGGTTGGCTTCTTGGCGGTTGCTCCCGCCGAACAACGACTTGATCAGCTTTACGTAGCCCCGAGCGACCAAGGGCACGGGATCGGCGCTGAACTCCTGAATGTTGCGAAGCGACGTTTTTTGAGGCGGCTTCTGGCTAAAGACTGATGCCAGCAACAATCGAGCTAAGAAGTTTTACGAGCGAGAAGGCCTGACGCTAACGGGTAAAGAGATCGAGGATGGTTGCGCCCGGATGGTGTACTCGTTTGAGCCCTAGTGCCCGTTGCCGGCGATTTTCTGCTGGTCAGTCGTTCCGCCGGTCCTCTTCTCAGCGCGTCGGCCGGGCTGCGAACCAGGGGGCGAGAAGGCTGATCGCTTCCTCGATCTCGCCGGTCGAGAGTGCGAATGAGAAGCGCATGAAACGGTGGCCGTCCACGGGGTCGAAATCGATGCCGGGGGCGGTGGCGACGCCGGTGTCTTCGAGCAGTTTCAGGCAGAAATCCATACTATCATCCGTAAACCGGGAAATGTCCGCATAGAGATAGAACGCGCCGTCCGGCGGAGCGATACGTTCGAGGCCGAGGCGCGGCAGGGCGGCGAGCATCACCTCGCGGTTGCGGCGATAGACATCGACATTGGCGTCGAGTTCCGCGCGGCTGTCCATGGCGACGAGGCCGGCATGCTGGGCGAGGGAGGGCGCCGTGAGGAAGAGATTGCCGATATAGGCGCCGGTGCGCGCGGCGGCATCTTCGGGAGAGACAAGCCAGCCGAGCCTCCAGCCGGCCATCGAGAAGTATTTCGAGAAGCTGTTGACGATGTATGCGCCAGGCTCGAATTCGAGCATCGAATGGAGCGTGGGGCCGTAAGTGAGACCATGATAGATCTCGTCAGAGATGATTCGTGTGCCGCGGGCGCGGCAGATCTCGGCGATGGCGGCAAGTTCAGGGCCGGGGATGATCGTGCCGGTGGGATTGGCGGGGCTGGCGAGGATGACACCTTCGGGGGCTTCTAGCTGGGCGGCGAGGGCGGCGGCGGAGAGTTGGAAGCGGGTGTCCTCGCCGCAGGGGATCTCGACCGGCACCATGTTCAGGGCACGGATGGTGTTGCGATAGGCAACATAGCCGGGGCGGGCGAGGGCGATCCGGTCGCCGGGGCTAAAGGCGGTCGCCAGAGCCAGCACGAGCGCCGGGGAGGCGCCGCAGGTAATGGCGATACGGGCGGGGTTGATTTCGGCGCCGTAGGTGTGGCGGTAATGCTGGGCGATGCGGGCCTTGAGCGGCGGGCTTTCCCAATAGCCCAGGGCGTCCTCGTCCAGCACCTGATGGGCGCGGGCGAGGGCGGCCTGCGGGGCGCCGGTGGAGGGCTGGCCGAACTCCATATGCAGGATGCGGCGGCCTTCGGCCTTTAGGGCATGGGCCCGGCGGCTGAGCGTGATTGCCTGGAAGGGCGCGATGTCCTGTCCCATGTCTGTATGCGTCCTATCGGGCGGCGATGGCGGGGAGCCAGGTGGCGAGCGCCGGGACGGCGGCAACGATGACGATCAGCGTGAGTTGCAGGAGGATGTAGGGTATCGCACCCTGCCAGATCTGGAGGGTGGAGACCTGCGGCGGGGCAGCGCCGCGCAGGTAGAAGAGGGCAAATCCGAAGGGCGGGGTGAGGAAGCTTGTCTGCAGGTTCAGCGCCATCAGGATGCCGAGCCAGACGGGATCGAAGCCCATGAGGATCAGCGGCGGGGCGACGAGGGGCACGACGACAAAGACGATCTCGATGAAGTCGAGGAAAAATCCGAGTACGAACATCACGAGCATCGCCATGACGAGGGCGCCCCAGCGTCCGCCGGGGATGGCGGCGAGGAGGTCAGCCACGAGTTCATCGCCGTCAAAACCGCGGAAGACGAGGCTGAACAGCGAGGCGCCGATCAGGATGAGGAACACCATCGAGGTGATGTGGACCGCGCTCCTGAGGGCGGGCTTCAGCTGCTGCGCGCGGCGCAGGACCAGCAGGCCCGCGCCGATCGAGGCGAAGAAGGCGATGCAGGCGAGGATTGTGATGGCGATGCCGGCGGCTTCGGGGCCGGAATGGGCGGCAGAGGCGGCGCGCAGGTCGAGCGTGTTGCGCAAAGCAAGGATCATCACGAGGCTTGCGAGGCCAAGGAGCATCACTGGGGTGAGGCGGCTGCCAGCGTCGCGCGCCAGGCGAAGGCCGGCGAGCAGGATAGCGCCGCCGGCGCCGATGGCGGCGGCCTCGGTCGGCGGGGCGATGCCGCCAAGGATCGAGCCCAGCACAGCCACGATCAGGGCCAGCGGCGCGCCGAGGCCGAGCGCGACCTCGCGGACGGTGAGCTTCGGTGTGTCGTCGTCAAGCCTTGCGGGCGGGCAGGCGGCGGGGCGCAGGAAAGCCATGACGGCGATCCAGGCGAGATACATCGCCACCAGGATCAGGCCGGGTATCAGCGCGCCGGCGAAGAGGTCACCGACCGAGACGACGGCGGAGCCTGCACCGGAGCGCAGGCTGGCCTGGCTGGCGGCGTTGGAGATCGCGTCGGCGAGCAGGATCAGAACGATCGAGGGCGGGATGATCTGGCCGAGCGTGCCGGACGCGGCGATGGTGCCGGCGGCGAGGCGCGGGTCATAGCCCTGGCGCAGCATGGTGGGCAGGGCGATCAGCGTCATGGTGATGACGGTCGCGCCGACGATCCCTGTGGAGGCGGCGAGCAGCGTGCCGACGAGGACGACGGCGTAACCGAGGCCGCCGCGCACCCGGCCGAGCAGGCGGCTGGCGATGCTGAGGAGATCCTCGGCGACGCGGGAGCGCTCCAGGACGACGCCCATGATGACGAAGAGCGGCACGGCAACGAGGGTCTGGCTCTGCATGATCGAGCCGCCTTCGATGCGGCTGGGGAAGGCGAGCAGGAAGGATTCCGGGAAGACGCCGAGAGCGATGCCGATCAGGGCGAAGATCAGCGCGACACCGCCGAGGGTCAGCGCGACGGGGAAACCCATGAGCAGTGCGCCGATGGCCGTCAGGAACATTGCTATGGCGAGGACAGACTCAAACTCCATGCGCGCCTCCCCCGGGTTTGATCTCTCCCGGTTCGCCCGGCGGCAGGGCGCCCGTCAGGCGCAGCGCCGCCTTGATCGCCTCGGAGAGGCCCTGCGCGATCAGGAGCACGGCGAAGGCCGGCACGAGGGTCTTGAACAGGAACAGGATCGGCAGGCCGTCCGACTCGCGGGAGCCTTCGAGCAGCAGCCAGGACCGGGCGAGGCCGGCCTCGCCGGTCATCAGGATGCGCACACAGATCGGGAACAGGAAGAGGTAGATGCCGGCAAGCTCGACCCAGTTGCGGCCGGTCTCGCCGAAGCGGGGGCGGAGAATATCGACGCGGACATGTGCGCCGTCGCGCAGGGCGGCTGCCGCGCCGAGCATGAACATTGCGGCGAAGGCATAGGTGACGGTCTCGTTCAGCCAGCTGAAGGAGAGGCTGAAGGCATAGCGCAGGAACACGACCGCGAGTTGTGCAAAGACGAGGATCAGGGCGCTGAGCATGGCCGCGCCGAGGGCGGCGCCGGTCACGCGGTCGATGAGGGCGCTGAGGCGCAGGGCGAACGCATCGACGAGGCGAGGGGCGCTGACGGCGATGAGGGGCAGGAGGAACAGCGGCAGGCTGGCAAGTCCGAGCCATTTGAGGCCGGTGCCGAGTGTGAGGAAGATGCTGCTGTCCATGATGCCGGCCCCGCCCTGATCCTGCGGTCTATTTGCCGAGCGCGCGCGCGGCGTAGTATGGCCCGTCAGAGACATCGGACCAGCCGCGTACAAGTTTCAGGGCGCGTTCGAAGCTTTCATAGATGCGCTTCTCGATGCCGTCGCGGCCGCTGGCGGCGCGGACATCGAAAGAGGCTTCGGACATGCGTTTCACCACGTCTTCCGGGAAGGACCGGAGCTGGACGCTGTGTTCGCGTTGGAGAAGGTCGAGATGGACGGCGTTCTGATAGGTGAATTCGCCGAGAGACTGGTGGTTTACCGCTTCGCACGCGGCCTTGAAGATGGCCTGCTCGCCGGCGTTCAGGCTTTCCCAGACGCGCAGGTTGATGCCGACCGCGA
>CAYPDA010000047.1:0-17498 GCA_964409375.1 uncultured Hyphomonas sp.
ATGGTCTTTAACCTCGCGTTCTAGCACGGGATGGGCCTGCGCCTAGTGCGACGCAGCGGAAAGTCGCGGACGGACGGGCTGCGTACTTTTCAGTCCGCACGCCAGACGATGTCGCCGCCAATTACGGTCATGGCCGGCTTGGCGGCGAGGATGTCGGCCTCGGGAATGGTCATCAGGTCGCGGTCGAAGATCGTGAAGTCGGCGAGCTTGCCGGGCTCGATCGAGCCGAGATCATGCTCCCGGAAGGCGGCATAGGCGGGCCACATGGTGAAGAGCTTCAGCGCCTGCTCGCGCGTGAGGGCTTCCTCGGGGTGCCAGCCTTCGCCGGAATAGCCAGACAGGTCGCGCCGGGCGACGGCGGCATAAAACTCGATCAGCGGCGAGCCGACCTCGACCGGTGCGTCCGAGCCGCCGGCGATGATCGCCCCTGCGCCGATCAGGCTTGACCAGGCATAGGCGCCGCGCAGCCGGGCGAGGCCGACGCGGGACGGCGCAAAGTGAAGATCGCCGATGGCATGGCTCGGCTGCATCGAGGGGATGAGGCCGCTGGTCGCCACGCGGGCGATATCGTCTGGGTGGAGCAGCTGGGTGTGTTCGATCCGCCAGCGGGCGGCGGCGCCATGGCCGCCAGCCCCGAAGGCATCGAGGATGCGGCGGTTGGCAAGGTCGCCGATGGCGTGGATGGCGAGCTGGACGCCTGAAGCGGCGGCCTCGTCCATCAGCGCTTCCAGCTCACCCGGCTCCATCAGGGCGAGGCCGCTGGTTTCCGGCCGGTCGGCATAAGGCTGAATCAGCAGGGCACCGCGGCTGCCGAGGGCGCCGTCCATATAGAGCTTGACCGCGCGGTTGGTGATCAGCGGCGTCTCGTGTTCCCGGCGGGAAGCGAGGCCCATGCCGGAGGCAATGAAGGCATTGTAGACGCGCTGCGGCAGGCGGCCTTCCCGGCTCAGGCGCGCCATCAGCATCGCATGTTCGGGCGGGGCGCTCATATTGTGCAGGCCGGTCCAGCCGCGTAACGCATAAAGGCGGGCGCTGGTCTCATAGGCCTCAGTGAAGGCAAATTCGTCCGGCTGGCTGCGCAGGGCACTCAGCGCGCGCATCGCGGTGTCGATCAGGATGCCGGTGGCGCGGCCTTGCGCATCGCGCTCAATCGCGCCGCCGGCAGGATCGGAGGTTTCGTCCGTGATCCCGGCGGCGGCGAGGGCGGCGGAATTGGCGACAAGCGCGTGGCCATCGGCGCGGATGAAGATGACGGGATTGTTCGGGCTGACCGGGTCGAGATCGGCTGCGCTGGGCATGCGGCCTTCGGGCCAGCCGGTCTCAATCCAGCCGCGCCCTTCGAGGACATAGCCGGGCGGTTTGCCCTGCAGCTCGATTTCGGTGCGTGTGACGAGCTCATCGATGGAGGCTGTGCCCCCCAGGTTCAGCGTCATCTCGCGATAGCCGATGCCGAGGAGGTGGGCGTGGGCGTCGGTGAAGCCGGGGAACATGACCGTGCCGGCGAGATCGATGATCTCTACCTCGTCTTCGCTCCAGTCCTGCGACCGGGGCGGCGCGGTGGCGATGATCCGGCCCTGCGGGCCGACGATGACGGAGTCGACTGTGACAGGGTCGGCGAGGCCGGTATAGATTGTGCCGCCAGTGAAGATGCGGAGTTTTTGAGCCTCAGCCTCCGGCGCAGCATCCGGCGGCGTGGGCGCGGCGGCGCAGGCGGTGAGCGCGAAGGCGGCGGCAAGCAGGATCAGGCGCATGAGGACTCCGGCAATTCAATTCGCGTCGGTGTTGCCATGGAACTAAGCCCTCCAAAAGCCCGGACCAGCCCCAAAACCAAAAGCGCCGGGCCTTTGGGGGTCCGGCGCCTTGGTTCAATGCAGTCTGTCTTCAGGCGGGGAGGTTCAGGCAGCCATGGCTTTTTTGGCGATGTCGCGCTTGATCTTCTGGGCCTTATCGGACAGCGCTTCGTCCTTCGCCTTGGCGAGGAAGGCGTCGAGGCCGCCAAGCTTGTCGACCGTGCGCAGGGCCTTGGCCGCGATGCGCAGGCGGAAATTCTGGTCAAGGACTTCCGAGTGCAGCGTGACCTGAACGAGATTCGGCAGGTAACGGCGCTTGGTCTTGACCTGGGAGTGGCTGACCAGGTGGCCGACCATTGGCTTGGTGCCAGTAAGTTCGCATTCGCGGGACATGGGCCTCGCTCCGAAAATTAGAGGTGTTCTTTGAGCTGAAGGGCGCGTCTACAGTCTGCGGGGGGCGGCTGTCAACCGCCGGGATCAGGGATCGGCGCCTGAAATTGCCCCCTTCCCCTGTCACCCTCTGTCATTTTATGTCAATGGGCGCACTCGGCAGATTGCGGCATGATATGGGCGGGTTTGTTCAGGCAGCGTTGGGCAAGGGCTGTTTAGGAAATGGGTGTCATGCCCAACTGGCTACAAGGATAGACATCTCATGAAGCGCCGCCTCCTTTTTTCTGCTGCTGCCGCGCTCGCCGTGGCGGGCTTCTCCACGGCTGACACGGCGCCTGCGGCGTCCGGCAAGAGTGTCATCAGCACAGTCAAGTCCGGCGCGCCGACGCGCATGGTGTATGAACTTGATGCGCGGGCAATGATCCTGATCTTCCCGGCGACGGGCCGCGCGAGCTTTACGGTCGAGATGCGCCCCGACACCTATACGATCCAGTCGCGCGTGCGCACGACCGGCCTCGCCGATGTGTTCGTAAACTACAACATGCAGCTCGCCGCTTCCGGCCGGGTGCGCAACAATGCGCTAAAGACGACTGGCTATGTCTCCCAGAACAATGACGGCAAGAAGAACCGCCGGGTCGAGATGACCATGAACGACAATGGCTTCAGCATGACTGCGACCCCGCGCTTCGGGGATCTGGGCGAGCCCGCGGCGACACAGGCGCAGGCAATCCTGGCGAATGACCCGCTTACGGCGCTGATTACCTTTTCGCTGGAACCCAGGGCGCCGGGCGCTGATCCGTGCGGCGGTCCGATCCGCTCATTTGACGGCAAGCAGCTGACCTATTTCCACCTCAAGAATGTCGGCACGGCGCAGGTGAACAGCCCCGCGTGGTCCGGCCGCGCGGTCGAGTGCCATGTCACCATGGAGAAGATCGCCGGTTACAAGGACGGCGAGGTCAACAATGACACGCTGACAGGCCTTTCCGGCCCGCTGCGGATGTATCTCGCCCCGCTGGATAACGGCTCTTATGTGCCCGTCCGGATGGTTGCCGATACTGACAGGGTTGGCCGCGTGACACTACAGGCCCGGACGCTGCGCTTCGAGCCGCTGCAGACGACGTCAGCTCAGACCGGCACTGGCGGGAGCCGCTAGGCTGGCGCTTTCGGCGCAGGCGGGGCTGCGGGCGTTTCCCGTGCCACCGCGGGCGGCAGGTCTGGCGGCGACGACGCAATAGGCTGCGGCGCGGGTTTTTCCCGGAAAACGAACTTTAGGATGCGCAGATCCCGTGATGTCATGTCGTCGCGGGCCGCGAGGAAGATGCCGATCCCCTTCATGCCCGGAATATGGTCCGCGATCACCTTAAGCGAGAGCAGGATGGGCGTTGCCAGAAGCATGCCCATGAACGACCAGAGCCAGGCCCAGACCGCGAAGGAGATGAACACGACCACCGCGTTCAGCCGCAGCCGCCGGCCGAGCAGGATCGGCGTCGCGATCTGGCCCTCAATCGTGTTGATCACCCAGTAGATGAACGCCGGCACGATAGCCGCAAAGGGCGAATCCAGCACGACGAGGCCGGTGACGAACATCGTCAGGATTCCGGCCGCGGGGCCAAGATAGGGGATGAAGTTGAGCAGGAAGGCTGCGATGCCGAACAGCAACGGATCCGGCAGGCCGAAATACCATGCGACGAAGGCAATGAGCACGGCCACGCCGGCATTGATGGCCGTGATCGTGAACAGGTAGTTCGAGAGCTGTTCCTCTATGTCACGCGCGATCTGCAGCGCCCGGCGCTTGTCGCGGATCGTCGGCATGATTTGGACGAGCTTCTCATAGAAAAGGTCGCCCGAGGCGATCAGGAAGAATGCGAGGGTCAGCGTGATCACGGCCTGCCCGAACACCGCCGGCGTGCCCTGCGCCATGAGGGCGAGGAAGCCTGGCTGGCGGAGGACGACCGTGTCGGCCTCTCTGTCGTTGCCCATGTCGGATATCTTGTCGGTGGCATCGAGCATCGGTTGGACGCTGCCGAGGAGTTGGCGCACCTCGCGTTCGGCCCGTTCGAGGATCTCCGGTGCATTCTCCAGCCGGTTGGCGATGGTGCCGGCGCCCGCATAGATTATGAAGGCGAGCACCGACAATGTTGCCGCGAAGATGAGTAGGGCCGCGAGCGAGGGACCGATGCCAATCTTGCCGAGCGCACGCCGGACGGGACTGGCCACAAGAGCGATCATCAGCGCGGTGACGATCGGAACAAAGACACCTTTCGTCAGGGACAACGCCCCGAAAGCCAGGATCAGGAAGATGCCGATCACGGCCCAATGGCTCGCCGGAATCAGCGCTGGGGACGGAATGTCGTCGGAGGACGGGCCAGCGGCTGACATGATGTTATCCCCTCACCCGCCTCGATCCGGCGTGCGCTGGATAATACGTGCTGAGGCGGGCGAAGGTTCCCATCTGCGCTGTTCTGGGAGGAATCAGTCGATCGGCAGCCGCCGGAGCGCGGCGATCAGGTTCGCCATATCGTCCGGCAGGGGCGCTTCGAAGTGGAGCGTCTCGCCGGTGACAGGATGGACGAAGCCGAGGACGGCGGCGTGCAGCGCCTGGCGCGAGAAGGCGCGGGCCGCGGCGAGCGCCTTGTCATAGGCTGCTTCTGAAGCTGCGGGGGATTTCCAGGCCATGATGCCGCTCTGGCGGCCATAGACAGGATCGCCGATCAGCGGCGCGCCGGCATACGCCATGTGCACGCGGATCTGATGGGTGCGGCCCGTCTCGAGGCGGCATTCGATCAGCGCTGCGGCGGGCAACCTCGTGGCGCGGTCCTTGTAGCCGAAGGTTTCGATGGCCTTGTAATGCGTCACCGCATGACGGGCGGCCGGGCTTTCCGGATTGCGGTGGACCGACATTTTCTTGCGGTCATTCTCGGAGCGCGCAATCGCCGCCTCGATGGTGCCGGAAAGCGGCCGGGGCGCGCCGCGGGTGACGGCGCGGTATACCCGGTCGATGTCGTGGCGTCCGAACAGCCCGGCGAGGCCCGTATGGGCGACCTCCGTCTTGGCGGCGACCATGACGCCGGTGGTGAGCTTGTCAAGCCGGTGGACGATACCGGGCCGCGCAACCCCACCGATGCCGGAAAGCTGGCCCGCGCAATGATGCAGCAGTGCATTGACGAGCGTGCCGGTCTGGCTGCCGGGCGCCGGGTGCACGGTGAGGCCGGCCGGCTTGTTGAGGATGATCAGATGCTCGTCCTCGTGAAGGATATCGAGGGTGATGTCCTCGGCCTGCGGCTCTGCCGGGGTCGGCGGCGGCAGGGCGATGGCATAGACCTGCCCGGCCTTGACCGGGGCGCGGGGATTGGTTTCGGAGGCGCCGCCGGCGGTGACGGCGCCCTCCTCGATCAGCGCCTTGGCGCGCGAGCGGGAGAGGCCGTCGGCCCTGGCGCCGAGGAATGCATCAAGGCGCTGGCCGGCATCTTCGTCGCTGGCGGTGAGGGTGATCTGGTCCATCCGGGGCTTATAGACGCGGCTTGCGGTCCGCGTCATGCTCCTGTCGCAAATTCAGGCCAAGACGGGGCTGTCAGGGAGAATTTTGGCATGACACAGGTAACTCGGCGCGGTCTTTTGGGCGGCGCAGCGATCGGCACCATTGGGCTTGCAGCCTGCGGCCAGAGCGGGCCAGGCAATTATGCCGGTGAAGTCAGCTTCCAGCACGGAGTCGCGTCCGGCGACCCCCTGCCCGACCGGATCATCCTGTGGACCCGTGTCACGCCGCTGTCTGGTGCGGGCCCCGTGCCGGTGCGCTGGGAAGTGCTACGACCGGGCCAGTTGGCGCCAGTTTCGGCAGGATTGACCGAGGCTTCTGAGGCGCGCGACTATACCGTGAAGGTCGATGCGACCGGACTCGAGCCGGGCTCGGACTATATCTATCGCTTCACCGCGCTCAGCGAACATGGCGACGTCGTCTCGCCGGAAGGGCGAACGCGTACACCGGCCGCTTCAGGCACCTCGGCTGTCAACATTGCCGTCACCTCCTGCTCGCACTGGTCGTTTGGGCGGTTCAATGCCTACCGGGCGATGGCGGCGGAGCGCAATCTCGACGCGATCGTGCATCTTGGCGACTATATCTATGAGTATGGCATCGACGGGTATGGCAGCGAGGTCGGTGCGCAGCTAAGCCGTCTGCATGAGCCCTCGACCGAGATCATCAGCCTGGCTGATTACCGCCAGCGCCATGCCCAGTACAAGACCGATGCGGACCTGCAGGCCGCGCATGCTGCCGCGCCCTGGATCTGCACCTGGGACGACCATGAGAGCGCCAATGATTCCTACCGGACCGGCGCCGAGAACCATAATCCCGAAGAGGGTGAAGGTGAGTGGAGCGTGCGCAAGCAGGTCGCCATGCAGGCCTATTTCGAATGGATGCCGATCCGCGAGCCGGTACGGGGCGAGGTGACCTCTGCCATATGGCGGACGTTCCGGTTTGGTGATGTCGCGACCCTGCATGCGCTGGAAACCAGGCTCACCGGCCGCTCGCCGAGCCTCAGCTGGGGCAGCGTCCTGGCGGGGGCGACCTCGGCGGAGGAAGTGGGCGCACGAGTCCAGCAGAAGCTGCGGGAAGTCGGCGATCCAGCCCGCACGATGCTAGGCGCCGAGCAGGAGAGCTGGCTAAATCAGGAGCTGGCTGCATCGGTCGCCTCCGGCGCGGCATGGCAGGTGCTGGGAAATCAGGTGATCATGGCGCGAGTGGCGCTGCCGGACTTTGCGTCCACGCTGACGCGCCAGCAGATCGCAGCGCAGGACATGCCGGAAGTGCGCGCCTTCCTGCCTTTCTCTTCGCTGGGCCTGCCGTGGAACCTCGACGCCTGGGACGGATACCCGGCGGCGCGCGAACGGCTTTATGAAAGCGCGGCCTCGGCAGGCGCGCGCCTGGTCACACTCGCAGGTGATACGCACACTGCTTATGCCAACGAGCTGTTCGACGGCCGGGGCGTGCGCCGCGGCGTCGAGTTTGGCTGCACCTCTGTCACCTCCCCCGGTATGGGCGCTTATGTGAAGGCTGTGCCGGATCTGGGCGAGCGCATCGCTGCGGTGAACAAGGAAGTGGTCTGGCATGACCCGTTCGGCCATGGCTACACGCTGGTCAATCTGACGCCGACCCGCGCCCGCGCCATGTTCCGCAAGGTGTCGGACATCTATAGCGAGAGTTTCGAGACGCAGACGGTCGCGACTTATGAGGTCACCGCCGAGGCGGGCGGTGTCTCTCGGCTGCAGGCGGTCTAGTCGAGTATCCCCGCGAGGGTCGAGCGGCCACCATCCATCACCAGCGTCTGGCCGGTGATAAAGGCGGCGTCCTGGGAGGCGAGGAACCAGGCGGCGCCGGCGATCTCGTCTGACAGAATCGAACGGCCAAGGGGCACGCGCTTCAGATTACCCTGCGTCGCTCGGTCATCCGAGGGCCGCGAAGAGATGATCGCGTTGACGCGGATCGCGTGCTCGGCGAGTTCGAGCGCCCCGGCGCGCATGACGCCGAGAATCACGGACTGGCTGACCGTATCTGTGAACTGGCCGGGCATAGAGGCGATGGCCGAATGGCGCAGCACGAAGGTGACGCTGCCCTTCTGGGGGCGGCGCTCTGCGCCGGCGGCGGGCAGGTCTTCCTGATCCAGGAGTTGTTCGGCGACGACGCGAAGCGTAATCGCCGCGCCGCGGGCGGAGCGGGCGAGCGCCTTCTCGAACTTGTCCTGGGCGAAATCGATCAGCCGGTCAGGCTCTTCACAAAGCGGCAGGACGACGACATGATCGATGCGACCGAAGGCTTCAAGGGCAGCCGTGATGGCGTTGCGAAGGCCGAGGCGGGAATGCAGCTCGCCGTGATGGAATGCCGCGTCGTCCTCCAGCGCTTCTCGCGCGGTTGCGAGACGGTCCGAGGACGGATCAGCGACCAGCACATGATGGCCTTCATGCTCGAACCGGCGGGCAATCGCCTCGCCCGCCTCGCGTCCGAGCCCGAGAACAAGCGTGACCGGATGTCCCATCGGTCAGGCCTGTCGCCGGGTCGCGAAAACATCGTTTGCGCGTGGCATGTGCCCGCTCCTTGTGTAAGGCCCGGCCCGGACCCCACACAGAACGGGGCTGCCGGCGGGGGCTAGCTGGTCTTGAGGTGTCGCAGCTGCTCCTTAATCCTGAGTTTCTGTCGCTTCAAATCCTTGAGGACGAGGCCATCGGCAGAGGGGCGTTTCTGTTCGGTGGAAATCTGTTCGTCCAGAGTGCGGTGCTTCGCTGAGAGTTCACTGATGCGACCGTTGAGCGACATAGGCAGTCTCCTTTTCGTCCCCGGTCCGGATGACCGGAAAAGGCACGATGCCATAGATGAACAGGCGAGTCATGGGGCTGATGGAAAACCTACCGGCTTTCGTCACCGAACCGAGCGGCCATCGGACTTCCGGCGCGCTTTTTCTCCGAACATGGCCTGATCTGCCCGGGAAATGAGCGCATCGGGGCTCTGTCCCGGCTGCCATTCGACGGCGCCGCAGGATGCGCCGATGCGGACAGGGCCCGGATCATCCGGCTCGCCGCTGCGCACTTCGAGAGAATCAATGGCACTGGAAAGCTGCGCGGCCTTGCGGCGCGTATCCTCAAGGGCCGCATGGGCGAGCAGGATGCCGAACTCGTCACCGCCGAGGCGCCCGACAATGTCGGTTTCGCGGGTGCGGGTGAGGAGGATGTCCGCGACTTTCAGCAGCACGCTGTCGCCGGCGGGATGGCCATAAAGGTCATTCACGCGCTTGAAATTGTCGAGATCGATGAAGATCAGGGTCAGCGGTGTCTGGAAGCGGCTCGCGAGGGCGATCTCGCGTTTCAGCTCCCGCTCGAAGGCGCGGCGGTTGAAGACAGGGCAGAGCGCGTCATGGTCGGCCAGCAGGGCAGAGTCTGCGAGGTTGGTGCGCAGGCTGTCGGCCTCATCGCGAAGGGCGAACACTTCCTCGGCCAAGGCCTCGATGGCGGCGCGGGTGCGCCGGTCAAGCCGCGCAAGATCAACCCCAAGCGCGTCCAGGAGGGCGTGCATCGCGGCGGGCTGAGAGGGAGCGGTTCCGCTGGCCATGGCGTGACGATACTCTTGATCGGGCCGGGAGTAGAGCCCCGCCAGTGCTTTCCCCGCTCACGCGAAAGGTTGACCGCACCCGGCGCGCTTCTATGGTGCGCGCTTTCCAGCAGCGAGGCAGGCATGAACACGCCCCCCAACCCGGTTGTGGGCATCATCATGGGCAGCCAGTCAGACTGGCCGGTGATGCGCGAGGCCGCGAAGGTCCTTGAGGATATGGGCATTGCCCATGAGGTGCGGATCGTCTCGGCGCACCGCACGCCGCAGCGGCTGGTGGAGTATGCCGGAAGCGCGCGCGGCCGGGGGCTGAAGGTGATCATCGCCGGGGCCGGGGGCGCGGCGCACTTGCCTGGCATGGTAGCGGCCATGACGCCGCTGCCAGTGCTGGGCGTGCCGGTTCAGTCGAAGGCGCTGAAGGGGCTCGATAGCCTGCTTTCCATGGTGCAGATGCCGAAGGGCGTGCCGGTCGGCACGCTGGCGATCGGCGAGGCGGGCGCGGCGAATGCGGGGCTGCTGGCAGCGTCCATCATTGCGCTGCAGGATGAAGGCGTCGCCGCGAAGCTCGACGCGTTCCGCAAGGCCCAGACCGAGGCGGTCGGCGAGGCCCCCGAGGCATGAGCCCCCTTCGCCTTGGCGCGACCATTGGGATACTTGGCGGCGGCCAGCTGGGCCGGATGCTGGCGATGTCTGCGGCGCAGCTGGGCTTTGATGTACTGATCTACGCGCCCGAAGATGACCCGCCGGCGGGCCGCGTCGCCGCCGGCGCCTTCCAGGCGGACTGGAACGACGCTGAGGCGCTGACCGAATTTGCAGGCGCCTGCGATGTCGTGACGCTGGAGTTCGAAAATGTACCGGTCACGAGCCTTGAGGTGATCGAGGCGGCGGGCAAGCGCGTGCTTCCGGGGGCGGCGTCGCTATCGGTGTCGCAGGACCGGCTGATTGAGAAATCCTTTCTCAACGATCACGGCATCCCCACCGCCTCGTTCCGCAAGATCGATGCAGCGATGAACATTCCGCCGGCCCTCGAGGCGCTGGGGGGCGAGGGCGTGCTGAAGACGCGCCGGGATGGCTATGACGGCAAGGGCCAGGCCCGGGTGCACGGCGCAGCTGACGCGGCGCGCGCCTGGGAGCAGATCGGCGGGGCGCCGGCGATCCTCGAGGCAGCCATCGCGTTCGAGTTCGAGATTTCCGTGCTGGTTGCCCGAAGCGCCAATGGCGAGACGACGAGCTGGGCGCCGCCGCGCAACACTCATGAGGGCGGCATTCTCGCCAGCTCGGTGGTGCCGGCAGGACTGCCGCAAACCGTCGTCGACGAAGCGCGGCGCAAGGCGATGCATCTGGCGAACGCGCTCGGCCATGTCGGTGTGCTGGCACTGGAATTCTTCGTGCTGCAAGATGGTACGCTGCTGGCCAATGAATTTGCCCCGCGCGTGCACAATTCCGGTCACTGGACGCCGGAAGCCTGCCGCACCGGCCAGTTCGAGCAGCATATCCGCTGCGTGGCCGGCTGGCCGCTGGGCGATACCCACCGCCTGTTCGACGCCGAGATGCAGAACCTGATCGGCGCAGCGGGCGGCGTTGACCCCGCCAGCCTCGGGCCTGATGATGTGCTTACCCTCTATGGCAAGCGCGAGATGCGGCCCGGCCGCAAGATGGGCCATATCACCCGCCGCCTCGCCCCGCGAAAGGACTAGACCTCCATGCGCCTGCCCGTTTCCACCTGGCCTGACATCGAAGCCTGGCTTGCGAAGTCAAAAACGATCCTGATCCCTATTGGTTCGATGGAGCAGCATGGACCGAACGGCTTCATCGGGACGGATGCCCTGTGCCCGGAAATCATCGCCAATCATGCCGAGAGCCTGGCGCCGGACGAGATTCTCATTGGACCAACTTTCAGTGTCGGCTGCGCGCAGCACCATCTGGGCTTTGCCGGCACGATTACCTTGCGCCCGACCACAATGATCGCGGCGATGGTCGACTGGACCGAGAGCCTGATGCGCCACGGTTTCGAGCGGCTTTACTGGCTGAACGGGCATGGCGGCAATATCGCCACCATAGAGGCGGCCTTCTCCGAAATCCATGCGCGGCGCAGCTTTGATCCGCGCGGCGCCGACAATCGCCCCGGCCTGACGCTGAAACGCCGCGACTGGTGGGATTTCCGGGAGGTGATGAACCTCTGCAATGAGCTCTACCCCACCGGCCATGGCAGCCACGCCACCGCGTCCGAAGTCTCTGTCACCTATTGGGGGTATCCGGAGCGGGAGCGATCCATGACCGAAATGAACCCCAAGATCGCGCCTGGCGGCACGATTGGCGACGCGGTCCAGTATCGCCGCGACTTCCCGGACGGGCGGATCGGCTCTGACCCGACCCAGTCCAACATCAAGGATGGCGGGGAGATTGTGGCGGTGGCAGCAAAATGCGTGCTCGAGGAGGCTCGCCGCTTCGCTGCATGAAAGGCCCGTAATATCTGAGCCTACGCCTTTGACCTTGGGGCGATGCCCGCTATCACGGCGGCTTGAAGGAGCACTTGACCGGGATGCTCGACGTACAATCGCTCGACAAAGCCTATGGCAGCAAGCTGGCCGTGCGCAGCATATCCTTCTCCGTGGCGAAGGGGACAGTGCTGGGATTTCTGGGGCCGAACGGCGCGGGCAAGTCCACGACGATGCGAATGATCGCCGGTGTGCTCGAGCCCGACAAGGGTGATGTGCGCATCGAAGGCAAGTCGATCATCGCGGACCGGTGCGCGGCGCAGGCCTCGCTCGGCTATCTGCCGGAAGGCGCGCCGCTCTATCTCGACATGACGCCGCCGGAATTCCTGCGCTTCCTGGCCGAGGCGCGGCATATTCCGAAGGCGGAGCGCAAGGGCGCTGTCGAGCGGACGATTGCGGACGCGCGCATCTCCGGCGTACTGGGCCAGCGGATCGGATCGCTCTCCAAAGGGTATCGCCGCCGTGTGGGCCTCGCCGGAGCGATCCTGCATGACCCGCCGGTGCTGGTGCTGGACGAGCCGACCGACGGGCTGGACCCGAACCAGAAACTGGCGGTCCGCGCCCTGATCGCCCGAATGGCGCCGACCAAGGCGATCATCATCTCCACCCACACGCTCACCGAAGTCCCGGCGATGTGCCAGCGCGCCATCCTGATCGACCGAGGGCGGATCATCGCGGATGACACGCCAGAGGGCCTCGCCGCCCGCTCCGATGACGGGACGCTGGAGAGCGCCTTCGCCGGCCTGACCGACCAGGTGGAGGCCGAAACGCTGTGAGGGGGATCTTGGCACGGCAGATGTCAGGCTTCAGCGCCACCTACCGGCGCGAATTGTCCGCTTATGTCTCGACGCCGATGGCGTATGTGTTTCTTGCGGTGTTCCTGCTGGCGCTTGGTATCTTCACCTGGGAGGCCGGGCGCCTGTTCGATACCGGCGTGGCGGACCTTCAGCCATTCTTCAACTGGCACCCCTGGCTCTACATGATCTTCCTGCCAGCCCTCGCCATGCGGCTATGGGCGGACGAGCATGCAGCGGGTACGGATGAACTTCTCCTGTCGCTGCCAGTGGGCCTACCGGGACTGGTGCTAGGCAAGCTGCTGGCGGCCTGGAGCGTTGCGGGGCTTGGCCTGATACTCACCTTCCCGGTCTGGATTTCGATCAATTATCTCGGTGCGCCGGACAATACAGCGATTGCGCTGACTTATTTTGTGAGCCTCCTGATGGCCGGGGCGTACCTCTCGATTGGCGCGGCAGTCTCGTCCCTCACCGGGAGCCAGGTGACGGCCTTTGTCATCAGCGTACTGATCGCCTTCGTGTTCACCGCCGCAGGCTGGCCTTTGGTTCTGTCCACTGTACAAAGCCTGTTCGGGACGGGCTTTGCCGAGCGGATTGCGCGGTTTTCCTTCATCACCCAGTTCGAGAGCGCGCAGCGGGGCGTGCTGGAACTGCGCGTCGTCGCCTATTTCCTCGGCTTCACGGCGACCTTTGCATTTTTGAATTGCCTCTGGGCGTCGCGCCGGAGGCTTGGCTGACCGAATGACCGGGCGCCGCTATCTTGTCCTGATGACGGTCCTGGCCGGTCTTGTCCTGCTGGCGGGCAATCTGGCGGCGCAGAAGCTGCTCGCCGGCGCGCGCATCGATTTCACCACGGGTAGCCTCTACACCCTGTCCGGCGCGACCAAGTCAACGATGCGAGAACTGGCCGAGCCAGTGGACATCACCCTCGTCTATTCGCGCAGCGTGGGTCAGGATTATCCGGCGATCCAGGCGTATGCGGCGCGGGTGCGGGAGCTGCTTTCGGCCTATGCGGCGGTCGGCGGCAGCAATCTTCGGATCCGCGAGATCGACCCCCGCCCCTTCTCGGAAGCCGAGGACGAGGCGCTGGCCGCCGGCATCACGGCGCTGCCGACGTCCGGCACGGATCCTCTTTATTTCGGCATCATCGGACGCAATGCGATCGACGATGTCCGGATCATTCCCTTCCTCGCCCCGGAACGCGAGACGACGCTGGAATATGACCTGACACGGATCATCGCCCGGCTCGACAATCCGGAGCCGCCGCGGGTCGGCATCCTCAGCACCCTGCCGGGCATGCGCGCGGTCGGCGCCGACAGTGGCTATACGGTGCTGCAGGATATCGGGCGGAGCTTCACGGTGGAGCAGCTGACGGATGATTTCGCCGCGCTGCCGGACATCGACATTCTGGTGCTGGCGCATCCCCCGCCCCTGACACCGCGCCAGGAATGGCTCGTGGACCAGTTCATCCTGCGCAAGGGCCGCGCGGTGTTTGTCGTCGATCCGGCGGCCAAGACGGCCGTGGCGGGCGGCCCGTTCAGCCTCGGCACCGAGCTTGCGCGCTCCGGCCTCGGACGCCTCGGCGAGAACTGGGGCGTATCGCTGTCACCGGCCGCTGTGGCGGACGCTTCCAACGCGCTGACGGTGCCGGTCGAGACGTTCAGCGGGCGGGTCGAAGAGATGGCGCATCCGCTGTTTGTCGGCATTCCGGCTGAGGACTTCAGCCGGGAAGATCCGATCACGGCGGACCTGATGCGGATCGTCAATTTCGGGGCGCCCGGTGCGCTGGTCGTCTCTGACCTGCCGAGCGGCGTAGAATTCTCCCCCCTCATCACCACCGGACCTGCCCCGTCTTATGTGGACCCTGTGGCCGCGGCGCGGGACATGTCCCCCTCGGCCGTGCTGAGCGCCTACCGCGCCGAGGATAGGCCGCTTGTGATCGCAGGGCGACTCTCCGGGCGGTTCGACAGCGCCTTCCCGCAAGGCGCGCCGCCGCTGGACGAGCCTTCGAGCGCCGAGGAAGCGGAAGCCGCACGCGCCGCCGCCGCCAGCCTGCCGCCGCATATCGCCCGCAGCGAAGTGCCGGCCGAGATCATCCTGATTGCCGACGCCGATTTCCTGGCGGACGATTTCTACATTGTGCCCGGGCGCGGCCTCGTCGTGGCGGATAATGCCGCCCTGCTGCTCAATGCCGTCGATGCGCTGGCGGGCGGCGGGGATCTCTCGCGGCTGCGCTCGCGCGCGGCGAGCCTGCGCCCGATGGTACGGATCGAACAGATGCGGGAAGACGCCGAGGCGCAGTATTTCCGCCAGCAGTCCGAGCTCGAGGGCCGGTTGGAAGTGGCCCAGTCGCGCCTGCTTCAACTGCAATCCGCCGCCGGGGACGGGTTCACCAGCGGCGACGCCGGCACCTCGCTGACGCCGGATGAGGTAATTGAACTCGCCTCCCTGCGCCAGGATATCCTCGCCTACCGCGCCAGCCTGCGCGCCATCGAGCGGGACTATCGCCGCGATATCGACCAGTTGGAGAGCACGCTCAGGGCGATCAATATCTGGGGCGGACCGGCGCTGGTCGCCCTGTGCGGCCTGTTCGTATGGCAGCGCCAGCGCAAGCGCCGGAGCGCGCGGCCATGACCGTCAGACATGAACAGCGCCAGAAGAGGGTCCGCCTGATGGCGGCAATCGCGGGCGGGCTTGCGGTGCTGGCCATTGGCGCGGAGTTTGCCGGGCGCAGCCCCGAGCCGCGCAGCGACCTGACCGGCAGGCCCGTCCTGCCCGGTTTTGCCGAACTGCGCGAGACAGCCTCCGAAATTCGCATCACGCTGGCTGACGAGAGCTATGCGCTGGCCGCCTCGCCGGATGGCTGGTCGCTTTCGGAAGCGGCGGGCTACCGCATCCGCCCCGACCGGATGAACGAGCTGGCCACTGGTCTTGAGGAACTGAGCTGGGACGCGCCGCGCACGCGTGACCCGGAGAAGCTGAACCGGATCGGCCTCGGCGACCCGCGCGAAGGCGGCACCGGCGCGCTGATAGAAGTGATGGGCGCAGACGGCAATGTCGCGGCCTCGCTGATTACAGGCCGGAAGGATGGCTATATCTATGCCCGGCTGCCGGGCGACCCGCAGGCCTTCCGCGTGACGGGCGAGCTGCCGCCGCTCTATTCGGCAGACGCCTGGCTCGACCTGTCGATCCTTCAACTGAGCGCCGATGCGGTCCGGGCCATCCGGCTAACCGATGCGACCGGACAGTCGCTCTATCTGCGCCGCTTTACTGGCGAGAGCGACAGGGCCTTCCGTCCTGCCCCTCCGTTTCAGGACTATGACCTGGTAAACCGGCTGGTAACGACCGGCCCGGCGCTGGCGCTGACCCGCCTGCAGCCACTGGGCGTGAAGCCCGCCACCGCGCTGCAGACCCTACCGGTGGCGCGCCACATCACCGAGACATTTGACGGTCTAGAGGTCGATGTGCAGGCCTGGCGCGAGCCGGACGGGCTATACATTACCCTCCGCGCGGTTGAGGCCGGTGAAGGCGCGCATCGCGGCGCGGCCATCAATGCGCGCGCGACTGGCTGGGCATTCCGTTTGAGCGAGGTCGACTGGGCGGACTTTACACCGCTTGTCAGCGCGATTGCGCGACCGGGTGTTCCTGCAAATGCGGACGCAGACTGATAGGTGTCAGCGCATGTCCTGCACGGCGAGGACGCGGCCAAAGCCCGCTTCCTGCACCACGAGCGCGCAGCCGGATTCGCAGTCCGGGAGGTCAATATCGGCCCGTCCGCCGAGCCAGGGGCCGATCTGGCGCACGCTGGTCACCGGATTGACCATGTCCGTCTCATTGTCCGCCGCCGTCAGATAACTGACCCACCAGACATCGGCGAGACCGCCCGGATCGCCGGTTAGGCTGGTACGCCCGCCCTGCTGCGCGATGGTAACAGGCAATGGCGGAAGCGCCTCAGCCCTGGCGAGCGCCGTCTCTACGCGGGCCGATCGGTTGCCAGGCGCATGCTCGCTGCCCGCGAAGACGGTCTGCGGCGTGTATGGCCCTCGCAAAGAGAAATGCTCGACATAGCCGCGCTGGCGCTGTTTCGATTCCGGCAGGGCCATCGTGTCTTTGCCGCCGAGATAGTCCCAGTAATCGACCGACCAGGTGAGGACGAGCAGATCGCTCCGCGTGGCGGAGAGGGCCGCCAGATTACGGTGCGCTGCCGGGCAGGAACGGCAGTTCTTGGAGGAGAACAGCTCGACCAGCATCAAGCCCTCCGCCCGCGCAGGCGCAGCGGCGCTGGCAAGGAGAAGCATAAACAAGGCGAGGGCTGACAGGATCCGCATGACCGGCCTTATACGCGCCGTGCCGGGGGGCTGACAGTCACAGCCGCGTGAGAGGCTGCAAAAAGCCGCCCGCCAGCGCAACGCGCCGGCGGGCTGGCCGGATCAGGCCCGGCGGGCAAGGTTGCGCAGCACATAATGCAGCACGCCGCCATGTTTGACATAATCGACCTCGATCTCGGTATCGATCCGGCATTTGAGCTGGATCTCCTTCACCGTTCCATCGGCATAGGTGATGCGGCAGGCCGCCATCGAGAGCGGGCGGATGTCGTTGCCGAGGCCTTCGATATCAAAGGTTTCGGTGCCCTTGAGGCCCAGCGACTTGCGATTGTCGCCTTCGGTGAATTCGAACGGGATAACACCCATGCCGACGAGGTTCGAGCGGTGGATCCGCTCGAAGCTCTCAGCGATGACGGCTTTCACACCGAGGAGGTTCGTGCCCTTCGCGGCCCAGTCGCGGCTGGAGCCGGCGCCGTATTCGATGCCGCCGATGACCACCAGCGGGACGCCCTGGTCTATCCAGGCCATCGCGGCGTCATAGAGCGAGGTCTGCTCGCCGTCCGGGCCGAGCGTGTAGCCGCCCTCGACGCCGTCGAGCATCTCGTTCC
>CAYPDA010000048.1:0-17050 GCA_964409375.1 uncultured Hyphomonas sp.
GGCGGGGCGGATGATGGCGGGCAGGCCGACGATATCGATGGCGTCCATCGCTTCGCGCAGACCGGTGATCCGGTCATAGCCCTTGATCTTGCCATCGGCCCCGCGGATTTCGGGCGAGGCGATGATCGTCGCGCGCGGGTTTTCGAGGCCGATCCGGTCCATCGCTTCGCGGAACAGCTTGCGGTCCTCGGCCATCTCGATGGCTTCGGCCTTGGCGCCGATCAGCTCGACACCGTGCTTTTCGAGGATGCCGGCATAATGCAGGTCGAGCGCGCAGTTCAGCGCCGTCTGGCCGCCCATGGTCGGCAGCAACGCGTCGGGCTTTTCCGCCTCGATGATCTTCTCGACCACTTCCGGCAGGATTGGCTCGATATAGGTCGCGTCAGCCAGGTCCGGATCGGTCATGATCGTCGCCGGATTGGAGTTCACCAGGATCACCCGGTAGCCCTCGGCCTTCAGCGCCTTGACGGCCTGGACCCCGGAATAATCGAACTCGCAGGCCTGGCCGATGATGATTGGGCCGGCGCCGATCACGAGGATGGAGGAGATATCTGTGCGCTTCGGCATGGGGGTCTCTCTCCACAAGGCGGTCAAACGGCTGCCCGATAGCAGGGAGTCGGGCAGAGGGGCAAGGCAATAGGTGTGCGTAAAGCCCCCGATACGGGGGGAGGCGGAAGGGATAGGCGCATGGTAGCGAACAGGCAGGAAGGAGACCGCCATGCAGAGAAGCGTTCCGGCAGCCTCCCTGACGGGCCTCAGCCTCAGTCTGGTCATGGGTCTGGGGGGGTGCGCAAGCGATCTGGCGCAGGGTTATCGATCCACAACTGACTATCCGGCCTATGCTGGCGCCAGTTGCCCTGGCGCCGCCGCCGATCAGGCGATGAACCGGGCTGCTGAGCGATATGTCGAGAAAAAGAGCGGGCTGGATGTCAAAGGGCGCGGGCCGTCTGCGCGGGATGTGCGGGGCGTGCTGCTGATGGCCCTCATCTTCGCGGTCGCGGAGGAGCGGCCCATGGCGGCGCGCGATGTCTGCGGCGGTGTCGCGGCGGCGAAATCATCGGCGGACCGGCGGCGGCGCTGACGAACACTTTAAACGGGAGGGACGAAAAGATGAGATGGATGATGCTATCGGCTACAGCACTGGCGCTGGCCGCGTGCGGGGACCAGGCGCGTGATTGTGCGCCCGCACCGGCGGCTTCGGCCGAGGCGGCGGCACAGCCGAACCTGTTCCTGCTCTACACGTTTCAGGACGGGGTGAGCCCGGCGGATTTCGAGCGATGGGTGGTGGAGACCGACTATCCGGCGATGCGCGGCCTCGCCCGCGTGCAGGACTTCCGCGCCTACCGGGCCGAGCGGCTGCTGATCGGGGAAGGCACGCCGGGCGTCGCCTATATCGAGGCTTTCACGATCCCGGACCTCGACGGCTTTGTCGCTGAGGATATGGGTGGGGACACGGTGCAGTCCGTCATCGGCCAGTTCATGGGCTTTGTGGAGGCACCGCAATTCATTGTCGTAGCGGAAGTGAAGTAGGGCATCGAGGACTGGCAAACGGGGGCAAATCCCGCAAAACTGCCACCAGGGGACGAACAGGGGACACGCATGAAAGCTGGACCATGCATCGCTGCGGGGGTGATGGCGGCGTTTATCTGGGCATCCGGCAGCGCGGCGGCGGAGGATTGCGCCGACACGCTGCGCACCGAGGCGCTGGGGGTGAGCCTCAGACCGGTGACGACCGGCGGCGAATTGCAAGCCGCACTGACGGATATGGACGCGCTGGCCACACGCTGCCCAGAGGACCCGTGGATCAATGCGCTCGGCGCGCAAATGGACCTGCGCGTCTACTCCGCGCTGCTGGCCAACAACAACAACCAGATGACCCAGCAGGCGTTCGACTTTCTCCACCGGGCCTTTCTCCGGTCCAGCCTCTATGGCAATACGCCTGCCGAGGAGCGCCGGGAAGTTGTGGGACTACAGACCCCGCATGGCCGGGGCGGGCTGAGCCATAGCGCCGCCACGAGCGTACGTCAGGAGATCATGGGCGTGTTCCTGGCGATGGCGCGGCTGGGGCAGATGCATCCCTATCTAGAGTCGGAGACGCCCCTGACCTGCAATGCCTGGATGCGGGTGGACTCGCAGGCGATCGGCTATCCGCTTCAGTCGCAGGGGGACCTGGTCCTGCTCCCGTTCGTCGATGCGGCGGCCGAGGCGTGCCGCGAGGCCCCTGAAACGTGGATGCGCACGCCGCTGGCAGTGGCAGCGCAGGCGTATACGCGGCTCGTGCAGAAGGGCGTGATCACTGAAGCATCCGCCATCCGGGACTCGCTGCTGAAAGCCCGGGCCAACCGGGACGCCTATCTGGCGACTGAAGGGTTTGACGCGTTCTATTCAAAGCTTGAGGCGGGCCAACTCGACGCGGAGCTGCGCAAGCACGGGGTTGACCCGATGGCGGGGCGGATTGCGCGCGGGTTGTGGTTTGCGCCTGAGCATCTTGGCAGCGAGGCGATGCAATTCTCGCTCGCCTGGGGGTTGGGCGAGACGTGGGGGCCACTGGCGGCGCGGATGCAGACTGAGGGTCTTCCCCATGCGACTGCCGATGCCGAGTATACGCGCTTCGTCTATGAGGTGCTCGCCGAGGGGCGCGCAGCGGGAAAAGAGGAAGAGACCAAGGCAGCCCTGCGCAAGGCGCTGACCGATGTGCAGACATACCGGGTGCGCGCGCTGGCCATGGAGAACTACGACGCGCCGCGGGCTGTTACCTACACGACCCTGATGAAAGGGCTGGAGGCGGCGCCTGCCCCTGCGGGAGGGAACTGATATGATCCGTAAACTGAGATATGGGCTGATTGCGGGCGTTGCCGCTTTGGTTGCCGCGGCGGGCGGCGCGGCGGCGGAGGACTGCACCGGCAGCCTGCGCGCCGAGGCGCTGGGGGTGAGCCTCTGGCCATTGAAGACGATCGAGGATTTGCAGGCCGCCCTGAAGGATATGGACCTCTTTGTCTCTGACTGCCCGCAGGATCCATGGATCAATGCGCTGGGCGCGGAGATGGACATGCGCGTCTACAACCAGCTCGTCGCCGCCAATAACAACCAGGTCAACCAGCAAGCGTTCGATTTCCTCCACCGCGCCTTCGTCCGCTCCGATGCCTACATCGCGGCGCCGTCCGAGGCACGTGAGAACGTCCACCGGGTCCAGACGCAGAATGGCTATGGGGATCTGACTTACTCTGCGACGTCCACCAACCGGGCCAATATCATCAAGGCCCTCATGCTGCTGGGCAAGCAGGGGCAGGTGCATCCCTATCTGAAGGCGGAGACGCCGAAGGTCTGCACCGGCTGGCTGAGTTCCGACGCGCAGACCGTGGGTTATGCCATCGAAGCGGAAGCCGACCTTGTCTTCCGGCCTTTCCTCGAGGCAGTGGTGGAAGCCTGTAGTGGCACGGGAGATGCGCGTGACCGGACGCCGCTGGCGGTCGTCGCCAGGGGCTATTACCGGCTCGTCGACAAGGGCGCGACGACAGACCCGGCCCTAGTGCAGGAGCTGCTGCTCAAGGCGCGGAACTATCGTGACGCCTATCTCGAGGGCCGCTCGTCCGACATGATCTATTCCGAGTTCGACATGGACCGGCTCGACCGCGCGCTGCGCCAGCACGGCGTCGATCCCGAGGCCGGGTTTGTGCCCCGGGACCAGTGGTTTACGCCGCAGCATATTCGCAGCGACAAGTTGCAGTACACCCTCGCCATGGCGTTCAGCGAAGCTTGGGCGGCGATTGCGGCGGATATGGCGGCGGAGACGCTGACGCTGGCCGCGGCCGGGACGCGCTATACGCGATTTGCCTTCGACCTTCTGGACGAAGGAAAGGCCGCAGGCCTCGAAGCGGAGACGCAGGCCGTGCTGGTCCGGGCGCTCGAAGATGTGCAGGAAAGCCGTGTCCGCGCCCCGGCGATGGAGCACTACGACCTGCCGCCGCAATGGCTTTACAATGTAGTGAGGCGTCCCATCGAGGCGCCGGAAAGAGGGAACTGACATGATCCGTACATTGACAGGAGTGGCCATCGTATTCGGCCTCGCCGGGGGCGCCTCTGCCGAGACCTGCAGCCCGGAAAGGATCGCCGGCGTCGTTGGGGCCTACCGGTTTGTGGCGACGTCATCGACGCCCCAGCAGGAGTTTATCGAAAAGCGCCGCGAGATCGACGCGGCCGCGGCTGCGTGCCCCGATACCGCATGGATACGGATAACCGCGGCCGGGGCTGAAATGATGGCGCTGGAGCGGCTGGAAGCGGCGTCCAGAGCGGCGAGGACGAATGCGGAGAAGGATGACGGCTATGCGCATGTCCAGCGCGCGGCCGCACATGTTCTGGCCTTCCGGGACCACTACCCGGAAGACTTCCGTTATGCCTCCATCCAGCTGGCCTACAGGGATTGGTCGGGGATCGTTGAGCCGGTCGTGCATGCGATGCTGCGCTATGCCTCTGACGGCTACGTCCATCCACTTGTTTCGGACGAGCCGCCGCCGCTTGCCTGCGACTATGTCACCAAGGCGATGGCGACGAGCGCAAGCGGGTACCGGTTCGTAAGCAATCAGGCGTCGCTGACCTTCCTGACGACGATGGCGGATGTTTGCCGGTCCTCGCCGGACCCGCTCGATTGGAACGTTCTGATCCAGCGGTCGAACCGGCTGGTCCGGCTGGTCGAGACGGAAGGCATCTCGAAGCCGGATCATATCCGCTGGGCGCTTCGCGAAGCGTACCGGGATTCCCGGAAATTTCTGCAAGGGCACGAACCGCCCCGCGGGCTGTGGTTTGAGTCCAACAAACGTTCGCTTCAGGCAATGCTTGAAAAGCACTCAGTCGATCTGGGCTTCCTTAGCACCTATTCCGAAGTTCCGCGGGCGGACTGGTTCAAGCCGGAACATGTCGGCACCGAGGATCTGACCTATTCGATTGCCCTTGCGATCAACCGGCTGTGGACTCCGCTGGAGGCGGGGATCACTGATGCGGCATCCGAAGATGTGACGAAGGCGCGCGGCGCGGTGATGATGGCGATCCGCGAGATGGGCACCGAGGCCGACGCCGCGGGGCAGACCGTTGCCGGGCGCACGCGCATCATCGAAGCGATGGCGGCCTTTCAGAGGGCGGATGTCCGTACCGCTGCGATGGCGGCGTCTCCGGGCATGCCGAACTGGATGTTCGACATCATCCGGAACACCTTCCAGCGAGCGATCGACGAAGCGGGGTAAACACCTGCGGCCGCCTCAGCTCCAGCGCTTCGACAGCTTCTGGCTGATTTCGTCCGCTTCGGTTTTCGCCGCGCCGGCATAGCCGGTGACGGCGTCGGCGACGAAGGGGTTGTCCTGGCGTTCTTGGCCGAAGGTCGAGATGGGGCCGTGGCCGGGCACGAAGCGCATCTCATTGCCGAGCGGCCAGAGCTTTTCGGTGATCGAGTCGATCAGCTGCTGGTGGTTGCCGCGCGGAAAATCCGTCCGCCCGATGGAGCCGCGGAAGAGCACATCCCCGACAAAGGCGAGGGCGCCGTCCTTGTGATAGATCACGACATGGCCGGGCGTGTGGCCGGGGCAGTGGGCGACGCCGAAGTTCTGGCCGGCGAGGTCCAGCGTGTCGCCATCATCCAGATAGCGGTCCGGCTTCACATTCTTCCCGTCTGTGATGCCATAGCGCGCGCCCTGGGCTTCGATGTCATCCAGTAGCCACTGGTCATCCTCATGCGGCCCGATGACGGGGCAGCCTGTGCGCTCCTTCACGGCGGCAGCGGCGCCGGCATGGTCGAGATGGCCGTGCGTCAGCCACACTGCGACGATCTTCACGCCGAAATGCTCGGCCGCCTGCATCAGCTTGTCGACCTCGCCGCCGGGATCGATGAACACGCCTTCCATCGTCTCAGTCGACCAGATCAGGGACGTGTTCTGCTGCAGGGGCGTGACCGGAATGATCCGGATCTCGAGCTTGGGAGCGGGGGCTTGCTGGGTCATGGCTTTGACATAGCGAGCCGGGGCCGGTTCGGAAAGCCGCTATCCGGTCTTTTCCATGAGCGGCCGCTGGGGTAACCATGGGCAAGCCCATACTTTGCCGGAGACTGACCGCCATGCCGCCGCCTTCGTCTCCTGTTCGAACCAATGGACTTGGCAGCCTGCTGCGCGGGCGCGGCGTCATCATCATCATCGCCCTGGTGGGCCTGTTCGTCTATTGGCAGACAAACCAGCGGGATGTGCCGTTTGCGCCTGGCAGCAAACAGTTCAATACGCTGAGCGTCGATCAGGAAATAGAGCTGGGCGAGCAGGCTTACCTGCAGATCCTGCAGGGCGAGCAGCAGCAGGGCAACACGGTTCTCTGCGCCGATGAGGCCAGCTGCCGGGGCGACGCGCGGGTGATAACCGAAACGGTGCGCGAAATCGGGGCCCGTCTGGAGCGTGCCGCGCTGGAGCTGGAAAAGGACTATGCGGCTCAGGGCTACCGGATGCCGGGCGTCGTGGAGCAGTTCAACTGGACCTACTACGTTGTGGATTCGCCGACGCCCAACGCCTTCTGCCTGCCGGGCGGCTATGTGGCGATCTATACCGGCATTCTCGACATCACCGGCAACAATGATGGCCGCGTGACGCTGGACGACCTCGATGACGTCAACAAACTTGCCGTCGTCATGGGCCATGAGATCGGTCACGCGCTCGCGCATCATGGCGCAGCGCGGATGAGCACGCAGCAGATGATGCAGATCGGGCAGGTCGCGCTGGCGGTCGGGGTGGGCGACATGAGCGCCGGGCAGCAGCAGATGGTCATGCAGGCCTTCGGCGTCGCAGCGCAGGGCGGGTTCATGGCCTTCTCGCGCGAGCATGAGACGCAGGCCGACAAGATTGGCCTCGATCTCCTGGTACGCGCCTGTTACGACCCGCGCCAGGCGCCGGAACTGTGGGAACGGATGGGGCGGATCGGCGATGGCCAGCGCCCGCCAGAATGGATGAGCACGCACCCGGCCTCGGAAACGCGGGCGGAGAATTTCCGCCGCTGGATGCCGGATGCCATTGCAGAATACCAGTCACGCTGCGGGCCTCTGCCCTGAACGCATATCGTCCGCCGCGTGGCCGGAATCAGGTCAGGTCGCTGCCTGATTTGCCCGGACCACCACTTGTCAGCTGCACGAGCATCGCCACCAACTCCGATTCCTGCGCCGGTTTGCGGCAGACTTGGGCGCCCTTATAGCGCTCCGACAGGTTTTCGAAATCCGCGATCGCTGTGTTAAACACGAACGGGATGCCCTTGCGGTGCAGTAGGTCAGCCACCGGGAGGACGGTTTGCCCGCCCAGGTTGTAGTCCAGGATGGCAGCATCGAACTCATCCTGCTCGGCTTTCGTGAGTGCGGAGTTGAGATCGAGACATACGGCAGCCTTGGCGCCGCGGCTCATCACGACGTCTTCAAGGTCAAAGGCAATCATTGCCTCATCTTCTACAATAAGGATCTTCTTTTCGTTCAACATGCCCGACTAACGACTAGTTCTCTGTTTTGTTCCGATCTTTCACAGCCCCGTGATCATCAAGGGGCAGGAATATCTGCTTCTCAAGGCCTTCCGGTTTCCATGCCTTGCGGCATTCGCCCCTCAGCTGCGAGAGCGAAATGGCCATCATCCGGCTGCCGAAGCCGTCCGGGCCGGGTGCCGCAAGGGTCACATCCGGCGGACATATTTCCTTCCAAAGGATAGACAATTCATGACCGGTATTTTCCGGCGTGATCGCCCAGGTCACGCTTACATGTCCATCCTCGCAGGCGCCGGCCCCGTATTTCATCGCATTGGTCGTCAACTCATGCAGGATCATGCCCAGCGGAGTGACATGTTGCGCCATGACCGTCACCTCAGGCCCGTCGATCCGGACATTGCAATAGTCCTTTACCTGCGAAGCGACGATGGCGTCCACGAGCTCTTTGAGTGTCGTCTGCTGCTGCATGTCGATGGAGGAGGTCAGCGAATGGGCCCGCGACAGTGCAAAAACGCGCTCGCGGATCTTCTGGGCGGCAATCCGCGCATCCGTCTCCTGCCGCGCCGTCGAGCTGATGATCGACTGCACGATGGCAAATAGGTTCTTGACCCGGTGATTGAGTTCGCGTGCGAGCAGGTCGGTGCGCTCGCGTTCCTCGGAAAGCTGGCGGGCGTGCTCCTCGACGAGATCCAGTTTCTCGCTGCGCCGCAGGTTGCGCAGGGCAAGCGCAAAGCCGAGCAACGACAGCAGCGCCAGGACCGTCACGAAGGCGAGGACCAGCAGCCGCGCTCGCCGGGCATCGTCCCGGCCCCGGATCAGCAGGGACTGCTCAATCGCGATCAGCGAGGTGGCCGCCAGGCGAATATTCTCCATGGCGGTCTTGCCAGCGTCCGAACGCACCACAAGCAGGGCATCCGCCGCGGCGCCATTGCCGAACATGGCGGTGGTCGCCTCAAGCTCGCGGATCTTCAGGCCGGTCCACGCTTCAAGGTCACTGAACCCCGCTTCGCGCGCCGGAATGGTGGCCCTGTGGGTCAGCTCCCGGTACACAGTCATGCGTTCCTCATGCTCGGTCAGGCTCTGCCGGTAAGGGGAAAGATAAGCGTCATCCCCTGTCAGCAGGTAGCCGCGCTGGTTGCTTTCAGCCTCCAGCATGCTGACCACCAGCCCGTTGAGGACCTGCATCACCTCGAAGGCCTGACGGGCCTGGTTGCGCGAATGGGTCTCCGCACGGGCGGACATGAAGATGGTGAAAACACACACCACCAGCGCGACCAGACTGAGACCCAATAATGCATTCAGTTTCGTAAGTCGCGTCGTCATCAAATCTCCGTACCGGGCTACAACGCGCAACTTCGAAACCGGTTTCACGCATTGATACAGGTGGTAAGGATTCTGCCACAACTTGTGCGCGCATCGCCCGGGGGCGCACCACAGACTGTTTGACGGCTGGGATATGAAACGACCCCCGCTGTGAAGCGGGGGCCGCCAAAAGGGCCTTTCTGTCTTGCGACGGAACGAGGAACTGTCCCCACAACCTCGTGCCCTTTCATTCAGGGTTAACGGGGCGAACCTGAACGAGTAGCAACGAGCGACAGTCTTTGATTGCAGCCGCGAAATATTTTCGCCCTTTGGCCTGCCTCTGGCGTACGGTCTGCAGATCTGGACAAAAAATACCGCAGGAACGGCCCTGGTGAAGACGTTCCTGCGGATATCGATTTGGCCGACGCCCGCAAGGGGCCCACCCAGCCTGCGATATTCAGAGAGCCTGTGTGGGTCGCTTTAGAAACCCGCAACCTGAAAAGGGCTACACTTTTTACATACCACTGGTATGTTCAAAATCAAGAGGTGGGATCATGCCGAAACGCACAAAGGCGCAGGCGGCAGAAACGCGTGAAGCTCTGCTCCGCGCGGCGAGGGCAGCGTTTGCCCGTCAGAGCTTCGCCGGCGCCAGCCTGAACGCCATCGCCGCTGAGGCCGGGGCCAGTAAAGGCGCGGTATTCCACCACTTCGCCAGCAAGGAAGCCCTGTTCGTCGAAGTCTGGACGCAGCTCCAGGTCGAGATGGACCAGGACGCCGCCCGCGCCGCCATTGCCGGCCGCTCCCGCGACGATCCGTATGCGGCCTTCCTCGCCGGCTGCCGGGCGTATTTCGACTGGGTGCAGCGCGCGGATTTTCGCCGGGTCGTGCTGATCGATGGGCCGTCGGTGCTCGGCATGGCGCGCTGGCATGAGCTCGACTTTGCCCTCGGCCGGGAGAACATAACCCGCGGAACGGAATATCTGGCAAGCAAGGGCGCGTTCCCGCGCGAACAGGCGCGGCCAGCGGCGATCCTGTTGCAGGCGGCGCTGAACGGTGCGGGCTTTGCGCTTACAGCCGAACATCCGGATGTCACGGCGGAAAATGTGTTCGCTACGTTCGAGCAGCTGCTGCGAGGGCTGCGCTAGGCCTCGTCCAGAAGAGCCGGATAATCGTTGCGCACATTGCCGACCGCCGGGCCGATGGGCCAGGCCGTCATGTCCTCGCTTGGAAACGGCTCGAACAGGGCCGAAGGATCACCAGCGGCAGGATCGAGCCAGAGGCCATACTGTTCCGGCGCGAGGATGACCGGCATCCGGTCATGAAGTCCGGCCGTGAAATCATTCGGCTTTGTAGTGAGGATCGTGAAGGTCTGGATCTCGGAGCCGTCAATGAGGGCTGCGTCCCAAAGGCCCGCCACGCAGAACCAGCGCCGGTTCTTCAGCTTGAAGGCAAACGGCGTCTTGGATTTTCCGCTCCCGGACCATTCGTAATATCCGGAAACCGGCACCAGGCAGCGCTTGTGCCGGAAAGCGCCCCGGAAAACGGGCTTCTCACGCACGGTTTCGGCCTGGGCGTTGATCGCCGTGAACTTCCTCTCCGAAAGCGGCTTTGTCCACCAGGACGGCACCAGCCCCCACTGCAGCGGCACCATCTCCCGCGCCCCCGTCACCTCGTTCAGCCGCACCACTGGATGAATCTGCGTCGGCGCGGCATTCCAGGTCGCGGGCGGTGGCTCCACAAAAGCCGGCGGATCGCCCAGGATATTGAGCCCGGCATGATACTCCGCCCAACTCACACCATCACGAAAGAAGCGGCCACACATTGGTTACTCTCCCTTGGCGACGATAAGCTCGCCTACTTCCCCCGATGCGTCCGCATCAGGCCTGCGTAGCGTTCGAACAGGTAGAAGCTGTCCTGCGGGCCGGGGGAGGCTTCGGGGTGGTGCTGGACCGAAATGATCGGCTTGCCGCTCACCGACAGGCCCGAATTGGTGCCGTCGAACAGCGAGCGGTGGCTCTCCTCGACCCCGGCGGGCAGGGTCGCGGTGTCGACCGTGAAGCCATGGTTCATCGAGACGATCTCGACCTTACCGGTGGAAAGGTCCTTGACCGGATGGTTCGCGCCGTGATGGCCCTGTGCCATCTTCACCGTCCTGGCGCCCAGCGCCAGGGCGAGCAGCTGATGCCCCAGGCAGATGCCGAGGATCGGCAGGCCGGAGGCAATGACCGCGTGGATCATCTCGCCGGAGCGCGGGAACGTCGCCGCCGGATCGCCGGGTCCGTTGGAGAAGACGACGCCGTCGGGATTGAGCGCCAGAATATCTGCAGCGCTGGTGTCGCCATTAACCACGCTGGCCCGCGCGCCGACGCTGGCAAGGTTACGCAGGATGTTCTTCTTCACTCCGAAATCGACGACCACGACATGAAACTCGGCATTGCCCATCGGCACATGGCCCACGCCGGGCATCCAGAGCCCTTCACTATGTCCGAACGGCGCTTCCTGCACCACTTTGGCGGCCAGGTCGGCCCCGTCGAGGCCAGGCCATGTCCGGGCAGTCTCGATCAGTGTGTCAAAGTCGATGCCGCCGCCAGGTTTGTGACAAAGGGCAGCCTTCGGCATGCCCTGCTCGCGGATCCTGCGGGTCAGTGCGCGGGTGTCGATGCCGGAGAGGCCGATAATGCCCCGGCGGGCCAGCCAGGCGGGAAACGCCTCGGCCGAACGCCAGTTGGAGGGGGCGGTGATCACCTCGCGGAAGATGGCTCCGCAGGCGGCGTCGGCAGCAGGCGGGGTGGAATCTTCATGGTCGTCGGGGTTGGCGCCGGTATTGCCGATATGCGGAAAGGTAAAGAGCACGATCTGCTGGGCATAGGAGGGGTCGGTCAGTATTTCCTGATATCCTGTCATCGCCGTATTGAAGCAGAGCTCCCCGGCCCGCACACCCTCCGCGCCCGTGCCATAACCGGCGAAAACTGTACCATCTTCAAGGGCGAGAGCCCCGGTGGCTGAGTCCATATCTTGATTCCTGCTCATGGACGTAATACTTCTCGACGGTGCCTTGCAGTTGACGTGGTGTTAACCGCTCTGGCCAAAACTCGGCTGCTTATTGGGGCTGAGTCTCGGGAGCGTCAAGCAAGGCTCGGCGCATCGGGGTGTAGAAAGGCAATACTCGGCATGGGCCGCGAAGATATTTCCGCCTGTCAGGGCCTGAAAGCCCGCATCGCTCAAGCATTGAAGGACGAATCCGGCCACAAGCCGGACGAATTGCGTCTGCATACGCTGCGCCTGATCGAGTGCGCCGTACGGGACCGCGACGTCTGCGCCCGCGGCCGCGGCGAGCGCGAAGGCTGCCCGGACACCGATGTGCAGCGCGTGCTTCAGACCATGGTTGCCCAGCGCGAAGCCTCCGCCCGCGAGCATGAGGAAGAAGGCCGCCTGTCCGACGCCATCCGCGAGCGCGAGGAAATCGCGATCATTCAGGGTTTCCTGCCGCAGCCGCTGTCCGGCAAGGCGCTGGAAATCGCCGTGAATCAGGTGGTCGAGGAACTCGGTGCCTCAAAACTCAAAGACCTCGGTCGCTGCGTCACGGCGCTCAAGGCCCGCTATCCGGGGCAGATTGAAGCCGCCAGCGCCGGCAAGGCCGTCCGCAGCGCCCTCAGCAAAGCCGGCTGACCCCACACCCTCCCAATCCTCTCCGATGATGCCCGGCGCGCCGCCGGCGCCTGCCTTGTTTTCGCCACGAGTCTAAATACCGCGTTATTCGGGAACACCTGATGCGCGAAATCATTGTGGGGGTATGGCGATATCAAAGGAGACTCCCATGAGACCCATACTTGCAACTGCAAGCGCACTCGCAATGATGCTGTCGGCTGCTGCCTGTTCGGGCGCCAGCCACTCCAACGAAGTGGCCGCGTATGACGCGACCACCGACGGCCACGAAACCCGGACTGAAGGCGACATGGCTTCGACCTATGATCCCAATGATCCGAACCGCACCGGCACGGGTTACACCGACACCACCAATCGGACTGGCACCGCCTTCGGCGACAACCAGAACGTTGGGACGGCCGGTGCTGAAATGGATGCCCGCCCCGCCTTCATGCTTGCTTTGGACGAAGTGAAAGCGTCGAAACTGATCGGCGCTGACGTCCGGAATTCTGCCGGCGATGACTTCGCAACCGTGTCGGATGTCTGGATGGGTGAGAACGGCGCAGAGCCGATGCTGATCCTCGAAGAAGGTGGCATCATGGGCGTTGGCGCCCGGCGTTATACCGTCAGCTTTGACGATGTAATCCTGACACCCAGCACGGGCCAGGATGAGCCGAATCTGGTGTTCCAGACGGCAGGTGAAACGCTCGACAACCTGCCTGAGTTCGAAGAGAATGGCGTCAATGAGTACCGCCTCGCCTCCGAGATGATGGGCAAGACGGCTGACTTTTCGCTCCGCGACGAGTCGGCCCGGATCGACGACTTGATCTTCAGCACAACCGGTGAAGCGCGTTATGCGGTGATCTCGCCGGGCCTGCTCAGCTCGAACTCGGTTGTGATCGATGCTGATTCCATCACCCGCGCTCAGGGCGACAGTGACGGCGAACTGGTCATCACGGTCAGCGAAGACGTGTTTGCCCAGGCGAAAGCCTATCGCGACCGCTAAGGCGGCGTCCGCGAAAAAGTTGAGGCCCTGCCGGAAGGCGGGGCCTTCTCTTTTCGGGGAAGCGTGACATCCTCCCGTATCGCGCCCCGCGCGAAAACGGTACTCTCCCCCGAATGTCCGCTCCGATCCGCATCCCCGATGGCTTTGTCGATGAGCTGAAGGCCCGAATCCGGCCTTCGGACCTGATCGGCCGCAAGGTGAAGCTGGTCAAGAAAGGCAAGGAATGGGTCGGCCTGTCGCCCTTCACGGCCGAGAAGACACCCAGCTTCTACGTCAATGACCAGAAGCGCATCTTCAAATGTTTCTCCTCCGGCATGGGCGGCGACGTCATCAACTTCATCATGGAGACAGAGCGGCTGTCCTTCATGGAGGCCGTCGAGAAACTGGCTGAAGAGGCCGGCATGAGCCTGCCAAAGGCGAGTCCCGAGGCCGCCGAACAGTATGATCACAGGAAGCGCCTGCAATCAGCCTGCGAATCGGCGGCCGCTTTTTTCGAGGACCGGCTGAACGCGGCCGAAGGCGCCGCTGCGCGCGCCTATCTCGACGGGCGGGGCCTTGGCCCGGAAAGCTGGGGCCGCCACCGCCTCGGCTATGCGCCCGATGACTGGCGCCGCACCCGCACGCATCTGCGCGCCGAGGGCTTCACGGATGAGGAGCTGCTCGAAGCCGGGCTGATCAAGGAAAGCGACAAGGGCGGCGAGCCCTATGACGCCTTCCGCGGCCGGCTGATGTTCCCCATCCCCGATTCGCGCGGCGCCATCATCGCTTTTGGCGGCCGGGGCCTGACGCCGGACGCAAAACCCAAATACCTCAATTCCGGCGACACGCCGCTCTTCCACAAATCCAAAGTGCTCTACCGCTACAAGGCGGCACGCGAAGCGCTCGGGCACGGTGAGGGCGGGGGGCTGATCGTCTGCGAAGGCTATATGGATGTCATCGCCCTGTGCGAGGCGGGCTTTGGCAATGCCGTCGCCCCGCTTGGCACGGCCCTGACCGAGGAACAGCTGCAGCTGGTCTGGCGGGCCGGGCCGGAGCCGGTGATGTGTTTCGACGGCGACCGGGCGGGCCTCGGCGCCGCCTACCGCGCGCTCGACCGGGCGCTGCCGCACGTCGAGCCGGGCCGGTCGGTCTATTTCGTGCTGCTGCCGGACGGGATGGACCCGGACGATCTGATCCGCGCCCGCGGCGCCTCGGCCATGGCGCAGCAGATCGAAGCGCGCATCCCCCTGTCGGAACTCCTCTGGCGGCGGGAGCGCGACGCCGACCCGCTGGATACGCCGGAACGCCAGGCCGGCCTGGAGGCGCGGCTGATGGCCGCCTGTGGCAAGATCCGCCATTCCGGCGTGCGCGCCGCCTATGAGCGCGACCTGAAGTCCCGGCTGCGCGACTATCTCTACGCACTGAGGGCCGACAAGCGCCAGGCGAGCAACAGAAAGCGCTTCGAAGGCCGCTTCCAGAAGCGCGAGGACCGGATCGATCCGGCGGTCATGCCGGTGGATATTTCGGATGAAGCTGCCACCGCCCTCCTCATGAGACAGAAGGCCGATATGCAGAAGCTGGCGCCCAGCGTGCTGGTCCGGCTGATCGATAATCCTGTGCTCCTGTCCCTCGCCATCGAGAAGCTGGCGCTGGCCGATTTTCATGACAGCGATGTACTGCATCTGCGCGATGCAGTTCTTGACCTCTCAAATGACGGAATCCCCATTGACCGCGCGGCTGTCACCGCCCATCTAGATCAGTCTGGGAACATACGTGCTGCAGGTTTGCTCAAAGATTATCCCGCAACGCCTCATATAGCGGCCAATGGGCCCGAGGCTCGGGAGTGGCTGATAGCCCTCGAGCAATACATGGCGATGCGGCGTCCCGGCGAACAGGACACGGGCTCTGGCACGGAAAGTGCGAGCGCGGACCCGACGTCGTCTCCGCAGGAATGGCGGCGGCGGCACCAACTGGTCGCCGAACGCAGGGCCCTGAAAGCCCGTATGAACGAGGCATCCATCAAGCGCAGCGACAGCTGACCGAGAAGGCGAGAGGCACTGAAGGGCAGCCCGGCGAGGGTTCTTCAGTCCGAACGGGAGAGAGCTCAAACTATGGCGACAGCCACAAAGAAGAAAAAGAACACAGCCGGTGACGGCGAGGTCGAGGACGAGAAGGACCAGGAAAGCGGTCTGGTCGATTTCAATGCGACAGACGTCAAGAAGGTCCTGAAACGCGCCCAGAAGCGCGGTTTCATCACCCATGACGAGATCAACCAGCTCCTGCCGGACTCTGACATGAGTTCCGACCAGATCGAGGACGTCATGTCCCAGATCTCGGAGATGGGCATCGCTGTGGTCGAGACCGAGGAAGAAGCCGAGGAACAGGGCAAGGCCCTGACCAAGATCGAGGACAAGAAAGTCGTCGCCAAGAAGGGCAATGCCCGC
Organism: uncultured Hyphomonas sp.; assembly: GCA_964409375.1. Classification (GTDB taxonomy): domain Bacteria; phylum Pseudomonadota; class Alphaproteobacteria; order Caulobacterales; family Hyphomonadaceae; genus Hyphomonas. The sequence continues at coordinate 15,862 of CAYPDA010000048.1, forward strand.
GGCAGCGACCGGACCGACGATCCCGTCCGCATGTATCTGCGCGAAATGGGCGCGGTCGAGCTTCTCTCCCGTGAGGGCGAGATCGCGATTGCCAAGCGCATCGAGGCCGGCCGCGACGCGATGATCCGCGGCCTGTGCGAAAGCCCGCTGACCTTCGAGGCCATGATGGTCTGGCGCGATGAGCTCATGAATGAGCGCATCCTGCTTCGCGACCTGATCGACCTGGAAGCGACCTACGGGGCGGAAAACCCGCCGCCGGAGCCAAAGCCTGTCGAGGAAAAGCCGCCCGAGCCCATCCCCGTGAAGGGCAAGAAGCGCCCGAGCCAGGAAGAGATCGACGAGGTCGAAGCTGAGCGCATGCGCCAGCAGCAGCAGGAAGAGGAAGAGGAAGACGACGCCGTCGCGATGTCGATGTCGGCCATGGAAGGGGAGCTGCGCGAAGGCGTGCTCGCCAAGCTGGACGAGATTGCCGAAGCCTTCAGCCGTTTCCGCAAGCTGCAGGACCGTCTCGTCACTCGCCGCATTGAAGGCAAGGACCTGACGCCGAAGGCGCAGGGCGAATATGACGAGCTGTCGCTCGCCATCGTCGAGAACCTCAAGACGATCCACATCAACAATGCCCGGATCGAGGCGCTGGTCGAACAGCTCTATGCCATCAACAAGAAACTGATGGGCCTCGAAGGCAAGCTAATGCGGCTCGCCGATGCGCATGGTGTTCCGCGCAAGGAATTCCTGCAGAACTATATCGGCAGCGAGCTTGAGCCCGACTGGGCTGAGCGCGTGCGTGAAATTTCGGCCAAGTGGAAACGTCTGGTCGATGGCAAGGGACCTGAAGTCCGGGAAGTGCGCGACGAGATTTCCGAAATCGCTCAGGAAATCGGCATCCCGATCGACGACTTCCGCCGCATCGTTCAGACCGTCCAGAAGGGCGAGCGAGAAGCCCGCATCGCGAAGAAGGAGATGGTGGAAGCCAACCTCCGCCTCGTCATCTCGATCGCCAAGAAGTACACAAACCGCGGCCTGCAATTCCTGGATCTCATCCAGGAAGGCAATATCGGCCTGATGAAAGCGGTCGATAAGTTCGAATACCGCCGCGGCTACAAATTCTCGACCTATGCCACCTGGTGGATTCGTCAGGCCATCACCCGCTCCATCGCGGACCAGGCCCGCACGATCCGTATCCCGGTGC
>CAYPDA010000049.1:0-16807 GCA_964409375.1 uncultured Hyphomonas sp.
TCTAGCCCGCCTGCTGACCATCCATTCCCATGAAAGGCTATGGCCCCGAAACCTTCGGCGCGCTGAATGCGGCGGACTATGACCTCCTGCACAATCCCGGCACGACCGATGAAGCGGTTGATCTGCTGACGGACCTTTCGCGGCGGCAGCGCACGCTTGAACTCGCGATCGGCACCGGCCGGGTCGCCCTGCCCATGGCAGTGCGTGGCTGCGATATCTCAGGCATCGAAGCGTCCCCCGAAATGGTCGCAAGACTGCGTGAAAAACCTGGCGGGCATACGATCCCGGTCACGATCGGAGACATGGCCGAAGTTCGCGCAGAGGGCCGGTTCGGCTTCATCTTCCTGATCTTCAACACGCTCTTCAACCTCACAAGCCAGGAAGAACAGCTGCGCTGCTTCCAGAACGCCGCAGCCATGCTGGAACCCGGCGGTGCTTTTCTGGTCGAAGCCTTCGTCCCGGATCTCTCGCAGTTCCGCGACGATCGCGGTCTCAAGCCGAGGCATCTCGACATGCACTCATTGACACTCGAAGCCGCGATCCACGACCCGGTGACGCAGGTGATCGAATACCAGTATCTCCGCTTCACACCCGGGAGCGTCCGGATGACGCCCCTGCCGATGCGTTATGCCTGGCCTTCAGAAATCGACCTGATGGCACGCCTCGCCGGGCTGGCGCCGGAAAGCCGCTGGGGTGGCTGGGACCGGTGCAAGTTTACGGCGCAGAGCCGTATGCATGTTTCGGTGTACACAAAACCCGGCTGAACCCCGCTCTGGCGCAAAGTTGCCCGCCGATTGGGCGCCCGGCCGCAATCTGCCTCATCCGGATACGTCCCAATTGCCAAAGCGCGGCGCAGTGATAGCGTGATCGCTTGTCGGGGGGACGATATAGCCGGATCCGGAACCACGCGCCGGGACATGATTCTCGGCTTTGCGCGCATCGCGGGCGCCAGCGGCGCCTTCGCCGCCATGCAGGCCCTCGGCCTCGTCGCCAATGCCGGCCCCTATACCGGCCCGCCTCCGGCGCCGGGCGGCCTTGGCCGCGGCAGGAAGGTCGTCATCCTCGGCGCAGGCATCGCCGGGCTCGTCTCCGCCTGGGAGCTGCGCAAGGCCGGCTTCGATGTGACCGTGCTGGAAGCCCGCGCCCGCCCCGGCGGCCGGGTCTGGACCATTCGCGGCGGCGACATCATCACCCATGATCACCTCCCCGCCCAGCGCGCCGGGTTCGGCGAAAGCCATTATTTCAACGCCGGCGCAGCCCGCATCCCCGCAGCCCATCTCGGCATCCACGCCTATTGCCGCGAGTTCGCCATCCCGCTCGAAGTTCAGGTCAACGTCAACCAGGATGCGCGCTGGGTCAGCTCCGGTGTCCGCAACGGCCTGCCGCTGGAAGACCGCCAGGTTCGCCATGATGCGCGCGGCAGCATTGCCGAACTGCTCGCCAAAGCCATAAACAAGGGCGCGCTCGACGAGGAACTGACCGGCATCGACCGCGAGCGCCTGCTCGATTTCCTCTCGCAGTATGGCGCCCTCGGTGAGCGCTACGCCTATACCGGCTCCGACCGGATCGGCTATGAGATCGAACCCACCGTGCACGGCGCGCCCTATCGCTACCGCAAACCCATCCCCCTCAGCGAACTGATCCACGATCCGAACTGGGGCTTCCGTCTCTCCTTCGGCGACCAGCTGTTCCAGCAATCCACCATGGTCGAGCCGGTCGGCGGAATGGACGCTATTCCCAAGGCCTTCGCTGCGCGCCTGACCACCGAAATAAAGTACGGCGTGGACGTCACCCACCTCAAGCGCACGCCCTCGGGCGTCCGCGTCCTCTACAGCGAGGCCGGCGGCCTTACCGGCACCGCCGAGGCGGATTATGCCGTCTGCACCCTGCCTTTCAGTACCCTGAAATCCGTAGACTGCGATCTCTCCGCGCCCGTCCGCGCCGCTGTCGACACGCTCATCTATGAGGCGGCTTGCAAGGTCGCCTGGCAAGCGCCGCGCTTCTGGGAGCATGAAAACAGGATCTATGGCGGCCTCTCCTTCGTCGACAGCCGCTGCAACATGGCCTGGTATCCGAGTTACGGCTTCAACACGCCCGAGGGCGTTCTTGTCGGCGCCTACAACTTCTCCGGGCAGGCCGAGCCCTTCAGCGCCCAGAGCCTCGAAGAACAGTATGCAGAATCCCGCGCCTCGCTCGAGCGCATCCATCCGGGCAAGGGCCATCTCTTCACGAAGCCGCTCGCGATCAACTGGGCCCACCAACCCCGTTCAATGGGCGCCTGGAGTGAGGAAGGCCCCGGCACCAATCACGACACGCCCGAAATGCGCGCCGCCATCGCCGGTGACGGCCCCATCCTGTTTGCCGGCCAGCATCTGAGCCCGATCGGCTCCTGGATGGAAGCGGCCGTCCGCTCGTCCCATCACGCGCTCGCCGGCCTCTATGCCCGCCTGGGCGCCGCCTGAACCACCCCGGAGGAAAATCCCATGCCCCCCACCCGCCGCCTGCCCGTTCTCTTCGCCCTTGCCGCGGCCGCGCTCAGCGCTGCCTGTGTCAGCGTTGAGCCAACCGAGAACGCCGCCCCGCCGCCAGAACCAGCGCCCGCTGCCATCAACCGCATTCCCATTCCCGGCTCGGATTTCCCGATCTCAATCGGCGTCGTCATTCCTCCGCAGTCGGAGATCTTCTATGTCAGCGGCGTCGTCCCCTCGGTCACCGATCCGTCGGCGGATCCCAACAGCCGCGCCGCTTTCGGCGACACGAAAGCTCAGACGATCAACGTGCTCACCAGCATCAGGTCCCGAATGGAGACCGCCGGCTGGTCGCTCGGCGATGTCGTGATGATGCGCGTCTATCTCGTCGCCGATGAGGATACCGGCGGCCGGCTCGACTTTGCAGGTTTCATGGCCGGCTATTCAGAATTCTTCGCGACGCCCGAACAGCCGAACAAGCCCGCCCGCGCGGTCATGGAGGTCGCCGGCCTGATCAATCCGGGTTGGCGCGTCGAGATCGAGGTCCAGGCCGCCCGCGTGGCCTCAAACTAGCATCACGCCAAAGGCTCAAGCGTCTTCGGGTCCATCCCGCCCATGCGGCAGACCTCCTTCCACTCCGCGGCCGTCACCGGCTGCACCGAGAGGCGAAAGGAGGTGACGAGACTCATCTCTGCCAGCTTGGGGTTGGCCTTGGCATCCTTCAGGCTCACCGGCTTCGGCATCGGCGCAAGCGCCCGGATCGTCACACAGTCCCAGCGCGGATCCTCCGTGGTTGGATCCTGATTTGACAGCTCGCACACCTCACAGACGCCGGCCACTTCCAGCCCGATATTCGAATGGTAGAAGAATACCCTGTCGCCCAGCTTCATTGCGCGCATGTGGTTGCGGGCGGTGTAGTTGCGCACGCCGGACCAGACCTCGCCGGCCGCGCCCCGCGCCACCTGCTGGTCCCAGCTCCAGGCATCGGGCTCCGACTTCATCAGCCAGTATTTCATCAAGTCTTCCTCATTCCTTGTGGCCACCCGCGGGCCTGAGCGTGCCGGCAAGGCCCAGCCCGTACGCCGGCATGTTGCCATAGATGTTCCGGCGCCCGCCGGGGCGAATGGTATAGGTCTCATGCCAGATACCAACATCGCCGCTCTTCGCAACCTGTTGATTGAACGCCTTCCAGGCCGGCAGGTGCGCCTGCGTCCGGTCCGTCGCATAGGCGTGCAGCTGATCATAGCTGCGCCAGTATTGCACCACCATCGTATTGCGCAGGCCGAAATGCGTGCGTGCATGCAGCAGGCCGAGTTCTGGTTTGCTGAACAGCTCAATCAGCATCTTCGGCATCGCAGAAAATACCGGCAGCCAGGCCCAGACCTTCCACAGCCGGTTGATCCGCATCCCGATCAGGAACACGACAAACTCGCCCTCCACCTCCGCAGTCCAGCGGCCTTGCTTTATCTGAGCCATTGTCCGGCTTCCTCCCTTGCCGGAAGGCAAGCTAGCGCGACGCGCTGGTCTCGGCGAGAGCGGCGCGGACGAGGCGCTCATAATGCGGCCAGCCTTTGTAGTCCGCCAGCCCCGGATCGATCCCCTCCCAGGCCGCGCGAAACGCGGCCGCCTGCCCCGCCCCGTCCAGCGCCGCCCGCAACGGGTCAACGGCCACGCGGATCGCAAATATCACCGCGCCCGTTTCCGCCAGTTTCGAGATCGTCTGGCGTTCGACCCTCAGCCAAAGGGCGTCCAGGGCGCCGTCCTCCGGCAGCGCCGCCGCAAGCGCCTTGTAGCCGTCCTGCGAGGGCGTGAACCGGCCGGGACCGGGCTGGACGGTCCAGTTGAAGCGTTCGAGCACCTGGCCGGGGCGCAGCGCATCGAACATCCGGTGCACCCGGCCCACCATGTCCGGATTGGCGCCCGGCACCGACCCATGCAGCCCCGCCAGCGGCTCGCCCAGCTTGTCAGAGAGGCGCCAGAATGTCGGCGCACACAGGCTCGCTGCCTCCAGCCGCCAGCAGCCAGAACCCTCACGCACCATCAGGCAGAGATCATCCGATACCCCGCTCGCTGCAAGCTCGAGCGGTGTCTCCCACACGCCGGCGCCCCGGCCGGAAACCGCCTCGATCCGCACGGCGGCTTCCAGCATCGCTTCGTCCGCCCCCGGACGGGCGCCGAACACCTCGGCGCGCTGCGCCTGCATCAGGCGGCGCTTTTCGTCCAGCCAGATCTCGGCCTCCGTATCCGGATGAAACCAGTTCGCTTCCTGAATCGGCCTCAGACCCGGCGCAAGACCGGGCGGCCCGCTCAGGAAAGGCAGATAAGGCGGCCGGCGCATGTCACCCCCCGGGCTCAGACCGGCCGCGCCGCGCCCCATGAGACATAGCCGGCGACCTTCGGCACAATCTTCTGGCGCTGTTTCATGATCGGGCGCGTGGGACAGGCGCACGACACCTGCCCCGGAAGGACATAACGCTCCCGGGGAGTCATCTCTGGTTCCGGTTCGCCGGCACAAAGCCCGGATAGGTGCGCGACTGGATCTGCGAGCGGGTCGTCTCGTCCGGCCGTGCGATCAGCGCATCCTGGGTGATCGAGACTTCATAGAGGTACCCATCGCCCATCGGCTGGTACGTCGCCGAGCCATACTCCGCATCGATACCGAAGCGCGAGCCATAGTTCTGCGCCAGCGCGCTGACATCAATGCCCGGCTCGGATGGCACGATGCGCAGCCCGTCCATCCGGCCTTCGGTCACGGCTTCGGACGAGAACTGCATCGACCGGGTCGAGCGCATGTGTTCCAGCCGGTAGATGGAATCATAGCCGAGGATATTCGCCATCGGTTTGAACTTGATGACCTTTGCGCCGATCTGCCATTCATCGCCGCGGAACACCGGCGGGGTGCCATCCGCCTGCAGGAGCTGGTTGCCATCGGCAAGCATGACATCCGCCTGAAAGGCATCCGGCTGGCCGGGCACGGCGGTGAATCTCACGGTGGCGACAGGGCGCTCATAGGTCAGGCGTTTGTAGGTCTGGATGTTCAGGCCAGCAAAGGCGACGACGCCGGCAACCCCCATGAAAGCTGATCCGAGCGCCAGCCGCGTCACGCCCGAGAAAGGCTTGAGGTTGGCGAGCTTCGCAAATCCCGCAAACAGAAGGATCAGGCCAGTGACACCGGCAATAGACGGGAGAATCCACCATATCAGGCCCATGTCAGCTCTCCTCTTGCAGCCAGCAATGTTCCTCGGCCGCATTTGATCCCACCGGGCCTCATATCAGCGCTTTAAGGCAGAATTAGCAAGCTTTCGCAGATCGGCTGCAATTCGCCGCCCCGCAGCGATCAGAGCGCCGCCGCAACGGCGCGCGCCGCATTCCAGCCGACATATCCCGCCACGGCGACAATCAGCGCCGCGAAGCCCTTCCGCGCCAGCTTTGCCTGCCCGGCCAGCGCCTTGGCGGCCGCGACACCGATCATCCCGCCGGCCGCCCCGCCCGCGAGCACGATGCCCACAAGCCGGATATCGACATGCCCCGCCAGGGCGTAGTTTGCAGACGTGGCCGCCCCGAACAGCGCGACCGATACCAGCGAGGAGGCGGCCGCATTCGACAGGGTCATGCCGGTCGCAAGCATCAGGCCCGGCACGATCAGGAATCCGCCGCCAATGCCGAAGAATCCCGCAGCGAGCCCCGTCAGCAGGCCCAGCGGCAGGATGCGTGCGATCATCGCCCGCGAGATATGCACGTCGGGGCTCCCCTCGCTCTTCGGGCGCCGGAACATCGACAGGCCGATGGCCGCCATGGCTGCCGCGAACGCCAGCAGCAGCCAGGTCCCGTCAATCCGGAGGGCAATCGCCGATCCGATGAGAGAGCCCACGATACCGGCCCCGGCAAACATCGCAGCGCAGGGCCACTTCACTCGGCCCGCACGCCAGTGACCGGCGAGGCTGACCAATGCAATGGCCGCGACCGCCGCCGCCGATGTGCCGATGGCGGCGTGGGCATCATTGACGCCGACCAGATAGATCAGCAGCGGCGCCGCCAGCACCGATCCCCCGCCCCCGAAGGTGCCGAGAAACAGGCCGACAATGGCCCCGCTGGCCAGCGCGGCGGCGATCACGGGGAGGCTGAGTTCGATCATGGCGGCCCAGGTCTCAGCTTGCCTTGTTCCAGGGCATCACGGCGAGGACATTGGCCATCCCGCACCAGCCGCTGATGCCGGCAAATGTCAGCCCGGCGCCGATGAAGCCCGCGAGCGCGTAGCCCGCCGGATGCAGGAAGGTGCCGATCAGAACACCGGTGAGGGTCAGAAGGCCGGCCGTGATCTGTACCTGCCGGTTCATTGGCAGCGGCGCCCTGGTGTTGGCGGCGACCGGCAGGCCTGCCTGTTTCCACGCGTCCAGGCCGCCCTCCAGCAGGAAGGCCTCGCCCTCGACGCGCTCTGACAGGCGCACACAGTTGGCCTCGGTCCGCATGCCGGACTTGCAGTGGAACACCACCTCGCGCCCCGGTTCGAGTTTCAGCTTCGCCTGTTCGACCTGCGACAGCGGCAGGGAGACCGCGCCGCGGATATGTTCGCGGGCAAACTCGTCCGCCTCGCGAATGTCGACCAGGGTGACGTCCCCCGCCTTGAGGCGGGCCGCTACGGTCTCAGGATCAATTTTTGTGAGGGTCGTGGTCATGGGATAACTCCGGGCAAAAGATGTCCGCCAGAACGGCGATGATGCGCAGCGCGGACTCGTCTGCGATCCGGTAGAAAATCGACTGGCTCTCTCGCCGCGTCGCCACGAGACCCTGCTCGCGCAGGACAGCGAGGTGCTGCGAGAGCGCTGATTGAGACAGGCCCGAATCTGACAGCAGGGCGCTGACGCTCGCCTCCCCGCCATTCAGGCGGCACAGAATCATCAGCCGGTGTTCGTTACCGAGGATCCGGAGAAGCGCAGCCGCTTCGCCGGCCTTTTCCCTGAGCAGGTCGGGAGAGAGCATTAGTCGGGTCATGACCCCCTATATATAAGTTATTGCTAAATTAGCAAGTGCTCATATATATGGGGCAAGCCTTGAAAGGAACCCAAGCCATGCTTCAGATCAAAGCATTCTTCGATACCGCCACCAACACGGTGACTTACCTCGTCTGGGACACCCAGACCCGCGAGGCGGCGATCATTGATCCTGTGCTGGATTTCGATCCGGCTGCCGCCCGCCTGTCGACCCGGTCCGCCGATGAGGTGCTGTCCGCCGCCGGGGCCGAGGGCCTGACACTCGTCTGGGTCCTCGACACGCATGCGCATGCCGACCACCTGTCGGCGGCCGATTACATCCGCGGCAAGACCGGCGCGAAGGTCGGCATCAGCGCCCGCATCGCCGATGTGCAGAAGACCTTCACCCCGGTGTTCGGCCCGGTGTCCGACACGCCGGACCCCAGCGTGTTCGACGCCCTGTTCGAGGATGGCGACACCTTCCCGCTCGGCGGGCTTACCGTACGCGTCCTTTACACACCCGGTCATACGTCGGCCTGTATCAGCTATCTGATCGAGGACGCGGTGTTTGCCGGCGACACGGTCTTCATGCCGGACTACGGCACCGCACGGACGGACTTTCCCGGCGGCGACGCGCAGGCGCTCTATCGCTCGATCCGGCGCCTGCTCGCCCTGCCGCCTGAAACGCGGATCTTTGTCGGACATGACTATCTGCCCGAAGACCGCGACACGCCGGCCTGGGAAGCCACGGTTGCCCAGCACCGCGCCGCCAACATCCACATCCGTGACGGCGTCAGCGAAGCAGATTTCGTGGAGCTGCGCACGAGCCGCGACAAGACGCTCAAAGCGCCGCGCCTGATCCTGCCCTCTCTGCAGGTCAACATCCGCGCCGGGCGCCTGCCCGAGGCGGAAACCGACGGCCACATCTATCTCCGCCTCCCGGTCAACCGGCTCGCCAGTGCATGACACCCTTGCAGGGCTCACGCCGCGTCCCCCCTGCCGCCCCGTGCCAAACCCTGTTAGGGGCGCGGGGTCATGGCTGTCCGCGATTTTGCCCTCCTGTTTCTTGTCTGCCTCGTCTGGGGCCTGAATATCGTGCTCACGCGCTGGGCCGTGTTCGACAACAGCGTGCCGCCGGTGTTCTTTGCCGGGCTGCGGTTCCTGGGGGTCGCGCTCTGCCTGGTCCCGTTTCTGTTTCCGCGCCCGGCGAACCTTCGCGTGCTGTTCCTGGTCTCGCTGATGATCGGCAGCCTGCATTTTGCGCTCCTGTTCATCGGCCTGCAGCAGGCCGAAGCCTCGGCCGTGGCCGTGGTTGGCCAGCTGGGCGTGCCCTTCTCGACCCTGATGAGCGTCATGTTCCTCGGCGAGGTGATCCGCTGGCGCCGGGCGCTGGGAATTCTACTCGCGTTTCTGGGCGTCATCATCATCGCCTTTGATCCGGGCAATTTCTCGCTGTCCTTCGGACTGCTCTACATCGTCGCCTCGGCGCTGGTCGGCTCGGCCGGCGGCATCATCATGAAATCGATGCCGAAGATCTCCGCGCTGAAGCTGCAAGGATGGGTCGGATTGTTCAGCTTCATGCCGCTTTTCCTGCTCTCCGCCCTCACCGAAACCAACCAGATCGCGACCTATCTCGCCGGGGGCTGGCCGCTGTTTGCAGCGACCGCCTTTGCCGTCATCGGCGTCTCGGTGTTCGGTCACTCGGCCTTCTATTTCCTCCTGAAGAAGTATGATGTCTCGCTGCTGTCACCGCTCACCCTGATGACCCCGCTCTGGGGCGTCATCTTCGGCATCGTGCTCCTGAACGAGCCGCTCACCCCCCGCCTGATCATCGGCGCGGTCGTTTCTCTCGGCGGGGTGCTTGTCATTGCGCTGCGCCCGAACGAGAAAATGCCGGAGGCCGCCCTCGGCAAGAAGGCCGGCGCCGGAGATGCCTGATGCATATCGAAGACACGCCCAGCCCGAACCACGACGCACGCAAACACGCCGTTTCCCTGCTGGTCCTGCACTATACCGGCATGGCAAGCGGGGAAGCCGCGCTCGCGCGGATGCGCGACCCGGAGGCCAAGGTCTCTGCCCATTACATGGTCTGGGAGGATGGCCGCATCGCCCGGCTGGTGCCCGAGAGCGCCCGCGCCTGGCATGCGGGCGTCTCTTCCTGGCGGGGGCTGGATGATCTGAACTCCCGCTCCGTCGGCATCGAGATCGTCAATGGCGGGCATGACGTCCGCGCGCCCGGTGGCCGCCTGCCGCCCTATCCGGATGTGCAGATCGCAGCGGTGACGGCGCTCGCCCGCGAGATCATGAGCCACCACCAGATCCCCGCCACCGGCCTCGTCGGCCATTCCGACATCGCACCGGCGCGCAAGACCGATCCCGGCGAGCATTTCCCCTGGGCGAAGCTGTCAGAAGCGGGCCTCGGCCTGTGGCCGCCGGAAGACATCGGCGCAGGATGTGTCTGGGGGGGCGGCGATGCCGGACGGCTCAACACGCAGCTTACAGCCATCGGCTATGACATCGCCAATGTGAGCGCCGCATTGCGCGCCTTCCAGCGCCGGTGGATGCCGGATGCCATCACAGGGCTCGCCGATGCACGCACTTTGCGCCGGCTGGCCCAGCTTTCCGCCGCCTATACCGCGACCGGCCCGTCCTCGCCCCAGGCCTGAGACCACTCGGTCGCCAGCGCCGCGCCGAGCAGCAGCGACATCACCGCAGCCGACAGCCAGATGAAACCGAGGATCAGCGAGGCGAGCGCGCCGTAAACCGTGTCGAGCACCGAATAGTTGAGATAGAGCTGGAACAGGAACGTGACCAGCAGGAACGCCACCGCCCCGGCCGCCGCACCGGCCGCCAGCGCCCTGGTGCCCCGGGCGACATGCCCGCGCAGCGACAGTACCAGAATGAGATAGAAGATCACGAAGCTGGCAACACCCTTCGAGATCCAGAGCGATCCCGCGAGCGCCGCGAGGGTGCCGGCAAAGCGCGCAGTCGGATCGATCTCATCCTGCTGCAGCAGCGTGGTAATGAGCTGCAGCGCGCCCATCAGCCAGACGGCAAGGATAAGCGCCGCCGTCAGCAGCAGCGAGATGCCCTGGAAGCGCGAAAACCGCGTCCGCTTGGACGAACCCGCAATCATCCGGATGCCGGTGATCGCCGCCTTGGCCCCGGAGGTGGCAGTAAACAGTACCAGCAGCAGCGCGAAGAAGGCGCGCACGCTGAGACCCGCAGGCGTCATGCTGCGGATCGCCTCAAGCTCGGCATCGCCGAGCGCCTCGACATTGTCGCGGAAGATCTGCGTGATCGGCTTGGCGAAATCCTGGGCGACATCCGCCGGCAGGAAGAAGGTGAGCAGGGTCAGCGTCAGATAGATCAGCGGGAAGATCGAGAACAAGGCGTAGAAGGCAATACCGCCGGTCACGATCCGCACATCCGGGCGGAACAATCGCTTGATGGCCAACCAGGTTGGATCGATCAGTCCGGGGCGCCAGGCGTCAAGCATCCTGCCTTTGTGACACGCTCCGCCGATGAGACAAAGGGCGCACTGGCGGTGGTCTATCCACGGTTTTCAGGCTGCGCGGCGGGGCCACGGCCGGTTTTTGAGGCCGGGAGTGCAGGGCGCGGCAAGACAGGGCGTGTAAAAGCTGCAGCGGCAGAAAGGCTCTGCCCGCGCCGTGCAGCCCCGCCAGGGCGCCGGCACCCGGCAAGTTCCACAAGCTTCCAGTCCGGCCGGGTGTCAAAAGCCGGCATAATCCTGACCAGGCAAGGCGGTGTGTCATCCCGGTGCCTTTACCTGCGGAGGGAGACGCTCTACCGTTTTGGCGGAAACACACCCTGCCGTCGCCGGACCCGGCGGGCATCCGGGCCCCTCCGCAGGACCATGACCACGCGCCAAACCGGAGGGGCGAGACCCTGTCCGGACGCGGGCGCCTCTGCCGCCGCCCCGGCGCTCCTCCCCCGCTGCCTCCCGCAAATTTCCCCCCGCTGTGGCAGAGCGGCCACATTGACAAGACCTTGCGCCCCTGTCATTTCAACAGATGTTGAAAATCAACACTTGTTGAAAAAAATCAGCCCGGGACGGGCACAGGGAGGAAAATATGGCCGGACAACTCAATCGATTCATGGCGCTTGCGCTCGCTGCCACGGCGCTGACGCCGATGTCAGCCTGGGCCCAGCAGGCCGAAACCGAAACCACCGCCGAGGAACGCCGCTTCGGCGCCATCGTCGTCACCGCCCAGCGCCGCGAGGAAAACCTCCTCGATGTACCGCTGTCGGTCTCAGCCTTCGACGGCGACCTTCTGGCCAATCTCGGCGTGCAGACGCTGGACGAGGTGGCCAAGATCTCGCCCAACGTGACGCTGGAAGTCTCGCGCGGCACCAACAACACCATCTCCGCCTTCATTCGCGGCGTGGGCCAGCAGGACCCCGTCTCCGGCTTCGAATCCGGCGTCGGCATCTATATCGATGATGTCTATCTGAACCGTCCGCAGGGCGCGGTTCTGGAAGTCTATGACATCGAGCGGATCGAGGTGCTCCGCGGGCCCCAGGGTACGCTGTATGGCCGCAACACGATCGGCGGCGCTGTGAAATATGTCACCAAAGGCCTGTCGGACGAACCGGCCCTGAAAGTGCGCGGCGCGCTCGGATCCTACAACCAGCGCGATATCGTTGCCTCCGGCTCCGTGCCGCTCGGCGAGACGTTCCGTGTCGGCGGCGGCGTGGCCCTCTTCACCCGCGACGGCTTCGGTGAAAACATCATCACCGGCGAGGACAACTACAACAAGGACGTGTTCTCCGCCCGCCTGTCGGCTGAATGGGATGTGACGGACGCGTTCCAGCTGCGCCTTGCCGGCGACTATATGAAGGACGATTCCAACGCCCGCCAGGGCCACCGTCTGATCCCGAGCCGCCTCGACCCCGCCGGTTTCCCGGTTCTGGACAAGGTCTACAACCACCGCTCCGGTCTCGATGTCGTGGATCAGGAAGTCGAAGTCCACGGCGTCTCTCTGGTCGCCGAATACACTGTCAACGACCGCATTACGCTGAAGAATATCCTCGCCTACCGCGAAGACGAAGGCACGACACCGATCGATTTCGATGCGCTTCCGGCAGCCGACGTTGATGTGCCCGCGATCTACACCAATGATCAGCTTTCGAACGAATTGCAGCTGCTCTACAGCAGCGATCGTCTCAACGGCATCATCGGCGCCTACTACCTGGAAGCCAACTCCGGGACCGTATTCGATGTGCTGCTCGGCACGACCGGCGCCCTGATCAGCCTGCCGGGCCTGAACGCCCAGACCTTCGGCGATGTTCAGACCGACACCTGGTCGGTGTTTGCCGACTTCACCTATGACCTGACCGACCAGTTCGCCATCTCGCTTGGCGCGCGGTATACGGAGGATGAGCGGACCTCGCAGGTGCTGCGCCGCACCTATATCGGCGGCTTCTCGGACTTCTTCGGCGGCGCCGGTGTGCCGATCGCGACAACCTCGAGCTTCAACGGTTCTGCCAAGTTCGACGATTTCAGCCCGCGCGTCTCGCTGACCTACAAGCCGGTCGAGGACCATACTCTGTACGCGACCTATTCGCAGGGCTTCAAAGGCGGCTCGTTCGACCCGCGCGGCCAGACCAGCGCTGCGCCCGACCTGAACGGCGACGGAATTGTCTCGCCGGAAGAAGTGTTTGCCTTCATGCAGTTCGACCCCGAAGAGGTCGACAGCTATGAGATCGGCTGGAAATCCAGCACCTTTGATGGCCGCGTCCAGTCGAGCCTTGCCGCCTTCTTCATGGATTATCAGGACGTGCAGATCCCCGGCTCGGTCGGCATCGACACGAATGGCGACGGCGTCAATGACACCTTCACGGGCGTCACGACCAACGCTGCGGCAGCCGAACTCTGGGGCATCGAGCTTGAAGGCACGGCCCTTGTCGGCGAGGAGATCTTCAACGCGTCCGACCTGTTCTCGGTCGCCTGGTCGCTCGGCTACATCAATGCCGAGTTCAACGAGTTCATCGACGCCTTTGGCAACGATGTCGCCAGCCAGCGCGTGTTCCAGAACACGCCGGAATGGACCGCCAGCCTGCGGGCAACCTATGATACCGAGTTCCACATCCTGCAGCGCGAAGGCCGCCTGATCTGGAACACGCTGATCTCCTACCGCGATGATACCAGCCAGTTCGAAGTGCGCAGCCCGCTGGACCAGCCGGCCTACACCCTTGTGGATATCGGCCTGCGCTGGACGCCGGATGACAGCCGCTGGGGCTTCAGCCTGAACGGCAAGAACCTGACCGATGAGCGCTACAAGGTGTCCGGCTACAACTTCATCAATCCGGCCAGCGGCGCCCCCACGCTGGGCCAGGCCGGCGTGCTGACGGCCTATTATGGTGATCCGCTCACCGTGACCTTCGGCGTGGATTACCAGTTCTGAGGGCCCGGCGTTTCCTCTCGGGGCTGCGCGTGGAAGGGGACACCCCGCACAGCCTTCGGGCCTGAACTCAGGGGCGGCGCCGTAAGGCGGCCGCCCTTTTTCTTTGGAGAGCGTATCAGACGGCGCACGCTGCCGGCCCGCGTCAGGCGCGGCTGCGGGCCGGGCGTTTGCTGGCGGGGATCGCTGAGGGCGCCGCGCGCCGGGCCGCCTCGAAGCCGCCGGTGATGAAAGGCACCATATGCTCGCAGGCATCGGCGAGATCCTCCGACCGGCAGACGCCGCCTGAGAGGAAGTCGATCCGCCCCGTCTGGGCAAGGGCCAGTGTCAGCGCGCCGGAGAAACAGTGATAGCCCCAAAAGAGGTCCTTCTCGTCCATGGCCGGCATCGCGAGGCGAAGCGCGTCGAGAAACTTGCGGATCAGCGGGTCGAAATGCTGCGCCATGAGGCGGCCGCCCCAGCCGGGCGAGTTGTTCACATAGGCGACGAGGGCGTAGTAATTCTTCCAGCCCGGCTCTTCGAGATGCGGGCCTTTCAGCAGCGGCTCGAGATAGGCGCGGATGATGGCCTCCACCGTCGGCGGGGCCGGACGCGCGGCGTCGATGGCCGCTTTCAGCGCGTCTTCGCGCCAGGCGTTCAGCATCTCGGCGCGGCGCAGGAATACCGTGTCGAACAATTTCTGCTTGGGCCCGAAATAATAGTTCGGCAAAGCAAGATCGACGCCCGCGCGCTTGGCGATTGCACGCAGCGTGACGCCGTCAAAGCCATGCGCGCTGAATTCCGCCTCCGCCGCATCGAGGATGGCGGTACGCCGGTCTGTCTTGGGAGAAACCGATTTCCTGGACGCGCTCAGCTGACTTCCTCCACCGGCCGTTTCAATCAATGGTATGAGCCAGACGGCCCGTTTGTCAAAGCGGCTCAACCGGCTTGCATTCCTGCACGCTTTGCGGCTAATTTTCAACATCTGTTGAAACGGGGCGTCAGCCCCCGTGCGGGGAGGGCGGACATGCAGGACCAGGGCGAGGATATCGGCTGGACGCCGCCCGGCGGGCTGGCGCTCTATGCGAAAGCTTACGGGCCAGAGGATGCGCGCCTGACGGTGCTTTGCCTTCACGGCCTGACGCGCAATCATCAGGATTTCGGCCCCATGATCGCCGCCCTCCCCGGCCGTTTCCGCTATGTCGCGGTGGATGTTCGCGGGCGCGGGCGCTCGGCCTATGATCCGCAGCCAAAAAACTATGCGCCGCCGGTCTATGCCAGGGACATGCTGGCGCTGCTCGATCATCTCGGCATTCGCCGTGCGGCGCTGGTCGGCACATCGATGGGCGGGCTGATCTCGCTCTTGATGATTCGCAAGGCGCCGGGGCGGGTGGCAGGGATTGTCCTCAATGATGTCGGCCCGGTGGTCGAACAGGCGGGGCTCGACCGGATCGCGTCCTATGCCGGCAGGATGCCGCCAGTGACCGACTGGGCGAGCGCAGCGGCGGCGGTCAGGACACTGCAGGGCGGCGTATTTCCGGACATGCCGGAAGACCGCTGGATGGAGTTTGCCCGGCGCACCTACCGGGACACGCCGGAGGGCGCGGTGGTGCCTGATTATGATCCGAACATCGCCGCCTCGCTCGGCAAGGTGAAGCCGGGCGCGCTCACGAATTTCGTGCTCTGGCGCATTTTCGGCGCCGCGAAGAGAGCGCCGCTGCTCGTGCTGCGCGGCGAGACGTCCGACATTCTCGGCGCAGCAACGGCCCAAAAGATGATCAGGCGCCACCCGGATGCCCGCCTCGTCACGGTCCCGCGTGTCGGTCATGCGCCGCTGCTCGACGAGCCGGCGGCGGTGTCCGCCCTCACTGATTTCCTTACCCGGCTGGAGGCCGCTGCATGACCACCCCCGTTTTGCCCGCCACGATCCAGCCGAAGATTTCCGGGCGGGCCTGGGTGCTTGCCGTGCTGACGCTGACCTACACCTTCAACCATATCGACCGGCAGATCCTCGTGATCCTGCTGGAGCCGATCAAGCAGGAACTCGGCCTGCGTGACAGCCAGCTCGGCATGCTGACCGGCATCGCCTTTGCCGCCTTCTATGCAACGCTCGGCATCCCCGTAGCGATGTGGGCGGACCGGGGCAACCGGCGCAACATCATCGCGCTCGCAGTTGGACTCTGGTCAGCGATGACGGCGCTGTCGGGCTTCGCGCAGAGCTACTGGCAGCTCCTTCTGGCACGGATGGGTGTCGGGGTCGGCGAAGCGGGCGGAACGCCGCCGGCGACCTCGATGATCGCGGATCTCTACCCGCCGCAGGAGCGCGCCACCGCGCTCGGCATCTACACCACCGGCATCGGCCTCGGCATCATGGGGGGCTTTGCGCTCGGCGGGTATATCTATGAGCTCTATGGCTGGCGGGTGGCGTTCTTCGTCGCCGGGGTGCCGGGCATCATCCTCGCCCTCGTGGTACGGTTCGCCATCAAGGAGCCGGTGCGCGGCCTCGCCGACCAGCGCGTCGATTCCGGCCCCGCCCCGTCCCTGCCGGAGACGCTGCGCTTCATCCTTGGCCAGTCGTCTTACCTCTGGCTTCTGGCGGGATGCCTCCTGATCTGCATCTCGTCGAATGCCTTCCTCGTCTTCACCTCGAGCTATCTGCAGCGCACGCATGATCTCTCGCCGGGCCAGGTGGCGCTGCCGCTCGGTGTGCTGATCGGCGGGGCCGGGAGCATCGGCGCGGTGGTGCTCGGGCGGGTATGCGACACACTGTCGAAGCGCGACCTGCGCTGGCGGGCGCTGATCATCGCGCTGTGCGCAGGCATCGCCCTTCCCTTTGCCTGGATGTTCCTGCGCGCGCCGACGGCGGAGCTTGCCTATGCCTGGAACGTCGTGCCGAGCTTCATCGGTCTCATCTATGCGAGCATCGCCTACACCGCCTCGCAGGAGCTGGTGAAGCTGCGGATGC
>CAYPDA010000050.1:0-16075 GCA_964409375.1 uncultured Hyphomonas sp.
GTCTCGACGACCTTCACGCCGCCTTCGATGATGGCCTTGATATAGCCCGGATAGTCCGGCTGGTTGACCGATGGCAGGAAGGTCAGGTTCACGCCGATCGGCTTGTCGGTCATGTCCCGGCAGCGGGCGATCTCATTGGCGAGGTCGCCCGGCGTGCGCTGGGTCAGCGCCGTGATGATGCCGAGGCCGCCGGCATTGGAGACCGCCGCCGCCATTTCGGCAAAGCCGACAAAATGCATGCCGCCCTGCACGATCGGGTGCTTGATGGCGAGCATTTCGGTGATGCGGGTTTTCATGGGCGTATCCTCCCCTCGAGGCTTTATGGGTCTGGCGCATTCATGGCGAGGCGGGCCCGTTGCGGCAAGCCTGACATAGGGTAAAGGCGCCGCGGGGCTCGCCCTCCGATTGTTGCTGCGCCGCGCAAAGGGCATTAGGCATCGGGCAAGTCAAGATGATGGAGCCTCCGATGAAGCGCGCCCTGCCCCTCCTGTCCGTCGCCCTCCTCGCCGCCTGCCAGACCGTGCCAGCCGGAACGCCAGCATCGGTTCAGACAATCCCGGCAGCTGAGATGGCCGAGGCCGAGCCCTCTCCCGCCGAACAATGGCTGTTCGGCTCGGCAGAGGCACGGCTGATCATGGAGCAGAGCTGGAAGCGGATCGCCGCCCATATCGAGACACAGGCCGCCACGCGCCCCGAAATGAGCGTCATCCTCGCCCCCGGCGCGACAGCAGAGGCGCCGGAATTCCTCGCCTGCGGCGACAAGCCGCTCGCCGCCGTGTTCGATGTCGATGAAGCCCTGATCTGGAATCTCGGCTCGGCCGGCGCTTTCCGTCGAACGGGCACCGGCTTCACTCCGGCGCTCTGGAACGAGTGGGAGCGCACCGGCGCGGGCAAGACCGCAACCATTCCGGGCGTGTTCGGCGGGCTCGGCCGCGTCCGCGCCGCCGGGGTGGAGATCATTCTCAACACCAACCGCGAAGCCGCGAACCTCGAAGGCAATCTCGACACGATCCGCCAGGCCGGGCTCGGCGACTATGTCCACGGCGAAACGCTGTTCCTGAAAGGCGACACGCCCGGCGGCTCCGCCAAGGATGGCCGCCGCTTTGCCATTTCTGAAAACTACTGCGTCATCGCCCTGATCGGCGACCAGCTTGGCGACATCGCGGACATCTTCAACGCCCCGGCCCTGAGCCCCGCCGGGCGCCGGGCCGCGGCCGCAGCCCCTGCCTTTGACAGCCTCTGGGACAATGGCTGGTTCATCCTGCCGAACCCCACCTACGGCCCGTCCATCGCCGGCTCGATGGACGAGATCTTCCCGCCTGAAACCCGCTGGGAACCTGCCTTACAGGACTGAAGCCCATGATCCTCTTCGTCCACGGCGTGCCCGATACGCCCGCGCTCTGGCAGCCACTGATCGGCGCACTCGGGCTCTCGCCCGAGGAATACCGCGCGCCCGCCCTGCCCGGTTTCGCCGCGCCTCTGCCGCCGGGCTTCCGTTCAGCCAAGGACGAGTATGCGGCCTGGCTCATCGCCCAGATGGAAGGGGGCGGCGAGCCGGTGCATATTGTCGGCCATGACTGGGGCGCCCTGCTCACCCTGCGCGCCGCAAGCCTCAGGCCGGACCTCGTCGCCAGCTGGTGCGTCACCAACGCCGTGATCGATCCGGACTATTCCGGGCACAGAACAGCGCGGATGTGGGCGACGCCCATCCTCGGCGAACTCGTAATGCTGGGGATGCGCAACCAGCCACGGTTGAAAGCGGCCCTGATCGAGGGCGGCATGCCCGCCAGCCTCGCCGAAGAAGAAGTCCCGCATGTCGACCTGCGCATGCGCCAGTCGATCCTCCGGCTCTACCGCTCCGCCATCGGCCTGCGTTTCCGGGGCGAGTGGGTCGATGACCTAAAGAACCTGCCTGCCCGCGGCCAGCTTTATTGGGGCGAGACAGACCCGTTCGTGGACCTCACCGTCGCCGAGCGCTTTTCCGGCCGCTGGGGCATACCGCTGCATGTCGAGCGCGGCGCCGGACACTGGGCCTGCCACGAACGCGCCGATGCCTTCGCGGGTGTGCTGAGGGCCCTCTGGTGATCCGCCGGCTGCAGACTTCTGCGCCCCTCATCAGGGGGGACACGCGCGTCACGCGGCCGGCACGTCGACCGGCACCGGCGCGGCTTCCTTGCCGATGATCGCCAGCTCCTGCTTTATCCGCTCCGCCAGCTGGCGAACGGTGAACGGCTTCGGCAGGAAGGAAACGGCGCGGTTCTCATCCAGCTGCTGGGCAATGTCGCGCTCGGCATAACCGGAGATGAAGATCACGCGGGCATGGCCCAGCTTGTCCTTCGCCGTACGGATCAGGGTCGGCCCGTCCATGCCGGGCATCACGACATCGGAAATGATCAGGTCGAAACCGCCCGGCCTGGCGGTGAGGATCTCGAGCGCCTCCTCGCCGTCACAGGCATCGTCCACATCATAACCGCGCTGGCGCAGGTGGGAGGCGGCAATCGAGCGGACGCTGTCCTCGTCCTCGACCAAAAGGATCCGTCCGCGTCCGGACATGTCCATCGGCCGGGTCGCCGCCGGGGCCATCTCGGCCAGTTCGGCTGCCTTCGGGATATCCTCGGCCCGCAGCGCGGGCAGGTAGAGGCAGAAAGTCGTACCCTTGCCGACGGAAGATACCGGGCACACATAGCCGCCCGACTGTTTGATGATACCATACACCGTCGCCAGGCCGAGGCCCGTGCCGAGGCCTTTTTCCTTGGTCGTGAAGAAGGGCTGGAAGATCTTGTCGAGAACATCGCGCGGCATGCCGTGACCCGTGTCCTCAACCTCGATCAACAAATATTCGCCGTCCTCGACATAGCCAAAGCCGCGGTCCTGCGCTTCCTTGCCGGTCGACCGGGCGGTGCGGATCATCAGCTTTCCGCCGCCGCGGTGTGAGACCATCGCGTCGCGCGCATTGGTGGCGAGGTTGATGATCGCCGTCTCAATCTGATTTCGGTCTGCCTTCACCCAGGGCACATCGCGCCCATGCTTGACTTCGACCTCA
This sequence comes from uncultured Hyphomonas sp., assembly GCA_964409375.1. Taxonomy (GTDB): domain Bacteria; phylum Pseudomonadota; class Alphaproteobacteria; order Caulobacterales; family Hyphomonadaceae; genus Hyphomonas. The sequence goes on from CAYPDA010000050.1 coordinate 3,044, forward strand.
ATCCGCTCGTCCAGGATCTGCCGCAGCAGGATCGAGAATTCGGACATGAAGTCGGTGAAATTGAAGATTTCCCGCTTGAAGGTCTGAGCGCGGGCATATGCGAGCAGCATACGGACGAGTTCGCGGGCACGCGAGGAAAGCTCATGGATCGAATGCAGGTATTCATAGGACGGATCACCCACGGGGTGGCGCGCCATCAGTTCCGAATAGTTGAAGATGATGCCCTGCAGCACATTGTTGAAGTCATGCGCGACCGTACCGGCAAGCTCGCCGATCGAGCGCATCTTCTCGCCCTGGGCGAGGCGCTTTTCCAGTTCGCGCTGTTCTGTGATGTCGATGACATAGGCGACAGAAGGCCGCCCGCTCTGGTTCAGGGTCACGAACACGTTGACGTGTTTCGGGTCCTTGCCGGTCGTGGTCAGCGCCACGGGCTTGTCGATGGCGTCGACCAGCAGTTCGGCCAGCGCCTGATCGCCCTCATCGCACACGAACAATTCGGCGAAGCGCGTACCGGGCGTGGCGCGCCCGTCCGTCACGTCCATCATCGCGCGGTTGACATCAAGGAGCACGGCGCCATCGACGCTGTCGCCGTCAAGCCGGACCGCGCCGAACGGCGCATCGTCGAACATCGGGTCGCCGTCCGGACGCGGAGGGCGGGACGCGCGCTGAAGCGAGAAGCGCTCCTCCCCGCCATTCATCACCTGCGGGCTGGCAAGGATGATCGTGCGCCCGCTCGCTTCGGCGCCGCGGCCGCTCCAGCTTGTGATCGCCTGGACCGGGATTTCCACCCCGTCGCGTGCGCGCAGTTGCAGGTCCGCCCGGCCAGGCGCTCCGGACTTGCGGTCCCGGCCCAGCATCTTGACGAATTCCGGACGCATGATGTCATCAGTGCGGATATTCTTTGCCGTCTCGGGCAGGCCGAGCAGTTCGCGCAGCCAGGCATTGGCATAGGTGATCGTACCGTCCGGTCGCGCCGCGAAAAAGCCCATCGGGGCGTCTTCCACGTAAAGGGATTTGAGGTCGGCCGCGCCGGTCGCCTCCATCTGGCCGGCGATGCGGCGGATACGCCACAGCACGCGCCCGCGCAGCAGCGGCGAAACGCTGATTTCGAACTGCGCGGGCACCTGGTCAGGCCCGAGCGCGAGCGGCGGCAACACTTCGCGCCGCGCCGCGCCGGCTTTTGCCGAACGCGACAGGCGGTAGACCGGCGCCGCCAGCCCGGGATTGGCGCCGAAAAGGCGGTCAACAGTGACGGGTCCGTTTTCGGACTGGCCAGCAATCAGCGCCATCCGGGCGAGGTCTGCATAAGCTTTGTTGGCGGCGACCGGCGCGCCGCCGGGGTCGGTCACGAGGACAGCTTCATCGAGCGCCTCGATCCAGGGGAAACGCGGCGCGCTGGCGTCAGCAAGCCGGGCGGCCGAGCCGCGCTCCGGGAACAGGCCGATAAACCGCCCGGCGCCGCGGACGGTCCAGAGCAGGAAGACAAGGCCGCCAGACGCCATGGTGATGAGCAGGATCGAGCCCGTGGGCCCCGACGTGTTCGGCATGGCGAGCGATATGCTGGCAGCAGCGATCGATAGCAGGAGGCAGGCCCAGAACCCGAGTTGCAACAGATCGACCCGGCGCCTGTCGCGCTCAGCCTCCCTGCCCTCTGCAACCTCATCGACTGGCCCGGCGGCGTTCACCGCCAGTTCGAGAGTGTCTGCATCATTACTCATGGTCTACCGCCAGTTCGTGGGGCCGTCTCCACTGCGTGAAGAACGCCCATGCTTCATACGCAGCAGGCATCCCACGACTCGGATGTCCGGCCATCACCTAGACTACCGTTTTTCGCACAGCAAAGGTTAACGAATCCGAAAAAGGCGTTAAGGGGGACTGTACAGCTTCACACGCATGCAGAGGATCTGGCTTACCATGACACGCCGCCCCATCGCCCTGATGACCGCGCTCGGCCTGATCGCCGCTTGCGCGACGACGCCCCTGCAGGCCCCGCCTGCGCCGGCTCCGCCAGCGGTCTCCGCAGAGGCCGTTGCCGCCGAATCCGCCCGCCTGAACGCGTGGTTCGAGCAGACGTTCGACGAGATGCTCGCCCGCGACCCGATGCGCCAGACCACGCTCGGCATCCGCGACCGGTATGGCGAATGGACCGACCCGTCGCCCGAATTCGACGCCGAGACGCTGGAGATGCGCCGCGCCCAGATCGCGGAAATGCGCGCCCTGTTCGACTATGACACGCTGGATGACCAGGCCAGGCTTTCCTGGCGCCTCGCCGAATATGAACTGGAGCGGGCTGAAGCTGCCGAGCCCTTCCGGCATCATCGCTACACCTTCAACCAGATGGGCGGGGTCCAGTCGTCCATTCCCGCCTTCCTGATCAATTTCCACAAGGTCACCAGCGCCTCGGACGCAGAGGCCTATCTGGCCCGCCTGACCGCGCTGCCGGACTATCTCGGCGCCCAGGTCGGGAATGCCCGCTATTCCGCCAGCCTCGGGATCCAGCCCCCGGCCTTCGTCTACGAATTCGTGCTGTCGGATGCGCACGGCGTGATCAGCGGCTACCCCTTTACCGGCACCGGTGATGGCAGCGATGACAGCCCGCTGATGGCAGATTTCCGCGGCAAGGTCGGCGCGCTCGCCAGCAATGGCACGATCACCGGAGCCGAAGCCGCCAGCCTCAACGCCCGCGCCGCCACAGCGCTGCGCAGTTCCGTTGGCCCGGCCTATGAAGACGCCATCGCCGAACTCGAAACCCAGTGGGCGAATGCCACCACCGATGACGGCGCCTGGAAGCTTCCCGACGGCGAAGCCTTTTACAACAACCGCCTCAGCGTAATGACGACGACCGACCTGACAGCAGAGGAAATCCACCAGATCGGCCTCGACGACGTCGCCCGCATTCACGGCGAGATGCGCGCCATCATGGCCGAGGTCGGCTTCGAGGGCGACTTGCAGGCCTTCTTCGAATTCATGCGCACCGAAGACAGCTTTTACCTGCCAGACACCCCGGAAGGGCGCGAGACCTATCTGGCCATGGCGCGCGAAGCGATCGCAGAGATGGAAACGGACCTGCCGAAACTGTTCAACACGTTTCCGAAGGCCTCGATGATCGTGCAGGCGGTCGAGCCGTTCCGGGAGCGCTCCGCCGGCAAGGCCTTCTATTCGCGCCCTGCCCCGGATGGCAGCCGTCCCGGCATCTATTACGCCAACCTCTACCGCATGGCCGACATGCCAATCTATCAGCTGGAAGCCCTCGCCTATCATGAAGGCGTCCCCGGCCACCACATGCAGATCGCCATCGCCCAGGAACTTGAAGGCATCCCGCGCTTCCGCCGCTTCGGCGGCTACACGGCCTATTCCGAAGGCTGGGGCCTCTATTCGGAACTCGTGCCGAAAGAACTCGGCTATTATTCCGATCCGTATTCGGACTTTGGCCGCCTCGCGATGGAGATCTGGCGCTCGGCGCGCCTCGTCGTCGACACCGGCCTGCACGCCAGGCAATGGACCCGCGAGGAAGCTGTCCGGTATCTGATGGACAACACGCCCAACCCCGAGGGCGACAGCATCAAGGCGATCAACCGCTATGTCGTCATGCCGGGCCAGGCGACCGCCTACAAGATCGGCATGATCAAGATCCTCGACCTGCGCCGCCGCGCCCAGACAGCCCTCGGCGAGGCTTTCGACATCCGGGAGTTCCATGATGTCGTATTGAGAGATGGCGCAGTGCCGCTCGCCATCCTTGAGGAGAACGTCGACGCATGGATCGCCCGCAAGCTAGCCACCAGATCCGCGCCCTGAGACAGGCCGGCGCAGCCATCGTGCTCGCCGGCCTGTTCCTGCCGGGATGCGCCTCACTCGCCGGCAGCCTACTGGCGCCCCGGCTAGACCCGGTCGCCGCGACGCTTGCGCCAGGCGATTTCGCGCTGGATACCGAACACGCCGCCCTCCTGTTCCGCATCGATCATCTTGGCTTTTCCGACTATGTCGGCCGCTTTGACGTGTTCGAGGCCAGCCTCAGCGGCGACGCGGCCAACCCGGAGGCTGCGCGCATCGAGGCGACCATCGACATGCGCTCGCTCAACATCGCCAATCCTGAATTCGCCGCCGAACTGATGGGACGAGGCTGGTTCGATGCCGAAACCCATCCCCAGGCGATCTTCCGTTCCCGGAACGTGACGCAGACGAGCGCAACCACCGCTCGAATTGACGGCGACCTGACCCTGCGCGGCGTGACCCAGCCCATCCGGCTGGAGGCCAGCCTGCGCGCCAGCGCCTATGACCGCCTGCGCGGCGCCGATGTGGTGGGCTTTTCTGCCCGCGGAGAAATCAGCCGCGCCGCCTTCGGCATCGACCGCTTCTCCGGCCTGCTTACCGACAGTGTCCGAATTGAAATCGAGGCGGAATTTATCCGGCGCGCGCCAGATTGAGCGCGCGCAGCGCCGGGCCGCAGCGGGTAATCCTCAGCGCCATCCGGCTGCCCTTGCGGCCGATCTCAGCCTCGGCGGCCAGATCCCCGGTCCGGTCGCCGGACAAGAGCTCCACCGGTTGGCCCGCCGGCACACCCAGCATCAGTGTCGCGCCGGGCCGCAGGCTGGTCAGCCGCGACAGGGGCAGTTCAACGCTCGCCACCCGCGCCGTCAGAAGCACCGTCAGCGCGCCGGAGGCGGAGGATGGCGCGGCTGCCCTCATCGCCTGAGCGCCGGCCTCCGGAGGCGGCGCAAGCAGGGCGGCAGGTACCAGCAGCCTGGCGGGCCAGTCAGCCTCACCGGCGCGCACCGACAGGATAATCTCATAGCCTGGCCCCGGCGCAGCCACGGAAGCGGCAAACATCGGGTCGGTCTCGACACCCGAAAACTGAAGGCCGCCGCCCAGCGCCGGCACCAGCGGCCGCGCGAGGCCTTCCAGCAGCGCGAGGTCAATCGGGCTCAGCGGCCGCGGCGCCGCGGCGGGCGCAGGGCCGCCGCAGGCCGTCTCTATCATCAATTGCGCCATCCCGGCGCCGAGCACCAGCATGGCCGAAACGTCGCCGTGCCGGTCGGCGAAGCAGAGGATGGCCTGCCCCCGCTCCTCACGCGCCGTCACCGCATCAGCAACTGCCAACGGCGACACGCGCTTCACCGTGACGCCAGCGGCCAGTCCGCAATGTTCCCGCATCGCCCTGGACAGCCGCGCCGCAATCCGGCGCGCTACGTCTTCCGGCCCTCGCCCGCCCGTTCCCGGTCCGCCAAACTCGGCCGGCGCGGTGTGCATGGGTTCCGGCTCAGGCAGAGCTTCCATATCCGACAGATCAGGCCGCAGCAGCGCCTCGATCTCGGCCGGGGTCAGAACCCCGCGCGAGGTCGGCAGCTTCCGGTCCGGCGCAACCCGCTCGCGCGGCAGCGGCGTCGCTTCCATCTGAATACGGCGGCGCAGCCGGGGGGAAACATCCCAGCCTTCACCGGGGAGGTCGGCGTCCGCGCGGCTCTGCGTTCCGGTGTCTGAGGGTGACAATATCATCCCGCCAGAATCACCTGCAGAAGGTTAACGGCGCGTTAGGAAAGTTGCCGCGTACAGACATTAACAGTCCGGCGCCTGCGATTCACTTAAGTCTCGGAAATTTAACCGCCTGCTCAGATGCCGGTAAGGCCTGATTCGGAAGTGGCGGGCATTATGTCCCTGTAGCCCGCAAGAAGCTTACAAATGCCGCCAAAGGCGTTGAAACGGTGAATGGGAAAAAGGCGGCCTCCTGTTTCAGGAGCGCCGCCTTTTTACTGTCTGAATAAGGACCGCGACGCGAGCAGACGAGCGCGCTCGACGACCTAGTCGTCCCGGAGCGTGCGTTCCCTGCGTTCATGGCGTTCCTGCGCCTCAAGGCTCAGTGTCGCCGTCGGGCGCGCCTCGAGCCGGCGCAGGCCGATCGGTTCGCCGGTCGCTTCACAATAGCCATAGCTGCCATCATCAATCCGGCGAAGCGCAGCGTCGATCTTGGAGATCAGCTTGCGCTGGCGGTCGCGCGTGCGCAGCTCAAGCGCCTTGTCACTCTCCGCCGAGGCGCGGTCGACCAGGTCGGGCAGAGATCCTGACTCGCCCTGCAGATTGTTGATTGTCTGTTTCGCGCCGCTGAGGATATCGGCCTTCCACACTTCCAGGAGCCGCCTGAAATAGGCGAGCTGACGATCGTTCATGAACTCTTCGTCGTCCGACGGCCGATAATCGTCTGAGAGATCAATACTCACGACAGACTCCTTCACGCGTTTGGGTGCCATATAGATCGCTCGCTGATTCCCTGCAATCATTCTGACTGCGATAGTAACCTCAATATTTTCAGCCAATTACGACAAAAACATGCCTTTTCACTGTCACGAGCAGCATCCTTGCCACCTAACTTCGATGTATGAGAATGCAAGTTGCAGACCAGCACTTGATCTTTCGGGGGTGCGTACGCTCTATGGACGCCATCTCCTCACCCGCAGCCTTCCCACGGTTCAGGGCCCCGCATGCGCCGTCAACGGAAAGAACGTACCCGTAAAACTGGCTGGATGCTGGCTGTGATGTTCAACTCACTGTTGATCCTCATGCCGGTGATCGGCGCGCGGGCCGTGGCCAATGCCTATGATGATCGCGGCAGCCAGGAAGGCGCCGCCGACGCGCTGACCTTGGCCACCGGACGGCTGCTTCAGGAATTATCACAGACCGGCCCGCGTGATGATGACCGCAAGCTGCCCTACTGGCAGGACCGGATCATCGCCGAACTCAACAATCACGACATGGCCGCCGTGCGCGGCTACCTGCTCGCGGCCCCTCAGATGCTCGGCCGGGAAGTCGGCGAACAGATCCTGCTGCGCGCCGAGGCAGAACGCGCCGGCTCTCTGGACGAGCGGGTGACGCGCGCCGCGCTCTTCAAATTGCCGGAACCGGTCGTCCTGCGCATCGAAGCGACCGGCCGCTTCAGCCCGCCCAGCGTCGAATTGCCGCCGGAGGTCGAACAGGTCCCGGCAACCGGGCTCGAGGAAGGCGGCGGCGAAGCGGCCGCAGACCTGCCCGCCGAAACGGCCGAAGCCTCTCTCCTGCCCGAAATCACCGCCGCCAACACCCCGCTGGTCTACCAGGCGCAGGTGCGTACCGAGGATGAGCGCCGCTTCCAGCTCCTCGGCAGCCATGCGGACCTCGCCGCAATGTCCCAGCGCTGGCTGGATGGCGACCGGTCCGATGAACTGGTCCTCAAGCTGACCGGGCTGGGTCTCCTCCAGCTCGACCATAGTGACGGCCTGTCGGCCACCGCTCCGCTCTCCATCTCGATCCTCAAATCCGCCCGCCGCTCCCAGCGCCTGACGCCCGCCTTCACCGAATACCTGCAGGCGCGTACCGAAGCGGCTCTGCCGGATGCCGCGCTGAGCGAAGCGCTTGTCGAAGCCTTCAGCGGCCTCGCCACCTCGGACGTCCGCGCTGAACGCGTGCGCGCGGCCTATGCCGCCACCACGAACCATTCCAGGCTCGGTGACCTCGACGCCGACCTGCAGCAGATCCAGCGCATCGCCGCCCGGACAAGCCCGAACGGCACGCTGACGATCCTGTCCGTGGTCGAGGACGGCGCCGACCTTCGCCGGGCCCGGCTGCTGGCCGAGGCCGGGGGCGAGCGGCTGATCGTGCTGGTGCGCGAGCGCGGCCAGGACGCCCTGAAAGCCGCCGATGCCGGCATCAGCTGGAACCGCAACATGGTTCTCGAGATCATGAGCCTGACCGCCGCAGGCATGCTCCTGTTCTGGCTGATGCTGTCGACGGTGCAGACCTATATCCGCCTGCCGAAACCCAAAGCCGAGCCGCAAGGCACCTGAGCGCCCGGCCAGATCAGGTCAGCCCAAACGCCCCGCGAATTCCGTCGATGATCAGCTGCGCCGACAGGGCTGCGAGGATCACGCCCAGGATACGCGTCAGAGCACCGGCAATGCTCGCCCCCATGAACCGCACCAGCGGCCCGGCGGCCAGGAAGATCACCAGCGTGATCAGGAGGTTCGCCCCGATCGCCGCAATCACCACCCCCTGATGCGCCGCGCTCGGCGCTTCGGACATGTAGAACATGGCGGTGGCGATGGAGCCCGGCCCGGCGATCATCGGAATGCCCATCGGAAAGACCGACACATCGTCCGGCTCCGGATTGTTTTCCTGCTCCTCGAGGACCTCCTCGGCCCGGTGTTCGCGCCGTTCGGTGCGCTTTTCGAACACCATGTCGAGCGCGATCAGGAACAACAGCACCCCGCCCGCCGCGCGGAACGCATCGATCGAGATATGCATGGCCGAAAGCAGCCATGCGCCGCCAAAAGCGAACAGGAACAGGATGATTGTCGCCACGAACACGGATTTGAACGCCATCTTGCGGCGCCAGGCCGGGGTGCCCTTGGCGGTCAGCGTCGCAAAGATCGGCGCCACCCCCGGTGCATCTATCAGCACGAAGAAAGTGACGAAGGCGGCGGTGAAAAGAGAGATCAGTTCGGGCGACATGGCGCCCCGCTAGGGCCTGCGCGTCGCGGCGTCAAGGATCTCGCGGACAGCCGGTGCCACCTGGATCTCGGCCGGCGGCAGGCTGCGAAACCGGGAAAGGTCCGCGCCGGAGGCCGCCTGGGCCATCAGCATCTTGTGGCCGCGCAGGCGTTGCAAGAGGCCATCGGCGCCGCGCGGACTGTCCGGACGGGCGATCCGGCCACCGCCGAGATCGACGCAAAGCCCATCCCCGCCGCCGGCCTCCAGATTGCGAATCGCTTCATCGACGCCCATGAGCGCGCTGCCCGCGCCGGGGCGGGCCTGTAGCGGGCTGCCATCGGCCATCATCCCGCCTCCAGTGAGGCGGCTGGCATCAGCTTGCGGCAGCGGCTGAGCGCCCGGTAAAGATCTCCGGCCACGACATCGGCCGATATCTGGAGGATCTCGTCACGCGCTTCCGGCATGTCCGCCATCAGGCCGCTGAGCGCCTCGGCGGCCTGGGTATAGAGCGGCCCATCCACCTCGCCGAGCAGATACATCTGCATCACGGCGAAATAGGTGCGCGAAGCGGCGCCGGAAACGTCGGACGGATCGAGAATGTCTTTCTCGCGCAGGATCCGCGCCTGCGTCTCAAGCAGAAGCACCCCGCGCCGGTCGCCGTTGCGCACAACCGCGCCGTTGACGACAAAGGTCTCACCTGGCTTGAGAGAGAGTTTAAGCGGCATGCCGTTCCGGCCCCCATGGTTCGGATCGTGGCAAATTCACATAAAGGCGTTAACGCTTGCTTTCCAGACATTAACTCTGTGCGGGCATGGGTTGCCCGATGACGTGACCGGCGGCGGGAGGTGCCATGCGCCCGTCTCACTTGGGCGTTGGGTCATAAAATCTGCCGCGATTCCCGAGGCCCGCCGTGTCGGCAAACCCTGCCTGAACCGGAGCGACTGTCAGCTGAAGCTTGAGCCACTATGGCGGCGCGCATGGCCTTTTCTATTTACCACGCAGGCGCCCTTCCCTAAAGGAAATTCGATGCCGCAGCGCAGCACTTTCCTTCAGGTCAGCGCTTGCTCATGCCCTGCCCGGGCTTATTGTGGCGGCGTTCGGATAAGAAAAGGATCAGCCGCATGCGTTTCGAAGGCACCAAGGATTATGTCGCCACCGATGATTTGCGCGTGGCCGTCAACGCTGCCATCGCGCTGGAGCGGCCCCTGCTGATCAAGGGTGAACCCGGCACCGGCAAGACCGTCCTCGCCATCGAAGTCGCCAAAGCCCTCGGCGCCGAACTGATCGAATGGCATATCAAGTCCACCACCAAGGCCAATCAGGGCCTTTATGAATATGACGCCGTCTCCCGCCTGCGCGATGGCCAGATGGGCGAAGAGCGGGCAAAGGACGTGCGCAACTACATCAAGAAGGGCAAGCTCTGGGAGGCGTTCACCGCGAGGAAACGCCCGGTGCTGCTGATCGACGAGATCGACAAGGCCGACATCGAATTCCCGAACGATCTCCTGCAGGAACTCGACCGGATGGAGTTCTTTGTCTACGAGACGGGCGAAGTCGTGAAGGCGAAAGTCCGCCCGATCGTCATCATCACCTCGAACAATGAGAAAGAACTGCCGGACGCTTTCCTGCGCCGCTGCTTCTTCCACTTCATCAGATTCCCGGACGAAGTGACGATGCGCGCCATCATCGATGTCCACTTCCCCGGCATCAAAAAGAAGCTCGTCGGCGACGCGCTCTCGACCTTCTATTCCATGCGCGAACTGCCCGGCGTGAAGAAGAAGCCCTCGACGTCTGAGTTGCTCGACTGGCTCAAGCTCCTCATGAACGAGGATGTCGATCTCGAAACCCTGCGCGAGAAAGATCCCGAGCGCCTCACCCCGCCCCTGCACGGCGCGCTTCTCAAGAACGAACAGGACGTCGCCCTGTTCGAACGCCTCGCCTACCTCTCCCGCCGCCAGGACGGCGGCGGCCGGCGGGGCCCTGCGGGCTGATTTGCCCGCCCGGTCCTGAACAATTGAAAAGCCGGGATATTGTCCCGGCTTTTTTTGGGTGTGCCGGATCATTTCCCGCCCAGCGCGTTGGCTTGCCAGGCGCGCTCTAAAGCTCAGGGAGGCACCCCATCTTCGTGGCAGTCTACTGGTGGCGGGTTCATCCGGGCAAGGAGGATCAGTTCCGCAAGGCCTGGATGCGAGGCACTGAGCTCATCCGCGAGCGCTATGGCAGCTATGGCTCGCGCCTGCACCGGGACAGGGACGGGCGTTTCGTCGGCTATGCTGAATGGCCGGATGAGGCAACCTGGCGCAAGGCGTATGAGAAGAAGATGGTCTATGACGACCCTGAAACCCGCGCAGCCTTCAGCGAGGCCATCTGCGAAACCCCGCCCGGCAACGACCCGGTCTTCACCCTGTCCGTGACCGACGACGTTTTTTCCCGCGCCGAAAGCCAGGCCTCACCCCAGCGTCGAATCATGCCCGCTGGCGGCGCGGACATAGTTCACGTCCCCGCGGCTCGTGAGGAAGTCGGCCATCTTGGTCTTGTCGGTGCGCTCATCCCACCATGTTTTCCACGCGACGCCAATCCAGGCCGCATGGAACGCAAGCCCCGCCGAAATCGCGATCCAGCCAGGGATCGGCCCGATATGCGCGCGCCGGAAGAACTGCTCCCACGACATCACATCCACCGGGTGGATCGCGATCTTGGCAAAATAGGCCGCGCCGAGGATGGCGAAGATATAGCCGTAATTCCGCCTCAGCCGCCGTCCGATGCACCGGATCATCGATATCCGGTATTTCGGCTTTTCATAGTCGTCTGAAAGTGCCGTGCCCCGGTCGAGCTGTATTTTGACGCCCTCCCCGCGCAGGATCGGCACATAGAAGGCAATCTCCAGCACCCGCGCGCGAAACCGCCAGACATAGAAGAACCGGTAGCGCCGCGCCTCCAGCATCAGGAAAACGATGCAGAGCATGCCGACCAGCACGATCGGAAACGGCGAAGCGCGCTCATTCGCGAACGTGACCGAGAGGCCAATGCCGGTCGATATCACCGCCCAGTTGGTTGTCTGGTCGAGCCGCTGGCGCCAAACGGTCGAGCGGTAAACCTCGGCGCGGTAGAGATGCGACAGCGCCGTCACTTCGGACGGGCCGCAGATACCTTCTGCCGGAATGTGCAGGTGGTCGGCGTCTGTTTCGTCGGTCGGGGTCATGTCTTTAAGCCTATGGCGCAAGATGGACGCCGCGGAAAGGCCCGCAGGCCCCGCAAAAAGGTCAATCCGGGCAATAGCCGAGTGCCAGGATCGCGCCATACCCTTCCAGCGCCTGGCGCACATGGCGGGTATCATCGGTCCCGTCACCGCGCCGCACGGCGCCCGCCAGCCGCCCTGCCCCGCCTTCAATGCGTGCCTGCCACAGATCGTAGCGGATCGTGTCGGGCGCCGCCGTCCAGGCGCGCGCCAGGTCAAACCGGCTGCTGCGGCAGTCCCGCATCATCCGCTCGGCCAGCACATGCGCAAAGGTCTGCCGTTCGAACGGGTCGGGGCTGATACGGCCGCGGGTACCAGGCATCGGCGCGCCGGAAAGATCAAACATCATGTCGATCAGCCGCCCGCGTTCCATCGCATCGGGAGCCAGATCAATCGCGGCATCCATGATTTCCGGGCGGGCCATATTCAGCGGCGGCTGGCCAAGTCTTGCCCGCTGGAAAAAGCCTTCCCAGCCATGCTCGGCAATCGCGGACCGGGCGGTCTGGCAGGCAAAGTTTACCTGCGACCTGTCAGGTGCCGGGACATTTCCAAGCCGGTCCTGCCAGCGGGCCCTCAGCGCGGGATCGGCCGCGCCCGCAATCGTCTCGGTGAACACCGGCTTCAGCCGGGCGAGTTTCTCAGGCCCCAGCCGCTGGGCCGCCGCCCAGGCCGCCTCCAGCATGCAATCGGCCTCGCCCTGCACCGGGCAGGCCTCAGGGCCGCCGGCCGGTCCTTGCATAAAGCCCAGAGGCCCGTCCGCCTGAGAAGGTCCGAAAGGCGGCCCCGCCGGCGGCGGCCCGGACGGCGACGCCGTCGCACTGCACGCGCCGAGCGCTAGGGATGCAAGGATTGGCGCCAGCCTGTTCATACCTCCAGCTAGCGCCGGGCAGATGAACCGTCCATGACCATGTTTTCCCAGCGTCAGCTTGGACATGGCCTGCCCGCCGGGCTATCCTCAGGACGTGAAACCGAAAGGATCAGGCGATGTTCCTCAATTTCTTCAATGAGCTGCGCGAAGCCAGGGTGCCCGTGACGCTTAAGGAATACCTGATGCTGATGGAGGCGATGGACCGGCAGGTCATCAACATGGAGGTCGAGGACTTCTACTATCTCGCCCGCACCGCGCTGGTGAAGGACGAACGCAACATCGACAAGTTCGACCGAGTTTTCAGCCACGTCTTCAAGGGGCTCGACACGCTCGGCGACGCCGTCAACGTCCAGGACCTGCCCGAAGAATGGCTGAAGAAGATGACGGAGAAATTCCTCACCAAGGAGGAAATGGACGAGATCGAGGCGATGGGCGGCTTCGAGAAGCTGATGGAGACGCTGAAACAGCGCCT
>CAYPDA010000051.1:0-16002 GCA_964409375.1 uncultured Hyphomonas sp.
AGCGTTCGACTGTTAATCGAATGGTCGCAGGTTCGAGTCCTGCTCGCGGAGCCACGCTCACCTTTGTCCATTCCGAACACATAGGTAACAGAACGTTCCGGAGAGATGGGTGACACGTCCGCCCCGGATAGATCTTCGTCAGTCTGTTGCGCCCTTGCCCCGGGATCAATGGATCCGGGACCCTGCCGCATGTACGAGACGCGCCGGGCGCCCTCATCGAGCTGCCGTCCATGGCGGCGCGCTGCAGATCTCGGGCGCTCGTCCGGCTTCGCTGCGTCCTTCCTTGACATCCCGGCGCCTGCCAATGCGAAAAAAACCTGTGACCCATGTGTCCGGAACATCCTGTCAACCGGGTCTCGGACCGCTCGTCTCGGAAACGGCGCTCCGGGCCGGCTGGACTGGACGGCCTGACGCCGTCAGACGCCGGCGCGGCATAAACTAAAGATAGAAATACCCGCCAACCTCGTGTAATCTGCCGTCATGCGGGCCCGTTCCTCAAATCCGCACGGCGGGGCAGGACTGCGGCGCGGCGCCGGCGTGCTGGTCCATGCGCTGAACCGGGAGAGCGCGGCGGGCCTTCTGCTGGCGCTCGGATGCGTTGTCTTCGCGGCGGGCCTGTCAGTCTGCGCGCCCGTGGCTCTGAAATTCCTGCTGGATGATCTTTATGCCGGCGGCGGCTCTGCGCTTCTGTTTGCCGGTCTTTATGCGGGCTGTCTCGGGCTTTCGCGGATCGCCGGCGAGGGCCGGGGTTTCTTCTTCGCACGCGCCGAGCAGGATATCTCCAGAGCGCTGAGCCACAGGGCCGCGCGCCATGTTCTCGCGCTGCCGATGAGCTTTCTCCAGATCCGGTCGTCGGGCAGCCTCGTGCAGACCCTCGAGAACGGCCTCACCGGCTACCGGCTTCTCCTACAGCACGCTGTGTTCACCCTGCTGCCAGGCCTTCTGGAGATTGCGGTCATGGCCGCCATTGTCCTTGTTATCCTGGACGGCGCGTTCCTCGTCGTTCTTGCGCTCTGCGCCGTCCTCTATGCGGTTATCTTTACCCTTGGCGCGCGCCGGGTCCTCGGCGCCAGCCGGGACGTCGCCTCCGCCCGGATCGCCGTCACGGGGCTGCTGACCGACAGCCTCCTCAATGCCGAAACAGTGAAGGCGTTTTGCGGAGAAGCGGCCATGGCCGGCCGCCTCGGGCGATCCCTGGAGGGCGTGCGGCGCGCCTGGTACCGGTTCCACGAAGTGCGCCTGCGCAACGGCCTGCTCGCGGCGCTCGTCTTTGCCGGAGGGCTGGCGGCGGTCCTCGTCCTCGGCGTGGACCGGATCGGGGCCGGGGTCATGACACCGGGAGATCTGGTGCTTGCCCTCAGCTACATGCTGCAGATCGTCCGGCCGATGGAGATGCTGGGCTACGCCGCGCGCGATCTCGGCCAGGGGGCGGCCTTCATCGGACGTCTGAACGATGTTCTGTCAGAGCCTGCAGAAGCCGCGCAGGTCAGCCGGGCCGATGGGCGCAAAACATGCGCCGGGCCGATGTCCATCCGTTTCGAAGGGGTGAGCTTCACGCATCCCGGCGCGCCGGAGGCAGCCTGCGACGCCGCGCTCGACATCCTCCCGGGTATGAAAGTCGGTCTCGTCGGTGCCTCAGGGAGCGGGAAGTCGACCCTCATCCGTATGCTGCTCCGTTTCGTCAAACCCGCTCATGGACGCATCCTCATTGACGGCGTTGCGCTGACGGAAATTCCGGTTCAGGTCATCCGTGAGCAGATCGCGTTCATCGGACAGGAGCCCGGCCTGTTCAATGAGAGCGTCGCCTTCAATGTCGCGTTTCCGGCAACGGATGTCCGGCAGGAAACCCTGGAACACGTACTCCGGCGCGCAGGACTGAACGGTTTCATCGACCGGGCGGCCGGCGAGCGCGGCTGCAGCCTGTCGGGCGGGGAGCGTCAGAGGGTCGCTATCGCGCGCGCCTTGATGAGGCAGCCGCGCCTCCTGCTCGCCGATGAGCCCACCGCGTCGCTCGATCCCGGATCGGAAGGGGCCATTCTCGCAGAACTCGAACGCGTTTTTGACGGCACGACAATGATCGTGGCTTCGCACCGGCTGAGATCTGTCATGAAGGCGGATTTGATCGTCGTCCTGTCGGGCGGGCGGATTGCGGAGTTCGGCACGCATGAAGCGCTGATCAAGAATAGCGACATATACAGGGCGCTGTGGCGAGCGGAGGAGGATCTGGAGAAGGATATACGGCGGGATGTTCGCTGAGCGTCTGCGCCGGGCCGCTATTGGCGAGCGATGCTTGCGGCTTGTGGATGTTACCTTCGGACCTGGCGGCAAGAGCCTGTCTGAAAGCGTCAGGTCGCCTTCCGTCCGGGTGCTCGCTCACTCTGCCCTGCGAGGCGGGTTCGTAACGTTGTGTGGCTGAGAGAGGCAGCATAACCGGCTGACGTAAACAGCAGCGCCCGGGTGTCGGAATGGGATACAATTAATCGCCGAGCACCTCGGCTCCCGCATCACCTGCGCTGCTTGCGGGGCGGGGGCAGCAGCAATTCATATGGGGAGACACCAATGGCTCCGGCAAGTTTCGCCAGCATGTCTATGGTCGGGCTGTTGAGGCGACGTTCGAGTTGGCTAACATAGGCGCGCTCGATATCTGCCATATGCGCAAGTTCTTCCTGAGACAGACCCGCCGCCTTTCTGCGTTTCCTGAGATTGTCTGCAAAAACCGCGCGGATATCCATCCCCGGATGGAAACCGTACTGCGTTATATACAACCACGTGATATAGTACGAATTTCAGCGCCTGGTGCCTCGCCGGCAGCGGTCATTTGTGTTTGGTCATAGTCAGGGTTGCATGCGGCGCTGCCTTGCCCGGACCGGACCTGGCGGTTCTGTCAGCAGGAGTGAGTTCTGAATCTCGCACGAGTTCGCTGGCATCGATCTGCAAGGCCTCGGCAAGTTTTTCCAGGACGTCGACTGTCGCGCCTGACAGGCGTCGCTCAAGGCGGCTCACATATGAGCGCTCAATGTCGGCGGTCAGCGCAAGCGCCTCCTGCGTCAGTCGGCGCTCCGCTCTCAGTCGCTTGAGATTAGCTGACAGAACCGCCCGGAGCCTCATGCCTTCATGAAGCAATCTTGAGTAGTATAATACTACGTACTATAGTACGAATCTGAAGTAGAACGCAGTGCGGCCTGACGGACTTTCCGCTTTGCACAATCACAAATCCGGGACGTTGGACCATGGCAGATCAGCTTCACTCTCTGCCAGCCGGGACGAAGCACAGGGGGGAGGAGACAACGACATCTCTGGCGAGGAGTTCTGAGAGGGCTGACAGGACTGCTTCGCCGCTTACCCAGATATTCCGCACTCAGTACCGTCAGCTTCTCCGCTTCTGCCGGATGCGGGTGCATAATGACGCGGATGCGGAGGATATCGTCCAGGAGGCTTTTCTGGCTGCCAGGAGAGCTTATCCGGACAAGGGGATCGAAGAGCTGAGGCCTCTGCTGTTCACCACGGTGCGTAACCTGTCGGTCAATCATGTGACCTCGCCCCGCCACCGGCGGCGCTACGATCATGAGGATATCGGGGAGGCGGGTCTGCGCCTTGCCTGTCCCCACACGCCAACTCCGGAGAAGCAGTTCATGGATAGCGAGCGCCTCGCCGTTGTGGAGGCGGCGCTGGAAGAGATGGATCCCCGTCGGCGGCAGGCTCTCCGTCTCCACAGGTTCGACGGGCTTTCCTATGAAGAGATCGCCCGGCGCTTGTCAGTCTCCCCCACGGCTGTCAAAAAGCATGTGGCACGCGCTGTTGCCCTGATCGCACAGCGCCTTGCCGAGGCAGATGGCCAGGATCAGGACCCGGCCGGGTAAAGGGCATTATGACCGACAAGGAAAGTCAGGCCGCCCGGCGCGAAGCTGCGGCTGGCTGGTACGCCGAGCTGCAGGATGAGCAGCTTGCGGCGGATGTCTGGCAGCGTTTCCTCGCCTGGGAACGCGACCCCGCCAATGCCGCGGCCTTTCGCGAGATCGAAGCCACGCTGGCCGTGCTGGACCGCACCGGGCAAGCAGCAAGGACAGGGCGCCGGAAGCGCGCGCCTGCACGTCTCTGGACCGGCGCGGCTCTGGCGGCCGCCATATTTGCCGGCGCCGTCCTGTTCCTGTTCGTCCCGGGACCGTCACCAGGTCCGGCAGTGTCGGCGGAAATCTACGCAACGGCGACCGGCGAGCAGCGCGAGGTGCAGCTCGCCGACGGATCCACCCTAACGCTCAATACAGGTACGCGCCTGGATGTGCATCTGAGCTCGCATGCTCGCACGGTCCGCCTCAGCGAAGGCCAGGCCCTGTTCGAGGTCGCCAGAGGTGATGCGCCCTTCACTGTCGAAGCGGCTGGCGTCCGGACAACCGCGCTCGGCACAGTTTTCGATGTCTGGGCAAAACCGGGCGGTCTTGCTGTTACTCTGGTAGAGGGCGCCGTAGAGGTAAAGGAGGACGGGGATATCAGTGGGCATACCCTCAGGCCCGGCCAGCAGCTTCAGGTTTCTGGAGGTGAGGCCCGGATCCTGGAAGTTGATCCGGCGATGATCACCGGCTGGCAGTCCGGCATGATCCCGTTCCGGGATGTCACGCTGGCCGAAGCCATTGCCGAGCTGAACCGCTACTCTGACATTCGGCTTGTAATAATCGATCCTTCCCTTGCAGAGGAACGGCTCAGCGGCGTCTTCCCGGCCGGCGAGCAGGAGGTGTTCGTGGAGAGCCTCCGCCTGTTCCTTCCTGTGGAGGCAGACCGCTCCGGTAACGAAATCCTGATCCGGCGGGCGAACTAGGCCGGACCTTGGGGGGCAGAACCATGGCGCGCCGGGCCCGGCGGCAACTCAGGAAGCACTGGATCTCGGTCGATGCGAACGCTGTCTTTCCGGCCGGTTCGTTTGCACATTCAGTGAGAGTTGGCCGCTCGAGGTGAAATCAGGAGAACAAGGCCGGTCTTCTGTCCTTCTGCAATCCACATGCCCTACCGAAATATCCCCCCGGGGTGCCGATAGCCTGTGCCTCACTGTTGCTGGACAGGACTGCCGCGCCAGGAGAGTTGCGCCGCGGTTCAACCAGCCTGGAGGAAAATATGGGGTATACAGATAAAAACCGACGCAGGGCTTTCGGGGCAGCTGCGGTTTCAATTATTGCGCTCATTGCGGCCGCTGGCCCGGCCGTGGCGCAGGCGGCGGACGCTGTTGATGCGCAGGAGTTCAGTATAGGGCAGGGCCCGCTCGCGGATGCACTGAGAGCCATCAGCCTGCGGACCGGTGTTCCGATCATATTCTCTGAAAGTGTGGTTGCCGGACGCGCCACATCCGGCGTAACCGGCTATTACGGTACGCAGACGGCCCTGGCTGAACTATTGCGGGGTTCAGGTCTGGAAGCGGTCCCGGGGGCGGGGGGCTATGTCATCCGGGTGCAGGCAACCGACGGGGTCGGCGCGCCGGAGCAGCCTTCGCCGGCACGCTCCCGGCAGCCGGAGCGGGTTCCGGTTCCTTCGCGGGCAGGTGCGCCAGGCGAAGAGGCCGATCTGAGGATTGACCGGGTCACGGTAACCGGGACGAGTCTGCGCGGCATCGCGCCGGAAAGCTCGCCGCTGCAGATTTACTCGCGTGAAGATATCCTCGGTTCCGGCGTCGCAACCACCGAGCAGTTCATCCGGACGCTTCCGCAGAATTTCGGGGGCGGGTCGACGGAGTTTGCCGGCCGCCTTCCCAATGACACGAACAGCCAGCGCAACGATACTCTCGGGACTGGTGCCAACCTCCGTGGACTGGGAGCCGGGGCAACGCTGACCCTCCTGAACGGATCCCGGATGGCCCCGGCCTCTGGTATCGGGGATTTTGTCGACCTGTCTATGATTCCGATGCTGGCGATTGAGCGGGTTGAGGTGCTCACCGACGGGGCCTCGGCAGTGTATGGAGGCGACGCAGTCGCCGGCGTCGTCAATTTTGTGCTGCGGGACGATTTCGACGGCGCTGAGACGTCGCTCCGGTATGGAACGGTCACCCGCGGCGACATGGCCGAGACCCGGATCGGCCAGACCCTCGGTCGGTCGTGGGCTGGCGGAAATGTGCTGGGTACGTTCGAGCATTACCAACGGGACAACCTGCTCCTGTCCGACCGGCCGGCCATCCCTGCGCCGACGCTGCAGAGCGGCCAGCCAATCTCCAATACCGACACCTTTGACCTTCTGCCGAAGCAGCGCCGCAACAGCGGCATCCTCTCCTTGCGTCAGAAGTTTGGCCCGCGCCTCGAAGTGCAGGCGACCGGCCTCTACTCCCGGCGCAATGTCAATAATACTCAGGTGAACTCGATCGGCAGTAACTTTGTCGGCAATACGCGGGGGACGGCGGAGGCGGCTACCCTCAACTTTGCGGGAGATTATGTGGTCTCCGACACCTGGGTGTTCACTGCTGAAGCTTCCTACAGTGAAATGCGTAATGAATTCAGGACCAGGACGCTGGCGCCGGTGGCAACCGAGGGAAACGACTTCCGGACGGTGTCGGACATGTGGACAGCAGGTCTGCGGGCCAGTGGGGACCTGTTTCAATTGCCGGGGGGCATTGTCGCGGCGGCGATCGGTACGCAGTACCGGGAAGAAACCTTGATTTCTCAAGCCATTGGGTTCCCGGCAGGCCGGGACGGACGCCGCGATGTTACGGCCTTGTTCGCAGAGGTGCAGGTCCCCCTCGTGGGGGATGACAATGCCCTTCCATTCATTCAGCGGCTTGAGGTCAACCTTTCGGGCCGCATTGACGACTACTCGGATTTCGGGCGGACGTCCAACCCCAGGGTCGGCGTCCTCTGGTCTCCTGGAGGGGACTTCCGCGCGCGCGGCTCATATAGCACGTCCTATGCCCCGCCCGCGCTGGGACTTACCGGCGCAATCGACCGGGGTGGCGGCGTTATTTCCTATGACTTCGTGCGCAACCTCCTCGGGATCCCATTGCCCGATCCCTCTCTCGCCGGAGTCAACTTTCTGTCCACAAGCGGAACGTCTGACGGGCTTGGTCCGGAATCGTCGCGCGCCTACTCTTTTGGTTTCGATCAGGTCCTTGACCGGGACCGCCATGGTTTCAGAATCAGTGCTACATGGTACGACATTGAGTTTGACGGGCGGCTTGGTGCCACCCCGATCCCTGGCAATCTGAATGCCAATTTTGCTCCGGGGTTGGCATTTTCTGATCCGAGCCTGTTCCCTTCCGGCACTATCATCTTCTTCCCGAGCCAGGACGAGATCGACGCGGTGCTCGCCAGCCTCCAGCAGCCGCTCCGATTCCTAGGCGGCGCCACCGCGGTTGAAAACATCGGTTTCATCAGCAACGTGCTTCTGGTGCGAAATCTCGCTTCGACAACCACCAGCGGTATCGACCTTGATTTCGGCTATGAGTTGGATACCGGCGGGGGTCGCTTGGTGGCAGGTCTTAACGCCAACTACATCACGGCTTTCGACCGGCAGGCGGCTGCCACCACCCCCTCCGTTGAAGCGCGCAACACGCTCTTTAACCCGGTCAATCTGAAGCTCCGTGGCCGGACGGGCTACGTGTGGGGCGGCTTCTCAGCTCACGCCTTCGTCAATTATACCGACGCCTACAAGACAGACGACACACCCGCAGCGAAGCCGATCGGGTCGTGGACAACGGTCGACCTTTCCCTGGCCTACCATGCCGGCAAGGATTCTGGATGGCTGTCGGGCACCGGCATCAGCCTGTCAGCCACGAATTTGTTCGACACGCCTCCGCCGGTCACGCCGCCGTTCAGCAATTTCCGGCTGAGCGGGTATGACCCGACAAATGCCTCCCCGGTCGGCCGCTTCGTGGCGATCGAGCTCCGCAAAGCCTTTTAGGGAGCACCGTGATGCAGTTGCAAGTCCGCCGTCTCGGACGGCCCCAGTCATTATGGCATAGCGCCGTCCAGAGCCCGTCACTGGTGCACTCCCTGCGCAGCGTTCTTGTTGCGATGGCGGCCTCGGCGTTCATACCCGTCTGCGGGCACGCTCAGACCGGTCCGGATTTGGCGCCGGTCACAGTTGATGCGCTCCTGCGCAACGAGGCGATCGGGATGGCGGCCTTCTCCCCCGAAGGGCGGTGGCTGGCCTACAACCGTGTGCCTCCTTATGAGGACATCGGGGACTATTCCTACTGGATGTACGCCTATAGCCTTAGCGGTCACCGCCTCTGGGTCCGAGATCTGGCAGGGAAGGGGCCGTCCCGCCTCCAGCCTGGGTTGCGCGAGGCCGCGTCGAACTATTTGTTCGGGTTCTCCGGAGACGGACAGTATGTCGTCGTGCTGGAGCATGCCCGCGGGCGGCTGGATATCGTCGCCTGCAGGACCGCGGAAGATGTTTGCCAGCGACTAGGGCGCATGCCGGATATACGGGACATGTATGTCGCGCCGTCCCCATGGAACGAGCGCCTCGTATGGTCAGGGCCGTCGCGCCTCCTCGTCCCGGTCCGGGATGGCATTCCGGGTTCGGAACTCAGGAGCCGGGCCGCTGTCGGGGATTACCTCCGCGGTCAGTGGGATAAGGCGTGGGATGGCCGGAAGGCAACCGCCTCGGAGGTGCGCAGCACAGGCGCCGACCGGTCAGAGGACTGGGCCGAAGGCAGCCTCCTCGAATTCGATATCGCGACCGGCGAAAACCGGGTCGTAGCGGACGGACGGTTCGCCGGCGTCCGGATCTCCCCGGGCCAGCGCTTCGCCGCCGCAGCGCGCGTCGGAGAGCGCATCCGGCCTCCGGCAGACGCAGGACCCCGCCGCCGAGAGACGCATCCGATGTTCGATCGCCGGTACGCGCCGGTCCTCATCGACCTTCAGACCGGCACGCCGCTGGTTCTACCAGGTCCGTTCATGGTTGACCCTCATTCCTTCGCCTGGGCGCAGGACGGCCGCCGCCTCGCCCTATATGGCTGGGAGCGGGGGGAGGCGCCGGAGGACGGCCGTTTCTATGTCGTCGACACGGCATCAATGCGCATAAGCCATCTCGACCATGACGCAGTAACTCTCGCCAACAGCCGTCTTAATCCGTCGGCGGAGTGGTTCTCAGGCCCTGCACGGGCGGTGCTGCTCAGTGAAGGGCTTGCCGTCTACGGGTCGGAGGCCGCAGGCGATGCAGGCTGGTTCCTCCTTGATACGGACCACGTGCGCCGACCGCGCGCGCTTGCGCCGGGCGAGGCCGGGCTGTCCGGCCACCCTTTGTATGCTGACGATAAGGGGTTCCATGTGCTTGGAGCGCGCGGACTGCTGCGCCTTTCACCAGCCGGTCCGCCGCAGCCCCTGTTTTCGCCCGGCGACGGCGAGGTGCGTGACTTGTTCTATACCGGCAACGCCGCGCACGCATGGTCGAACGAATTCCGATTCGATGCTGCAACCGTGCGCAGCCCTCTCGGTCGATCAGGAGGGCTGCGTGTCACCGACCCGGCTGGCGCAGGGGACAGGGAAGTGGTTCTGATCGATCATGCCGATCCCATGCGACCTGCCATCCTTCTTGCCCCAGGAGAGGCCAGCTCCCGGATTCTGGCGGCGTCTCTTGAAGCCGGGGCGGCCGTGATTTCGATGAAGGACGGCGCGGCAACTCGTCTCGTCCTGGTGAGGCAGGATGGGGGGGCGCCCGAAGAACTGGCGGTCGTGAACCGGCACCTCAACAGCATTGCCCGGCCACCGACGACGCGCATCACATATGAAGTTCCCGATCCCGGGGCTGAGGAAAGTGTGCGGTCGTTGGGAGGGTGTCTCGTCCTGCCGTATGGCTATGAACCGGGCAGAGCATACCCCGTTCTGGTGGAGGTCTATCCGGGCGGCAGGTCTGGCGCCTGCCAGGTTGTCCATGATGCACCCAACGCGGTGAGCCTGAGTGCGGCTGCGGACCTCTGGGCAGCGCAGGGATTTGTTTACTTCCGACCTTCCATCCCGCTTGATCTGGCACGCACGGAGGAAGGACCGGTGGCTGGCATGGACGGTCTGGTGAATGCGGCGGTCGACGCGCTCATTGCCGAAGGCTATGCGGATCCCGGGCGGGTCGTGCTCTTCGGGTTCAGCCAGGGGGGCGTTTCGGCGCTTTATGTGGCCGCCCGCTCGGACCGGTTTGCGGCCGTGATCTCGATGAATGGCTGGGCAAATTTCTTCAGCCATTATTTCGGGGGGAGGGGTCTGATGCGGGTCTTCCATCTCGATCAGAATGGCGGCGACAACCGATGGCGCTATGAGTGTACGGGGTCCGGCGTTGACCACACCTGCCCGTTCGGCCTGAGCAAGCCGGCTTTCGACGAGCCTGAAGCCTATGCCCGACTGAGCCCGGTGGCGATGGCGCGCAGTATAACCGCGCCGGTCCTGCTGATCCATTCGGACCTCGATTACTTCGACATGGCGCAGTATGATGAAATGTTCGGCGCGCTCTACCGGGCCGGGCGTGAAGCGCGCTACGTCCGATACTGGGGCGAAGGCCATTCGCCCTCATCCCCGGCGAACATCCGGGACCTGTGGCAGCGCACCTCCGCTTTTCTTGAAGAAAACGGAATTACGTCCGGCGATTGACGAACCGGCGGGGCGTCGCGTCGGGCGTTGTTGGCTTTCCCAGTCCCCGCTAGGGGTCTGGACGGAGGCCGTCAGGATTGTCCCAGCACCGCAGCCAGGCTTCGACCGCGTAGTATTGAAACAGCATGCGGCCGTTCGGATCTGTCTCCGGGCCCGCCCTGTCCATAAAGCGGGCGAGGGCGGCCGGATCGATGAGGTCCCGCGCAGCGAGCCTGCCTTCGGACAAGCCTGCAATAAGCCTCTCACGGTTGTGCCCGAGCTGCCTTGCAAAGAAGCGGGAGGCATCTCCCTTGCTAGTCCGCAAACGGATGGAATCCGGGAGAGCGCCCCTGAAGGCCATTTTGGCCAGGCCCCTGCTCTCGCCGCCAGCTGCAAGGAGCCATACGGGGTAGCGGAGGCAAAGCTCGATCAGGGGCTGGGATATGAGAGGATGAATTCTTGTCCGGCCGCCGGGCAATTCGAGCGGGTCGCGTGCATGGGACATGTGGGGCAGCAAGCCGAGCTGATCACATTTTCCAGGTGGCAGCGTTCGAATGCGCCGCGCCCAGTCCGGCAGGCTGGCAACAAAATCGAGACCAGCGCCAGCGCGCCGGTTTATCAGGGTCTGGCGGGCCTGCATTGCCCGGGCGGCGCTGCTGCGATGCGGCCAGCCCAGGGCTGCGGGCAGCGAACGGAGGAGGACATCAGCATAAGGCAGGCCAGACAGGCGGGCCGCATCTCGAAGGGCGGCCAGCGTGCCGGTATCGGGGCCCTTGTGCCGCAGATAATCTGCAAAGCCGAGAGGGGAGGAGGTTTCGAGGAAGAGGTGGTCGCCGCCTTGACCGGTGAACAAGACCGGCCCGACCGAACCGGTTTCAAGACCGGCCAACCTGTCATAATCGAAAGCAAGAAACTGCCGCCAGGGGCGCACCGAGGGCGGATGGGCGGTGACTTCCTTGATGGGGTAAGAAGGCGACAGGGTGGCTTCCATGAGCGGGCATCCGGCAAGGCTGGCCATCATGCGGGCATAGTGCACCTCCGGCTGATCGCCGGACTCCATGATGATGTGCAGAGCGTCCAGGTCATGCCCGCAGGTTTCGCCGGCAAGGCATGCCAGAACGATCGATGAATCGAGGCCGCCGGAAAGGCTTACTGTGACATTTGAAAAACAGCCTGCCCAGGAGGATACAACCTGCCTGGCTGTCGCCGACAGCTCCTCCGCCGCTGCTTCCTGTGGCGGGCATCGCATGTCCCGGGCTATCACGGCAGGGTTCCACAACCGGTCCGTATGTGCCGCCTGCCCGTCAATCGTGAGCCGCTGCCCGCCGCAAAGCTCACGGACGCCGTTAAGGCCGGTTTCCCCGGTTTGTATCTTGTCATAGGCGAGGAGCCGCCGGACGAATGCCTCGTTGATTGTGAACTGGCTCAGATCAAGAAACCGGCATCGCTCTAGGTGCGAGAATACTAGCGTGACGCCTGCAGCCTGCGTGTAAAAACACGGGACGGCCCCGGTGGGGTCGGACACCACGCAGATTGTGGCGCCGTGCCGGATAAAGGCGACATAACTCCCCCAGAATTCGCTGATGAGAGACCCGCCGCGCGTCTCACAGGCCCGACGCGCCGCCGCGGGGTCGAGCTCCCGGACCGATGGGGTGGTATTGTGCGATCCCGAGCGGGGAAAAAGTGTTCCGTATACTACACCGGAGATGTCCGGCGCGTGTGACCGTAGCAGAACCACCGAGGCGTCGTTCGGGTGCCCCGCGAGGTCATGGACTTCGATCCCTTCAGCACTGAACGACGGCGCGGAGCCCGGCTGCGCGCGCGCAAGGGCTAGTCGGACAGAACCTGACCTCTCTTTGGCAGCAGCTGAAAGCGGGTCCCATATCAGGGTGAAGTAAGCGTGCATGGTGTTATGTCAGATTCGCATGATCGGAACATATTCTCGGGCCCGGTCGCAGGTTTCGTTCATGAGGATGCCGCCGGCCTCGATCCAGCAGTGGGCGGCGAATGGCGCGGTTCGTACTGCAAAGACCCAGTCCGTCCGGATATTTTTTGATGTGAGGTAGCGGGCGAGAAGAAGGCTGCGGAGAAGACAGGTATCCTTTCTGGCAATAAACATTGACGCCGTCGCATCGAACCGGCGGGCCAGGATACAGGCCTCCTCCGGTGTCGCTGCGTCAGACGGCGCGAGGTCTGACTTCCATCCGGCGGCCGCATGGATGAGCTTCCGAAAATCTCTCCTGGAGCGCCGGCGAAGCGCAGCGGTCTCGATCAGGGTCTTCAGGAAAAGTCGGGTGTCCCGCAAGCGCAGGTCGATGCACGAGGTCCCGGCGTCAAGAGCGGAGCGCTCGGGCGCACAATGGTCGAGCGGGCAAATTGGTTTGCCTGAAGCTTCGTCCGGGGTCAGGATCCCTCTGCGGATAAGGCTGCTGGCTAGGTGACGTGCATCAAGGCTGATGTTCCCGTCGATCGAGCGTGTACGGATCTCCTTAAGCCAGAGTGCCTGGCGCCCCGCGAGGGCGAGGTAACGGTCGCATCTGAGGTCGAGGAAGATACAGGCGTTCCCTGCGTCCGCCATCCAAACCTCCGGCGAAAGGAAATAGCTGTCGCTCATGAAACTGCCTGTTTTGGGCGAAGGGGTAGGTTCCAGAAAAGGGCCAGGGCGCCGCGGCGCCCTGGCCCCGGCAACTCAGGCAAAGGCCCTGGAGTTGTTGGTGACGTCGAGCTCCGATCCCTCTTGCAGGATCCCCTTGGTCTCCTCCGAGACCGAGCCGAGTTCGATTGGGGCGAATTCATCCTCTGACGGACGGTCCTCAATGCGGGTTTTCATGCTGTTCTCCTTCTTCGGTTACGTCGCCTTGATGGCGACAAGGGAGAGCGTGCGCGCAATCTTAGATAGAGTCAACGCAATGAAAGGTTAAAATATATATATATTACAGTGTGTTAGCACAATCGAGTACCGCGGGGGCGCCTGGGGCGCCTCGCTTTGGTTGGCATGTCTTCCGGCTCCGGATCAGCTGGGCCGAAGCGGATCATCCGGAAACGGATTATCGTCTCGCTGCGGGTTATCGGGGCGTCGTTTATCGGCCGCTGGATGATAAAGGCGCGGTACGAACGGGGTTGTCAGCGGTGTCCGGCAGAGCAGGGCAGCCGCTTTGGTTCTGTCTCCCGGCCGCAGCGCTTTTAAGGCGCGCCAGATCGCGTAGCAGCCGCGCACATGCTCATCGACGCCCGAGAGTGCCGGCGAACTCAGCACTGACGCGAAATGTGTGTCCGGGGTCTGCCAGCCCGGTCCGTAGCAGTCGGCTAGGTAGCGCTCCGGCGCGTCCGGCACGCGCCAGCGCCGCCCGCCGAACCGGCGCTCCGCCAGACCGAAGCGGCTGAAGCGCCACTGTATGTCGCCGGGGATGTTGCCGAAACCGCAGACCAGCGCGCGGCCGTCTGTGTCATAGAGGAAAATGTCTATCCCGATGCCCTGGAAGAAGACCGGGAAGTACCGGTCGCCCGCGCGCGCGCGCCGCGGCATCAGGATTCCGGGGTAGGCGCGCAGGACCCCGGCGATGTCCGGGCCGCCATCCGGGTCCCTGAGGACGCCGATGTCGATGTCGCGGTCATGGCTGAGGGGCGCGCCGCCCCGGCAGAAACCCAGCAATGTGCCCGCAGTAAGGAAAGACCTTATACCCGCCGCTTCGAGGATGGCCGTGATGGCTGTCAGTGCCCGGACGGCTACGTCGGGCGTGAATTTTAGCGGCTCTGGGTCAGGCCCTGCCGGTTCCGGGTCAAAGGCCAGCTGCGCCGCTTCAAAGGCGTCGCGGAAGGCGCCCTGTTCATAGAGGGCATGGGCGAGATGCTGGGAGCCGGGTTTGGCGGCAGCAACTGACGCCGCGTGAGCCCGCAGGAACTGGGCTGCCCGTCGCGGGCGGCGCGCATTGAGCAGGGCGCCTGCGCAGGCCTTCCACAGCTCTGCGTGCCGGCCCTCGGAGTTGCAGAGCACGACAAGTGCGTCGGCGGCCGCCTCCACCGCGTTGATCCGCTCGGCCTCGTCGCAGGCAAGGTCGGCGATTGATCCCCAGCTCCTGAAGGCGAGCGGGTCGGCGATGACCGCCCGGCGGAAGGCTTCGAGCGCTCCGGTGCGGTCGTCGAGCGCATGGCGCGCCAGGCCTTCGCCGTGTAACGGCGCCGGGCTGGCGGGATCGAACTGCCTTGCGATGCTGAAGTCTGCAAGCGCAGCTTCGGGGTCGCCGCATCGCAGGTAAACAGTCGCAAGTGCGAGGCGGACGTCGGCCCGGTCAGGCGCGCCCAGGGCGGCGCGCTGCAGGAAGCATGCGGCTCCGGCTGCGTCGCCGGCCCGCGCGAGTTTAAGCCCGGTTGCAAACAAAGCCCGCCAGTCGCGGGTGCCGGCGGTGTCCGGAGTGGGGGTTTTCAGTGCAGGATCCGCTGGCGGCCTCAGCATGACCCTCTCCCTGAGGGCGGACGGTCAGGCGGAAGTATTGCGGCGGGATGAATGCGCCGAAGCGCTGACAGGCACATCGGCTTTCCGTCCTTTGCTCCTCGGTGCGCTAGGTGCGAAAATACGATAAGTAGACGTCCGAGTCAACATAAGAGGGAAATCTCTACGATCGGGGTGGGTACTGCCGTGGGGGCACGGATGGTGACGCTCTCGACGGGTGACGTGGGTCGCCTTAGGATTGTTGATCTTCCATGCAAGGGGACCGGGAAGAAGGGAAAAAAAGTATGCCGAAATCGGGGACACCCAGAGGCGGCTCGCGCTCGCCGACTGATATCGACCGGGCGGTCGGCGACAATGTCCGGCGTGCGCGGATTGCGCGTGATCAGACGCTGTCGGAACTCGCCGCCGAGATCGGCATAAGCCATCAACAGCTCCAGAAATATGAGACCGGATCAAACCGGCTCAGCGCCGGCATGGTCGCGCGGATTGCCGAGATTCTGGGGGTGCCCCTTGAGAGCCTGTTCCGTGTGGAAAGCGCGCCCCCCGGCGCCGGGCGCAGCGCGAAGGCGGAGAAGATGGAAACCCTGCGCCAGACCGGAACCTACATCCTCGCCCGGGCGACATCGGAGGAGGCCCTCAGGCAGATGGTGGATGTCCTGAGGGTCCTGTCTGCGAAGAGTTGAGGGGCAGATCCGGGCTGCACAAGGAGAAAATGCGGCCCGGCTGAAAGCATTTCTTTTATAAATAGATAACCTGTACTATTATAGGGTACCCTCAGGGAGGGCCCTGACATGACACAATATGACGGCGGCGCCGTTCTTGATGCGATCCGTGCGATCCAGACCGCCGAGGGCGTGCCCGGCACGCTCGGCGTGCTGTCGCGCTTTGTCGAGCGCTATGGTTTCGGGCGGATCTATCTCGGCCAGCTGGTCAATCCGGCCGCGGTCGCGACACGCGACATTCTCTACGCCTCCGACTGGCCGGATGAGCTTCAGGCCGAGCGGCGCAGCCAGATGG
>CAYPDA010000052.1:0-15986 GCA_964409375.1 uncultured Hyphomonas sp.
CTCGCCCATGCCGTGCAGGAGCTCTACCCCGACGCCCAGGTCACGATCGGCCCGGTTATCGATGACGGCTTTTACTATGACTTTGCCCGCAAGGAGGCTTTCTCGACGGATGATTTTGCGCGGATCGAAGCCAAGATGCGCGAGATCGTCGATGCTGATTATCCCATCGTCCGCGAGGTCTGGGAGAAGGCGGCGGCGATCGCCGAGTTCAGGAAGATCGGCGAGGATTACAAGGCCCAGATCATCGACGACATCATCCCCGCCGGCGAGCCGATCACAGTCTACCGCCAGGGCGACTGGTTCGATCTCTGCCGCGGCCCGCACCTGCCATCCACCGGCAAGCTCCCCAAGGCATTCAAGCTGATGAAGCTCGCGGGCGCCTATTGGCGCGGCGATTCGCGCAACGAGATGCTGCAGCGGATGTATGGCACCGCCTGGATAAACGAGAAGGACCTCAGCGCCTATCTGACTCGCCTCGAAGAGGCCGAGAAGCGCGACCACCGCAAGGTCGGCGCCGCGCTCGACCTGTTCCACTTCCAGCCTGAGGCGCAAGGCTCGGTCTTCTGGCACCCCAGAGGCTTCATGATCTGGCGCGAACTGGAAGCCTATATCCGCCGCCAGCAGGATGCCGGCGGCTATGTCGAGGTCAAGACGCCCCAACTCCTCAGCTCGGTCTTCTGGGAACAATCCGGCCACTGGTCGAAGTTCCGGGAGAACATGTTCGTCGTGCCGGACGAAGTGCCCTCCACGCAAAGCGATGTCCCGGTCCTGTCGGGCGAAGGCGACCTGATGGCGCTGAAACCGATGAACTGCCCGGCCCATGTCCAGATCTTCAAACACGCCCAGCGTTCCTACCGCGACCTGCCGATCCGCATGGCCGAGTTCGGCTGCTGCCACCGCAACGAGGCCCACGGCGCCCTGCACGGCCTGATGCGCGTGCGCCAGATGACGCAGGATGACGCCCATATCTTCTGCCGCGAGGACCAGATCGCGGACGAGACGCTGCGGTTCCTTCGCCTGTTTGAGACCGTCTATGGCGATTTCGGCCTGTCGGATATCTCGTACAGGCTCGCGACCCGGCCTGAGATTCGCGCCGGCAGCGACGAGACCTGGGACCGCGCCGAGAAGGCCCTTGCCGACGCGCTGACGGCCGCCGGCATGGAGTTCTCCATCGCCGAAGGGGAGGGGGCGTTCTACGGCCCCAAACTCGAATTTCACCTGACCGACGCGATCGGACGGACCTGGCAGTGCGGCACTTTCCAGCTCGACTATGTCCTGCCCGAACGCCTCGACGCCGAATATACCGGCTCGGACGGTGCCAAGCACCGGCCAGTGATGCTCCACCGTGCCGTCTTTGGCACGTTCGAGCGCTTCATGGGCATCCTGATCGAAAACTATGCCGGGGCCTTCCCGGTCTGGCTCTCGCCGGTCCAGGTGGTCGTCGCCGCGATCACGGATGCGGCCGCCGGGTACGCTGAGGAAGCCGCCGCTGCCCTGCGCAAAGCGGGTCTGCGCGTCGAGGTCGACACCCGTAACGAGACGATCAACTACAAGGTCCGCGACCATTCGCATCAGAAGGTGCCGGTCATCGCCGTGGTCGGTGCGCGCGAGGCCGAGGGGCGCAAGCTTGCCCTCCGCCGCCTCGGCTCAAACGGGCAGGAGATCGTCTCGCTCGATGACGCGCTGATCCGTCTCGCTCATGAGGCCCTGCCGCCAGACCTGCAACGCGCGCGCTGATTCCCCCCCGATGACAACCGGTCCGGCGCGGGCCAGAGTGGAGCCTATGGCTTTCGGAAATGTCTTCACCGGGCTCATGCTGCTCTGGCCGCTGCTGGCGGTCCTGAGCACGCAAGGCTTTGCGCCGCTGGTGGGCCTGACTGGCCTCGCCGCGCTGGCCTTTGCCCGGCCGAAACTGCCGCCGGCGGCTTATGCAGTCGTCTTTATCCTGTTCATCGCCTGGGCGGCGGCCAGCGAAATCTGGTCGCCGCATGCGGGCCAGCTCATCACCGGCAATGTGCTTGAGGGCAATTTTGCCGTCGGCGCCCGCAGCCTGATCGTCACCCTGACGGGCCTGTTCGCCGTGCTGACAATCGCCGCCGCGACAAGGACCAATCTGACCGCGCGCGCCCGTAGGCTGCTCTTTGCCGCGTTTGGCCTGCACGGTGTGTTCGCCATCATCGCCTCGATCTTCTCCGGCCCGATCATCGCTGCGATCTATGGCACCGCGCCGCAGGACGCCCTCCAGGGCGTGCAGAACATCAACCGCACGATCAACAGCTTCGGCCTCGTCCTGCCGCTGATCGTTGCGGCGCTCGCCTGGCGCTTCGGCCTCATCGGCATGATGGCTGCGGCCGCGATCACAGCGCTCGCCACCCGCGCCGCGATTGAAGCGGACAGCGATGCCGCCATCCTCAGCGTGATCGGCATGGTCGCGGGCTTCGGCCTCGTCGCACTGCTGCCAAAGAATGCCTACCGGGTCCTGTTTGGCCTCACCGCTGGCTACATCCTGGCCGCGCCGCTGCTCATGATGGGCGTGATCCGGGGGCTGTCAGGCATCGAGGCCGGCTTGCCGGGCTCGTTCCGTTCCCGGCTCTGGTCCTGGGAAGCCGTCATCGACCGGATCGCCGAGGCGCCCCTCATCGGCCACGGCCTCAGCGCCAGTCGCACCTGGCGCGAAACCTTCGCGGCCCATCCGGAAAAGCTCGCAGACCTCGAACCGATATGGGCGGACTATCCGCTCATTCCCGGCCATCCGCACAACATGCCGCTGCATATCTGGGCCGAGACAGGGCTTGTAGGCGCGCTGCTCGCGGCGGGCGCACTGATCCTGCTGGCGATCCGCCTGCCACCGCCCGGGCACCTGCGCGCAGACCTGCGCTTTGCCGTGGCCGGGGTGGCGGCTGCATCGATCAGCCTGTTCAGCTTCGCCTACAGCGTCTGGAACGAGGCGTTCTGGGCCGGCCTCGCGCTGCTTGCCGCGTCGCTGATCCTGCTGAGCCGCGAGGCGAGGGAGCAGAGCCCACCCGATGCCGCCTGATACGGCCGCCCTTGTCGTCACCTACCGCACCGGGCCGCGGTTGGCCGAATGCCTGTATGCGCTGAAAGCCGATCCCGCGATTGCCGAGATCGTCATCGCAGACAACGGCAATCCGCCGGACGCCCAGGCCTGGCTCGCCCGCTTCGTGGAAGGCTGCGGGGGCAGGGCAAAGCTCATACCGCTCGACAATCCCGGCTTCGGCGCCGGGGTGAACCGCGCTGCCGCCGAGGCAAGTGCCACGCACCTGCTCATCGTCAATCCCGACTGCGTCATCCGGCGCGGATCGGTCGAGGCGCTGATCTCGGCCCTGGACGGCGCCGGAGCACCAGCGATCATTGGCGGGCGCATCTTCGACCTCGCCGGGCGCGAACAGCGCGGGGGCCGGCGGCGCACCCTGACACTTGCCCGCGCCCTCGGCTTCGGCAAATGGACGCTGGAGGGCACGTCCGCGCCTGCCGGGCCCATTCCGGTCGGGGCGATCTCCGGCGCCTTCTTCATGATGCGCCGGGCTGATTTCGAGCGCCTCGGCGGCTTCGACGAGGGCTATTTCCTGCATGTCGAGGATGTCGACCTCTGTCGCCGCGCGCTCGAGGCCGGAGGCAGCGTGATGTATCAGCCATTGGCCGGCGCGCTCCACTACACTTCAACCTCGCGCGCCCCTGCTGCCGAAGTCCGGGCCCACAAGGCGGCGAGCCTTGCGCGTTACTTTCGAAAATTCGCCCGCGGCCCCGCCCAGCGCGCCCTCGTGGAACTTGCCGCGCCGTTCTTTGCGCTGGGCCTGAAACTCCGGGCCTGAAACAGAAAAACCCCGGCAAAACTGCCGGGGCTTTCCTACGCTACACATCGGATAGGGCGGCAACAGCGCCTTACACGAAGCCCTTGAATTTGTCCTTGAAGCGCGAAACGCGGCCGCCGCGATCGAGGCCCTTGCCGTCGCCGCCGGTCCAGGCCGGGTGGACTTTAGGGTCGATGTCGAGGACCATGCGGTCACCCTCTTTGCCCCAGGTCGAGCGGGTCTGGTATTCGCTGCCATCTGTCATCACCACAGTGATGAAGTGATAGTCGGGGTGACCCTCTTTTTTCATGGCCTCGGCCTCTTTCTCGTCTGGCGTGTTCAGTGTGGGTTGACGCACCGGGGTGCGCTGGCATGTCTCAGCCGGAATTGGAAGTCGGCCGTATAAGGGAAAGGCCCGGACCCTGCAAGGGGCGCCAGCAGGGATTCGTCCTGACACGGGAGCAACAGAGGCAGACATGGCCGATAGCGGCGCCGACATCGTGGAAGACCGCCGCGCCGGCCTGCCGGAAGGCGGCGAGGCCTTCGGCCGTCCGCGCGGGCGCAGCCTGAAGCCGCTGGCGCTGCTGTGGCCCTATGTCGGCCGGCACTGGATCACCGTCTCGGTCGCGATGGTGTTCCTGATCATGGCGTCTGCCGTCAGCCTCGTTATCCCGCTGCTGCTGGGCCGTGCGGCCGATGCGGGCGCGGCAGCCGGCGCGGACGCCGAAAGCCTCACCGCGCTGATCGACGAGGCCTTCCTCTGGGTCTTCGCCGCCTCCGTCGGGGCAGGGGCGCTGGGCGCTCTGCGCTTCTATTTCGTCTCGCGCTTCGGTGAACGCATTGCCGCAGACCTGCGCCGCGACCTCTATGGCCACCTCCTGAAGCTCTCACCCGCCTATCACGCCAGGATGCGCTCCGGCGAAGCAGTTTCGCGCCTCACCGCCGATATCACCCTGATCGAGACGTTTCTCGGCTCCTCTGCCTCACTCGCCACCCGCACGCTGATCACCACCATCGGCGCGCTCGCCCTGATGATCGCGGTCAATTGGCAGCTCGGCCTTACCCTGCTGGCCATTCTGCCTGTCGCAATCCTTCCCGTTATAGGCATCGGCGGCATCATCCGGCGCATGTCGAACCGCGCCCAGTCCCGCCTGGCGGATGCGGGAGCCGAGGCCGCCGAGACGCTCGATTCCATCGAACTTGTCCAGGCCTATGGCCGTGAGACGCGCCAGCTCTCGGTCTTCGAAGCCGCCATCGAGGCAACCTTTGCTGCCGCCATGCGCCGCACCAGCGCGCGGGCGATGATGATCGTCATTGTCTCGGTGCTGCTGTTTGGCGGCTTCACCTGCGTGCTCTGGCTCGGCGCCCGGTCGGTCGCGAGCGGGGAGATGAGCTTCGGCGATCTCGCCGCTCTCGTGCTCTACGCCGCCTATGCCGGCTCAGGCCTCGGCATGCTGGCGGAAGTCTATGGCGAGGTGATGCGCGCGGCGGGGGCCGCAGACCGCGCCGCCGAAGTGCTGCGCGCTGCGCCGGAGATCGCCGCGCCGGCTCATCCGAAGCCGATGGCGCAGGCGGGCTCCGGCGCGCTGTCCTTCGAAGGTGTCGGCTTCCGCTATGGCGAGGACAACGCTGCCGCGCTCGAGAATTTCACCCTTGATGTGAAGCCCGGCGAATTCGTCGCTCTGGTTGGTCCCAGCGGCGCGGGCAAAACGACCGTGTTCCGCCTCGCCCTGCGCCTGTTTGATCCGCAGGCCGGCATCATCAGCCTCGACGGCGTCGCCTCCACCGAGGCTGATCCCGGAGACTGGCGCCGCTGCTTTGCCTATGCGCCGCAGGAATCGACCCTCTTCACCGGCACTGCCGCCGAGAACATCCGCTTCGGCCGCGAGGACGCAGGCGACCGTGTACTCGAACAGGCCGCGCGCATGGCAGAGGCGATGGGTTTCCTCGATGACAAGGACGGGCTCGCAACCCCGCTCGGGCAGAAGGGCCGCAGCCTCTCCGGCGGTCAGCGCCAGCGCATCGCGCTCGCCCGCGCCCTCGTGCGCGGCGCGCCAGTTCTGTTGCTCGACGAAGCAACCTCCGCCCTCGATTCCGAAAGCGAAGCCGCCGTGCGCCGTGCCATCGAGAACGCCGCCACGGGCCGCACCACCCTCGTCATCGCTCACCGCCTCTCCACCGTCCGCCGCGCCGACCGCATTATCGTCATGGACAAGGGCCGCATCGTGGAAGAGGGCACCCATGACGCGCTGATGGCTGAAGGCGGCCTGTATGCGCGGCTGGCGGACCTACAGTTTACGGAGCGATAGGGCAGAGCCGTCACCTGCCACGCCCTTCCTCTCCCGCAAGCGCGGGAGGGGTCAATTGCCGTGACGCCTGAATTCCTCTCCCATGAAATGGGAGAGGAGAGGCCCATCGCAAAGCGATGGGAGGCGAGGCCTCAAAAGCCGTGTGGATCTTACTCCGCCGCTTCCAGCGCCCGCTTCGACGCCCCATTCACCACCGGCACATGGAACTGCATCACACCGTCCTCGATCGGCAGCTCACGGAGGTTCTTGCGGTCGGTGAAATAGCTCTGGTGCAGCTTCCAGGGCGCCTCGGTATGCTGGCGCGGGAACTGGTCCATGACCCGCTGGAAATAGCCCGATGAGAAGTCGACAAACGGCTCGGTCTCATTCGGAAAGGCGGCGAGATAGGGCAGGGCAGAGGTTGCGCCCTTCTCGTCCATCAGGTTGATCAGCCGGCAGACGTATTCGCTTGTCAAATCCGCCTTTAGCGTCCAGGAGGCGTTGGTGTAGCCAAACGTGACTGCCAGGTTCGGCACATTCGACAGCATAACGCCTTTGTAGTTCAGCAGCCGGCCTGGATCGACCTTCGCCCCGTCAATCGACACCTCGACCCCGTTCATGAAGATGAGGTTCAGCCCCGTCGCCGTGACGATGATGTCCGCCTCGAGTGTCTTGCCGGATCTCAGGACAATTCCCCCCTCGGTAAACCGCTCGACATGATCGGTCTCGACGCTCGCCCTGCCGGATTTCAGCGCGTTGAAAAGGTCCGAGTCCGGCACAAGGCAGAGGCGCTGTTCCCAGGGATTATAGCTCGGCGTGAAATGCGTCTCGATATCATAGTCCGGCCCCATCTCCTCGCGCACCATGCCGAGCAGGCGCTCGCGCGCCTTTTCGGGGTTCTTGCGTGTCTGACGGAAGAAGAACTGCTGAAAGGCGACATTCCGCCAGCGGATCAAGGTATAGGCCCAGCTCCCGGGCATCACATTGCGCAGGAAGTTCGCAAAGCCGTCCACGGCGGGCCGCGAGACGACATAGGTCGGTGAGCGCTGCAGCATGGTCACATGCGCGGCCTTGTCGGTCATCGCCGGAACCAGCGTCATCGCCGTTGCGCCGGAGCCGATGACGACCACGCGTTTGCCGGAATAGTCGAGATCCTCCGGCCAGTGCTGCGGATGGATGATCCGGCCCCGGAACGTCTCCTCGCCCTCGAAAAGCGGCCGGTAACCTTTGTCATAGCGGTAATAGCCGCCGCACATGAACAGGAAGCGGCAGGTCGTCGTCTCGCGCGCGCCGGTCACGGCGTTCTCGCTCGTCACTCTCCAGGCCTGGTCCGCGGTCGACCAGTTGGCCGCGACGATCTTCGTATGGAAGCGGATATGCTTGCGGATGTCATGTTCGTCGGCGGTCTGGTTGACATAATTGCGGATCGAGGGGCCGTCAGCGATGGCCTTGGCCTCGGTCCAGGGTTTGAAATTGTAACCCAGCGTATGCATGTCCGAATCCGAGCGCACGCCCGGATAGCGGAACAGGTCCCACGTTCCGCCCACGGCATCGCGGGCCTCGTAGATGCGATAGCGCTTGCCGGGGCAGCGTTTTGTGAGGTGAACGGCGGCGCCGATGCCGGACAGGCCGGCGCCGATGATGAGAACGTCTGTGTCGAGCTGGGTCATCGTCCCAGACTACGCGAGTCTCGCCAAAATGAAATAGGTGACGCAGGCGTCACTCTTTCTTCTTCCGCCCAACGGCGCCCAGTACGAAGATCATGCTCAGCGTCGCGGTGGCGCTGACGAGGAGGGGTATGGCGTCGTCGCCCTGTCCCTGCAGGACCATGAACCCGGCATAAGCATAACTGCTCAACGCAACGATTCCGAGCACAATGGCAGCGCCAAGAGACGCAGGGTGCATGTGGTCCTCCAATACAGCCTGGAGCAACACTGATACTTTAGGGTCGCCCGGCACGCCAGACACAACAAGGTTTGCCGCCTTGATATCCAGCCCTATGCCTGTGCGGCTGGAACGGCGCGGGCGAGCTGTGCTCTCAGGGCCGGCAGGATGTCCTCATTGCCGGCAATGATGTCGCCGGTTCTCAGCGCGTTGCCGCCATTGATCTCTTCGGCATACCCGCCCGCCTCGCGCACGATGACCATCCCGGCAGCAATGTCCCAGGATCTGAGACCGCGCTCCCAGAAGCCGTCGAAACGTCCGGCGGCGACCCATGCAAGGTCCAGCGCGGCCGAGCCATAGCGGCGGATGCCCGCGGTGACCGGCGTAATCGCGGCCATCTCGCGCGCAAATGCGATATGCGCCGCCTCGCTCTTGCCCATCCAGGGCGTGCCGGTGGCGATGACGGCTTCGCCCAGCTTCTTGCGCGTCGCGACCCTCAGCTTGCGCTGTTCCAGCCAGGCGCCGCGTCCCGTTTCGGCCCAGAAAATCTCGTTCTTGGCCACGTCAAAGACGACGCCGGTCAGCAACTGCCCATCGCGCTCCAGCGCGATGGAGATGGCGTAATGCGGCTGTCCGTGCAGGAAGTTCAGCGTCCCGTCGAGCGGATCGACAATGAACCGGTTCGACTTGTCGGTGCCCTCGACGACGCCGCGCTCTTCCATGACGAAGCCATAGCCGGGCCGGGCCTTCACGAGGTGGTTGTAGATGATCTCCTCGGCGCGGTGGTCGGCATTTGAGACGAAGTCCGCCGGGCCCTTGCGGGAGACCTGCAGATTCTCGACCTCGCCAAAGTCACGCGCCAGGCTGCGCCCGGCTGCGATCGCGGCGGCAATCATCACGGAACCGACAGGGGAGGGCTTGGACATGGTTTCGGGCTCTTGTGCGTTGTTCCGGCCGGAAGTTCCGATTGTCCGGCCGGAGCCGGGGGGTAAGCCCCCCGCCCGTCAGGGTCAAGGCAGCGAAGTGTTAATGGCGCCGAATCGGGCCGCAAAGGTTGCGGCGAGTGACGAACCCCTCTTATTCTACCGGTTCACGCAAACTGCATAGGGGATAACAGCGCATGCTGAATCACTTCATCGGCTTCGACAAATTGCTCGGACGCCAGCTGATCACCATACTTTACTATCTGGGGCTGATCGGCATTGCGTTCGGCTTCATCACCGGCCTGCTCGGCGGTCTCGGCATGATGGTCGGGGTCAGCTTCTTCGGCGGCGTCGGCATGATCCTTGCCACGATCATCGGCACGGCGGTCGGCGTTCTGTTCTGGCGCTTCGTCTGCGAACTTTATGTATTGTTCTTCCGCATGGCGGAGGATCTGCGCGAACTCAGGAATGGCAAGCTCACACCGGCCACGCCAACCGTGCCGCCGGCTGCGAACACCTGAAGTTCAGGCCCCGGCGGCCAGCTGCTCGAACACGGCGTTGAACGCCCTGACGGCTGCCCCGGGGCCATCCTCGTATTGCCAGACCCCAGCGGATACGGCCAGGAA
Source organism: uncultured Hyphomonas sp. (assembly GCA_964409375.1). Taxonomy (GTDB): domain Bacteria; phylum Pseudomonadota; class Alphaproteobacteria; order Caulobacterales; family Hyphomonadaceae; genus Hyphomonas. Next base: position 9,534 of record CAYPDA010000052.1, read on the forward strand.
ATCCGCGCCCGCTGTCACCAGCGGCGCGGCATTGGCGACCGTGATGCCGCCGATCGCCACACAGGGGAGCAGCATCGCGGACTGCCATTGCGTCAGCAGTTCTAGTTCTGCCGGCAGGGTGTTCTCCTTCGTCGCAGTGGAGTAGAACGCGCCAAAGGCGACATAGTCTGCCCCGTCCTCGCCGGCCTGCATGGCGCGGTGATAGGAGTTTTTCGCCGTCGCGCCGATGATGGCATCCGGTCCGAGCATTTGCCGGGCGGTCTTCACCGGCAGGTCTTCCCAGCCAACATGCACCCCGTCCGCGCCAAGTTCCTTCGCCAGGTCCACCGAGTCGTTGATGAGCACGGCGACGCCGGCCTCCTGTGCCATCGCGGTCACGGCCTGTCCGACTGCGCTGGTCGCCTCAAGATCGATATCGCCGCCTTTGCCCTTCAGGCGTATCTGCAGCGATGCCACATCACCGGCGCCGAGCGCCGCTTCCAGCGTCCTGCCAAAAGCCGGTATGTCCGCGATCTGCGGCGGCGTGATCAGGTAAAGCCGCGTGCGCGGGCGCTGAGGGGTGTTGTTACTCATGCCTGCCGCCTTGCGATGCAGCGCGGCGGAAGTCAACGCCGGGCGGGCTGGAAAAGCCGGAGCACCAGTTCTATATTGGAACTGTGTTGATCAAGCGGGGCACGCCAGATGTCAAAGAAACTGCCCGCCAGGGTCTTTCAGCCACTGTTCGGCCTGTTCATGGCCTGCTTCATGAGCTTCCTGATGTCGGGCGCCATCACCGCGATCAATCTCGGCGTCCCGCCGGACTTCCTTGCTCGCTGGATGCGCTCCTGGGGGCTGGCGTTCCTGCTGGCTTATCCGGCGATCCTCATCGTCGCCCCGCTGGCCCGGCAGCTGACGCTCTGCTTCGTCGCACCCCCCTTCGCGCCACCGCCGGCGAGGGCCTCCGGGCCCCGCCAGCGGGCCTGAGGCCGCGTCAGTCCGCCTCGCCGGAGCGGGCGGCCGAGATGAGCCTTGCCTCATAGGCGTCCGGCGTCCAATCGCGGCCGAGGAAGTCTCGCACCAGCTCTGCCGCCGGCTTGGACGAGCCCGGCACCAGTACCAGGTCGCGGTAACGCCGCGCAGTTTCCGCGTCCCGCAGGCCGTTCTTCTCGAACTCGGTGAACAGGTCGGTCGAGATCGCGAGTGACCATTGATAGGTGTAGTAGATCGCCGAATAGCCATCGAGATGGCCGAAATTGGCATAGGCGTGCGTGCCGGGAATACGCTCGAACGGGCTCAGCGCCGCGGAGCGCTCGTCCCAGATCGCCTCGAAGTCAACCTCCGCGGGCGGACGATTGTAATAATTCAGCGACACTCCGGCAAACACCAGCTGGCGCAGCGTGTTGAGGCCGGTGCCGAAATCGCGCGCGGCGTTCATCTTCTCGACCAGTTCGCGCGGGATCGTCTCGCCTGCCGCGTTCACTGCAAAAGTCGCCAGCGTGTCATAGTCCCAGATCCAGTTCTCGAGCATCTGGGAGGGGGCTTCGATAAAATCCCACTCCAGCCCCCCCATGTGCAGGTTCGCGAACTCCGGATGGCCCGACACCATCATGTGGATGAGGTGGCCGAACTCGTGCAGGAAGGTTTCGACCTCCCGGTGCTCCATCAGGCCGGTCGAATGGTCGCCGGCGGGGAAATTGCACATCAGGGACGCCACCGGTACCCCGTCGCGCGTTGGCCCGACACGGATGGGGAAAGCGGCGGCATGCTGGAACTTGCCTTCGCGGGGATGCATGTCGAGGAAGAAGCGCCCGATCAGCATGCCGTCCTGGTACATCTCGTGCGCGGTTACGCTGTCATGCCAGCGGGGGGCATCCGTCCAGTCGCGGATCTCGATTTCGAACAAGTCCTCCATCATCGTGAAGATACCGGAGCGGACATCATCATAGGCGAAATACTGGCGCACTTCCTGCGCATCGAGGGCGTAATCCGTGCGCCGGATCTGCTCGGCGAGATAGCCGCTGCTCCATTCGCCCACGGTTGTCGCGGACGGGTCCATCTGCTTCTGGAGGGCCAGCAGCCGGTCATATTCCATGCGCGCGGCCTCGCGTCCGGCTGCTTCGACATTGGACAGGAAATCGGCGGCAACTTCCGGCGAGCCGGTCATCTTGTCTTCGGTGATGTAGGCCGCCCAGTTGTCATAGCCGAGCGTCTGGGCGAGCTCGTAGCGCGCCTCCAGCAGGCGGCGCAGCGGTTCCACATTTTCCGGCCAGGCCCGGTTGCGCGCGACTTCCATCAAACGCTTGCGAAGCGCTTCATTCGGCGAATAGGCGAAGATCGGCCCGAGATCCGGCGTGTCGGTCGTAATGGTGATCTTGCCATCCTCGCCCGGCGGGCGGGCATCGATATAGTCCTGCGGCAGGCCGGCGAGTTCATCGGCTGAGTCGAGCTGGATCGAGCCCTGGATGTCGCGAAGATTGCGCCCGAATTCGAGGCTGATGTCGGCGAGTTGCTGGTTCAGCGCGCGGACCTTGTCACGGGTCGCTTCGTCCTGGTCGACGCCGCTGCGGCGATAGTCGCGCAGAGTGCGCTCAAGCAGATAGGCTTCACTCTCGCCAAGCGTTTCGGCGTCAATGGCAACGAGGCGGTCATAGATCGGGCGGGAGAGGGAAATGTCGCTGAACACGTCTGCGAACTTCTGGATGCATTCTTCTCCCGAGGCGCGGATCTCGGCATCGGGATTGGCCTGGGCGAGGATGCTGGATTCGCCGCCGCCGATCGAGAATCCGGCGGCTATCAGCGTATCGAGATAGACGAGGTCAGACGCGCCGGGCGGGCTCGTGCGCGTTTCAAGCTCGCTGACCATGTCATTGATCAGGCTGATCGCGCCGTCGCAGCGCGCTGCAAACGCGTCTGCACTTTCAGGTGCCAGAACCAGTTCCTGCACCATCGCGCGTGCCTGCGCCTGAAGATCGGGCTGGCTTGCCAGTGTTGCGGGCTCGGCGGCGGGTTCGGGCGAGGCGACCGGCGTGGTGCAGGCGGCGGCAACAATAGCCAGCAGAGACGCAGCAGACGTCAGGCGAAGATGTTTCATGGGACAACCCCTGTTGGCCGCGCCCGGCCGGAAGCGGCGGGTTTGCGGGATCAGCAGGCATTATTGGCGAAGCCGCGCTTCGCCGTCCAGAGCCAGCCCCAGGAGATTTCCCTCAGCCGGCTTTCGAGGCCTGGTAGATGACGTCAATCGTCTCGCCGAGCACGCGGTCGAATTCAGCGTCTGGCAGCTTGACGGAAAGGCCCTCGGTCAGTGCGCGCGAGAAACTGGCGATCATGCCGGTATTCTCGGAGAGCTTGCGGCAGGCAATCTCGCGGCTGTAGCCGCCCGACAGGGCAACGACCCGCATGACACGGGGATGATCGATCAGCGGTCGGTAGAAATTCGCGATCGTCGGCAGCGACACTTTCAGAAGCACTTGCTGGTCGCCGGGCAGGGCGTCCAGATGTTTCAGGATCTCGCCGCGCAGGATCTCTTCCGCCTGGCCTTTGTCCGGGATGGTGATCGTAACTTCCGGCTCGATGATCGGCGTCAGGCCGTGGCCAAGGATCTGCAGGCCGGTCTCGAATTGCTGCGAGACGACTGCGCGGATGCCGGCCTCGTTCGCGCCGTTGATAACCGAGCGCATCTTGGTGCCGAAGATACCCTTGGTTAGCGCCCGCGTCAGCAGCGCATCGAGGCCGGGATTCGGCTTCATCATCTGGACGCCGTCCGCCTCATCGGCGAGGCCTTTGTCGATCTTCAGGAACGGCACCACGCCGCGATGTTTCCAGAGATACTCCGCTGTCGGTATGCCGTCGACGCTGGCGTCCATCGTGCGCTCAAAGAGGATCGCGCCCGAGACCCTGTCGCCGGTGAAGGCAGGCGATTTGATGATCCGTACCCGCATCTCATGGATCAGGCCGTACATCTCCTCTTCGCTCGACCAGGCCTCGGGCGTGATCCCGTATTCGCCGAGCGCCTTCGGCGTCGAGCCGCCGGACTGGTCCAGCGCGGCAATGAAGCCGACCTTCTGGACGATCTGCGCCGCCATCTCCGGGTTGCCTGATTTCAGAGCCATATCTGCGCCCACCATTCTGATTGACCTTTTTTGTTGTCCCCGCAGGGGTTTTGCCTGCCTTCATCGCCCACGTGCCCTGCGCGCCCGCGAACGTCTCTGACTGACCTATATTCAAGCGCCGTGCCGCGAAACCCTGACAAGGTTGCCATGCTGTCAGGCTTCTGCACTTCGCATCCTTTGGACCGAAACTGCCGCCGAAACGGGCGCAGATGGCCACCGGAAAGTCCCGGTCCGGGTCAGCTCCGCAGCGCCTCGACGCCGGGCAGGGCCTTGCCTTCCATCCATTCCAGGAAGGCGCCCCCGGCGGTGGAGACGAAGGTGAAATCATCTGCAACCCCGGCATGATTGAGCGCGGCAACCGTGTCGCCGCCGCCGGCGACCGCGATCAGCCGGCCTGTCCTGGCATGATCCGCAGCCGTCCGGGCCGCGGCCACAGTGGCGAAGTCAAAAGGTGAAAGCTCGAAGGCGCCGAGCGGGCCGTTCCAGACGAGCGTCCTGGCGCGCTGCATGGCGCGGGCCAGCGCGGCGACGGTTTCAGAACCGGCATCGAGGATCATCTCGTCCGCCTGCACATCATCCAGGCCGCAGGCGCGATTTTCCGCATGCGCCTTGAAATCCTTCGCGACGACGACGTCCTTCGGCAGAAGGATTTCGCACTTGTTGGCTTGCGCAGCCGCCATGATCTCGCGGGCGGTGTCTGCCAGGTCATGCTCGCAAAGCGACTTGCCGACGGCCACGTCCTGTGCGGCGAGGAACGTGTTGGCCATGCCGCCGCCGATGGCGAGCATGTCGACGCGTGTGACCAGGTTCTTCAGGAGATCGATCTTCGACGAGACTTTAGCGCCGCCGACCACGGCGAGAACAGGCCGCTCGGGTGTCCCGAGCGCCTTTTCGAGCGCGTCGAGTTCGGCCTCCATGTTCAGTCCGGCATAGGCGGGCAGGAGGTCTGCCAGCACGGCGGTGGTTACATGTCGGCGATGGGCGGCGGAGAAGGCGTCATTGACAAAGAGGTCGCCGAGCGCGGCGATCTCCCTGGCGAGCTCAAGGTCGCCCTTTTCCTCGCCTTTGCAGAAACGCGTGTTCTCAAGCAGAATCACGCCGGCGGGCGGCAACTGGGCGATCGCCTCTTTCACATGTTCGCCCTTGCAATCGGCAATGAAGCTGACATTCGCGCCAAGCACCCGGGCGAACGCGCCGGCGACCGGGGCGAGGCTCATCTCTGCAACGCGCTCGCCGTCTGGTCGCCCAAAATGGGCGAGCAGGGCGACCTTCGCCCCGGCGGTCCGCAGGGACTGCACGGTGTCGACCGCAGCGCGCAGGCGCGTGTCATCCGTCACCAGGCCGTTTTCCATGGGCACGTTGAAGTCGACACGAACGAGCGCCGTCTTGCCGGTCAGGTTGCCCGCGTCAGCGATGCGTTTGAAGGTCATTTATGGTCCCGCGCATCCCCGCAAAAGCGGGGACCTCATCAAGTTCAGGTCAAGCCGCCCGGGGCCCCCATCTGCGCGGGGGTGAGCGGATAACGGTCAGATCAGCTTCGCCATCGCCACAGCCGTGTCGGCCATGCGCGTCGAGAAGCCCCATTCATTGTCGTACCAGGTCATGATCGACACGAAATTGCCGTCCATCACCTTGGTCTGGTCGAGATGGAAGATCGAGGAGCGCGCGTCATGGATGAAGTCTGATGACACGTTCGGCACATCGGTCACCCCGAGAATGCCCTTCAGCGGGCCGCTGCTGGCGGCAGCGATGATGGCGTCATTGACGGCCTGAACGTCCGTGTTCTTCTTGGAGATGAATTTCAGATCGACGACTGAGACGTTCGGCGTCGGTACGCGCACCGAGATGCCGTCCAGCTTGCCCTTAAGTTCCGGCAGCACCAGGCCGACAGCCTTGGCTGCGCCGGTCGAGGTCGGGATCATTGACAGCGAGGCGGCACGGGCCCGGTAGAGGTCCTTGTGCATCTGGTCGAGCGAGGGCTGGTCGTTCGTGTAGGAATGGATCGTCGTCATCATGCCCTTCTCGATGCCGATAGCGGCATTCAGCACCTGGGCGACCGGTGCGAGGCAGTTGGTCGTGCACGAAGCGTTGGAGACGACCATGTGCTCCTTTTTGAGCTTGTCATGGTTGACGCCGTAGACGACCGTCAGGTCAGCGCCCTCGGCCGGGGCGGAAACGAGCACGCGCTTGGCGCCGGCAGCGAGGTGGGCCTCGGCCTTGTCCTTCGCGGTGAAGATGCCGGTACATTCCATCGCAATATCCACGTCAAGCTCGCGGTGGGGCAGGTCCTTCGGATCGCGGATCGCGGTTACGAGGATCGGCTTGCCGTTGATGACAATCTTGTCACCGTCGACCTTCACATCCG